>DATIXD010000087.1:0-14600 GCA_035518875.1 Methylococcaceae bacterium | reverse complement strand
TTTCTGGGCAAGGCCGCCTACGCCTTCGGTCCGATCCTCTTCGCACAGGGGGCGTTGCTCTCCGGAATCATCGCCACCAGTCCCTTTCGGGTGCCTCGCTCATCGAGGCGGTCTGGATCGTGCGCAAGGCGGCGGACGGGGAAACGCGCTCGGGCCGCTCGATCGCGCGCGGTTCGGTGCAACGACATGGAACAGGAGGGAATTTAGATAATTGGCACGGCATGATTAAAAGCGATTCGCGGTGTGCGCGCGCGTTCATCACTTTGACCGTTGCCGTGGCCGTTCTGTTCGTCGTTGCCGCGCAGGTTCTTGCAGACGACACGCAAGCGGAACTCGTGCCGGAGATGAACGTTTTCGTCAAGCTCTCCGACACCACAAGGCTTTTCTTTCTAGCCAATCTCACCCGGAATCTGAGCGAAGATACAACGGACGGAGCGGTCGGCGTGCATCTTGACATGACAGTCAAGCCGATCTTCCGTCGCAAATTCCGCGAGGCGGACTGGGAGCGGGACCGGTACCTTTGGGTCCGGATCGGTTATCAATACTCCGGTAACCTTGTCGGTGAGGAGGGGGCTTCGAACGAAAACCGGGGAATCGTCGAAGCCACAGGCCGCGCGCCGCTGCCCTTCGAGGTCTGGCTGTACAACCGCATCCACGTGGACCTGCGTTTCATCGACGGCGACTATTCACAGCGCTATCGCGAAAAGGTGGGGATCGAACGCGTGCTTTCCGTGGGTGGCGTGACCGCGGTGCCCTACACGGAAGCCGAGTTTTTCTACGACACCCGCTTTTATGCCTGGAACCGTCAGGTCTACCAGGCCGGGGCCGAGGTCGAGCTGACGGAGCATTGGCGAATCGAGCCCTACTATGCGCGGCAGAATGACCAGCGTTCCTCGCCCGCCCATATTAACCGGATCGGGCTCATTCTGAAGACGTACTGGTAGTCCGGCGAGAAAATCCCGAACGGGTGGTACGAAGCGGATGATATTCCGATCGCACCGATCGAGACGACGATCTCCGAACCGGCAAGCGACCTACCATCAGCCCACCGTTCCAATTTTCATGAAGAGATCTCGCCAGGACGCCAAAACCCGAAAAAGCATGCGTATTATATGATTTGACAGGACAAATAAGTCGGGTATCCTTATAGCAAAGAGCGCAACGATCCGATTATCCGTTCGAAATTTCCGAAAATGAAAAGTCCCTGTCTTTCCGGGGAAAAATAGGAGGGACGCTCACCGTGTCGGATCAGAAATTGGTCGTTCGCTTCCAAAGCGGCCGGGTCCTTAAGGGAATTTCCAAGGATTTTTCCACAAACCGGGACAGTTTTCACCTGTCCTTGGTGAATCGACCGTCGACGAGTACATCCGTCAAGGTTTCCATCGGAGACCTCAAAGGAATTTTCTTCGTGAAGGACTTTGTGGGAAAGAAAGAATACCAGGAAGACAAAGCGTTTTCAAAGCCCGGAAAGACATTTTACGGAAAAAAAACCGTTGTTCATTTCAAGGACGGCGAGATTCTCTACGGTTATACCCAGAATTACGGCCAGGACCGGCAGGGCTTTTTTCTTTACCCGCACGATTCCCAATCCAATAATCTGAAACTCTACGCCGTCAATGCGTATGTCAACAAGGTCGAATTTTACCCCTCCTGAGATTATCCGATCAGGCCGCCTGTAGATTCCACGAGGATCCGTCCGGTTTGGCCGCCCGGAATTCCACAAAAAATACCCCGATCAGTACGGCCTTCTTGCCTTGACCAAAAAGCGGCTCCTGATATACTTAAAATCGTGAACAAACCATCCGAAAAAACAATGAAAATCCCCATGTCGTTCGGGAAAACAAGCATCGAGAGGGTGTCCAGCCAACAAAACGGACTTAAGCAGAAAGGACCGGGGTCTCGGCTCCATTGGCTTACCCTAACCCCCTTCGGCCTCAAAACAAAGTTGATCGTTCTATTCGGTCTTCTCTTCTCCATGGTCATTTTCATGGTTTCCCTTTTCTCATTCGATCAACAGAGGCACTTCCTGGCTCAGGAGGTCGAAAATCGCGGAAACCTGCTGGCCGGCAACTTGGCCGTGAGTTCCCGCGATGCACTGCTGGGACACGATCTATTGACCTTGAGTTCTCTCATCGGGGCAATCCGGAAAAACAAGGACGTCGTTTCCGCATTTATTGTAAACAATCAAGACGTCATTATCATGCACTCGGATATGACCAAGATCTCCAAGCCTCTTGTTCCCCCGGTTCAGGGACAACAAGACGGTTCAAGCGACAATACCCTGATTCATACCTTCGATGGATCGCTGCCCATCATTGAAATCTCATCTCCCATCCAATACGGAACCAAGATCATCGGCAGGGCCTATATCGAACTCAATCCGGCACGAATTGAAGAAACAATCCGGGAGGCCGAAATCCGGACTTTCTGGACCATGGGATTGGGTTTGTTCCTCGGGGTGGCGGGTATATTTTTCCTATCCAATATGTTTTTGCGCCCCGTAGCCCAGCTTGTAAGGGCCACGGGTGAAATCGCCACCGGAAACCTGGAGATCTGGATCCCCGAGAAAAGTCGCGATGAGTTGGGACAGTTGGGAAAATCCTTCAATTCCATGATAGGCCACCTCAGGGGCGCTTATGAAGATGTGGAGCGTGGCTACCTGGAGACCACCCGGGCCTTGGCGGCGGCCGTTGAAGCGAAGGATTCCTATACCCAAGGCCACTGCCAGAGGGTCAGCCAATATGCCGTTCAAGTCGGCAGGCGCTTGGCTCTATCGAGAAATGACTTAAAAGTACTCGAGTTGACGGCGATTCTGCACGATATTGGAAAGATAGGGATCAAGGACGAGATTCTTATGAAACCCAAGCCCCTTTCCTTCCAGGAGATGCAGACCATGCATCTGCACCCGGAGATCGGACGTCATATCCTGGAGGAGGTCGAATCCCTCAAACAGGTAGCCATGGCCGTCTATGCCCACCACGAATTTTTCAATGGAAAGGGCTATCCCCAAGGCCTGAAGGGAGAGCAGATCCCCCAAAGCAGCCGGATCATTAACGTGGTGGACGCCTACGACTCGATGACTTCCAGTCGACCTTACAGGGGGCCTTTGCCGGAAGATGAGGCCCGAAAAAGGCTCGTTACGGGCAAGGGACGTCAGTTCGATCCGGAGGTTCTCCGTTTATTTCTGGAACTGCTGGATGCCGGGGTCATTGAAAAAATCAGGAACAAATATGCCGATGGTCATTAAAAAAACCCGATCCCCTCTCTGGCCGCTGTCCGTAGGACTGATTTGGGGGCTGATGGGTTGCAGTCTGCTGAAATATCCCCCGTTGGACTGGCTCCATTTTCAAAAATTCAAGGCCCCCGATGCCTACCACCGGGGCGTACAGTTCTACCGGGACGGGCTTTACAAATCCGCGGTGACGGAGCTGGCGACCGTGCCCTCGGACCATCCAAGCTTCAAACAGGCGCAGGAGTACCTTAAAAGGGCCAACGTCCGCGTATCGGAGGCCAGCACCCATTTGAACGCGGCACTGCAAGACCAAAAGGAGGGAGAGCTCTTTAAGGCCAAGAAGGAGCTCGAAGAGGCCCTCGAAGGTTACCCAAAGCACCGCAGGGTCCGTATGCTGCTCGAGGCTCTCGATAAAGACATCGAGGCCACCGTGGACTTCTATTATGATGAGGGGCAGGAACAGTTCGAGCAGGGAAATTACGAGGAAGCCCGGATTGCATTTCTGGAGGTTTTAAAAGCCGACCCTGATGAGGCCCGCGCGCAGACCGACCTTCCCAGGACCAATCAGGCCCTGGAGAAGAAGTATACTCTGGAAGGAACGGCCCTCTTTGAAAAAGGCGACTTCAACGGGGCCATCAAACAGCTGGAGAAGTCGTACGAAATAAATTCCTCCGATCCGGACCTCGTCAATCAGTTGACCAATGTATACAATGTGCGGGCCTTAAAATACAACAGCGAGGAGAAGCTGTCCCTCGCTTCCATGGATCTAAAGCGATCCCTTGAGATCAAGCCCGATCAGGAAGAGATCCGGCACCAGTTGCAACAGATTCAGAACAAGTTGGGACTCCTCGAGAAAATCGGGCCCTGAAGCACGCCCTCCCTACCCTCCCTATACAATCCCCATAAAAAAGGGTAAGATATTTTTCGGGTTTTGGGAGCGTGTGCGGGAAATCTGCGCACCGGTATTCGTCCGGGGTTCACCGGGCCGCCGGCGGCCCTGTCAAGGAGGGAATTTAATGAAAGCGAACAAGACATCGATCAAAAACTATTCTCTGATGATGATCGCCGTGGGGGCGCTTGCATTTGAAGCGACCGCGAGCGTCCGAGCGCAGGAAATAACAAATTACCCAAGCGGTATATCATCCGCGACAGGCCTGACCGTAGGTTTTGTATGCGAGGGCGTCATTCAAGACAAGGGCGACAATCGCATCAACTGCAGCGGACCCATCTACCGGGCGGATGAGTACGCCGCGAAGTACGCGCGGCAGAGCTCCGAACAGTTGGTCAAGGTCAATGCGGCGCTTGATCAACTCAACGCCTCGCTCGACAAACTCAACCGCACGAGCGAGGCCACCCGGAATGTTCTCGGCCAGCAGGCAGAGGAATCCGGTAAGGATTTGAAGGCTTACATCGGGAAGCAGTTTCAGGAATTGCCCAAGGACATGCAGAAATCGGCCGCCATTCAAAATTTAAGGAAGAGTCTGACGGACTATGTCGATCAGCGGTCAAAGGCGCCCGACAATCCCCCTCCGCCGGGTCCGGCCGCGCCCTAAGCGGGCCACGGTCGTGGGAGGGGGAGGCTGGCCTTCCCTAACACTCCTTCCCGCCGCTTATCCGCAACGCTGTACGCTCAATCCGATCGCGCATCCATCCCCTTTTACGCCGCGGGTCTGATGGCACCTGCGGCCCTTGGACGTAGGACCGACAAACATACAAATGAATTCTCCGCAAGTTTTTACAGATTCTTGATATCGAATTGAGGAGGGCGTAACAGTGCGCGGCCATAATCGATGCGAGTTCAGTAGCTAACCCTGAAGAAGGAGGATTCCTCATGCGAGAAACGAAAGTGGCCGACCCTTCGCTACGGACAGGAAAGCGTGTGAATAGGAAAGCAACGGCAGTCGCTTTGGCTCTGTTGGTTATAGCCTTCGCGGGCCCCGTCTCCGCTGAGGAAGGAAAAGTTCCCCGAGGCGTTCCGCACCTGGACCACGTTTTTGTGATCATGATGGAGAATCACGGCTACGGTCAGATTGTGAACAACCCGAATGCGCCCTTCACCAACCAACTGATGAAGTCCGCCAATGCCGCGACGAATTACTTCGCGATCGCCCACCCCAGCCTGACCAACTACCTGGAAGTGGTCGGCGGATCGAACTTCGGGGTTCTAACCGACAATTCTCCGGACTGGCACAACGCCCAGTGCACCACGAACCTCGCCTCCGGGATCGTCGCAACCGATACGCCCCCCAGCCCCGATATTTGCCCCATCGGGGGCCAGGGGACCGACGCGGAGACGCCGGCCATCGACTATACGAACGAGACCTCGGGCCCTCCGGGGGAGATCAACATCGATGGCGTTCAGTCCATTCCGGCGGACCGGCATATTCTGGGCAAGACGATCGCGGATCAATTGGTCGCGGCCCGATTGGACTGGAAGAGCTATCAAGAGAGCCTTCCGCCCTCCGGCCCCGACGCGGTCAACGTCAGCGACGGCTTCTTCACCAACAACAGCGATCTCGATGCGGCCCTGCCGGGAACGGGGCAGACACAAAGCAACCTGGTTGCGCTATACGCCGTAAAACACAACCCGTTCGTCTACTTCCGAAACGTTCAGGAAGGCGACGACCGGCGAAACAGCTTGGATAATGTCGCCGGTTTTGAAGGCTCAAACGGCCTCTTTGCGGACCTAAGCTCCGGTGACGTGCCGGCGTTTTCGTTCATCGCCCCGAACCAGTGCAACGACCAGCACGGACGCGGGAATGCCGGCCCGGTCTGTTATTATGATCCGAACGACAATGGCACCCAGGTCGGTCTCAACCCCGGCTTGATCTACCGTGGCGACGTCACTTTGCATTTGCTGGTCACCGCCATCCACGACTCGCCCGCGTGGCGTCACGGCCGGAATGCCATCGTGGTGCTGTGGGATGAAAACGATTACAGTATCGCCCCGACCCAGAACCAAGTGTTGCTGATCGTGGACACAAGCTACGACGGACGCAGGGCTCAGAGCGCGAATTTCTACACCCACTTCTCCTTGCTCAAGTCGCTCGAAGCCGGCTTCGATTTGACGTGCCTGAACCATGCGTGCGATTCAAACGTAAGAGTGATGTCGGACCTTTTCTAGATCGGAACTGGTTACGTTGAACCGGCCCCGTCCGTTCAAAGCGGACGGGGCTTTTTTGTATCTTGGACAATAGAGAATGGAAAATCGTAACTGGAAGGATCAGACAATTTCTCTATTGATCCATTGCTCCATTGATCCAATTCCAACGCGCAATGCGCGTTGGAATTATGGAGCCGGCGAGTGGGATTGAACCACCGACCTGCTGATTAGGAAGCCAAATTCGCAGTAAAACGCAAACAACTTGTGATATCTCAAGTATTTTGATTTCACAATGGATTTTGTGTTAAAGTTCAAATTGGTATAAGTTGGTACGAGTTGGGTATAGACAAACCGGCTGGGGCACAGAATGGGCACAAACACGAGTATGATACTTATAGATTTACCAAACCTCTACAACAGTCTGACCCGGACCCCAATAAATGAAAGTCCATTGAATAAAGATTACGTCATCAATTGGCTTGATCTTGACCTCCTATCCCGTGCCCTCATCAATGATCCGCTTTCGGGTATTTGGGTTTTTCACTCCTCAAAAACACTCGGACGAGAACCAAACAAGCTTGATTCCAACGAACAATATCTGTACTTACAGCGCCTCAATATGTTACCCGGGGTCACTACGCTGGATGCAGGAGTCCCCGGCGAGCAAAATGAGGCCTTTAACTTTGAGTGTCCGAAATGCAAGGAAAAAACTCAGGAAAGGACCACCAGTGAAAAGGGGGTTGATACTGCATTGATCGCACATCTGTTTGATACAATAGATCACTGGACAACAGCCGTTATACTGTCTCAGGATGCTGATTACTGCCCGGCCGTGGCAGCGGCTCGAAGGAAGGGCAAGATGGTTATGGGAGCCGGAGTCCTCCGTGATGCCGCACCTGCTTTAATCAGGGTATGCTACGACTATTTGGATATTATTGATCTTTATATTTCCCAAGATTTCGTGGCATATAAACTGCTATCAGAGACAGGGTTGGCAGGAACTGCATTTAAGGAAAAAGGAGTTTCAGCAGACGTTTCCTTTACTATAAAAATATATAGTACCATTTCTTATGGGAATAGCAAACAACTTACGGTGAGCTTTGTTCTGGATGCAAAGAACGAAAATTTGGAATATAAGAGAGTTCGCGAACTGATGAAACAATACGAAGGGGAAAAATGGGATTTAAGATTAATGTCTCCCCCCACTCAAATGGCGAAGACTTGGGTAAGGTCTTTCAATGGGCCAGTGATAGAAAGTTTGTTAAGGTTAAAGAAACGAGTATCATATCCTTTTGAACGCCTCTATTAAATCGACTTGAAGGTCGCCGCTTTTTTGACAAAGGCAAAGGGGTCAAGTCTGCTCTTGGCTCATCTTTGAAGAAAGTCGCGAATCTGCTCAAACCGCCGCGCAACCTTTCCGTCCTTGACCAGCTCACTCCGGGTTCTTCCGATCACACTGCTGACCGCAGAATAACCGCCCACCCCAAACACCTTCGCAATTTCTTCATGCTTCATCCCCGCCATCCGCCGGCAGACATACATCCCCATCGCTCGCGCCTCATTACGTTGCCCCCGTCGGCTCCGCAATAATTCATTCTGATCTATCTCGTATACACGCCCCACCGCTTTCAGACAGCTCTCAGAGTCGGGTCGGACATAACTCTTGGCTTCCGGCACTTCCTAAAATCCCCTGACTTCTTTTTGATCCACCCGCGCACTCTTTCAATAAAGCCTTCGGATCCCAGTACCGGCAACTTCCGTCGGGCCTGATAAAAAGTCTCCAAGGGCTTCTCGACCTTGGATCGCATGAAAGTGAGAAACGATTTCCGTCGATTCTTCCCTGGAAAGCGCACCAGGAGTTGATCCGCATCCAGCCAAACCGGGCGTCGACGTCGATCAATGAGGACGTCGCCGCGGTCGTGGGTCGATTCCTCCACCGCCTCATTATTTGTAGTTTGCTCTATGGATGAATAAAGTTGCGATTTAAGGTCCCTTTTCTGGCCCTCGATCTTTCCTCGAGCGGAGCCCTTTCACGATCGACACGGCTGCGGGTACCAGAAGCTTCTGAACGGCCTCGTCCAAAGGATTGTGGACGAATCGCGCAATCGTATCCTTGGTCTCCCGGACCTCTTGGCGAAGCGCATCGAGGGTGACCTGAAGATCGCGCGCATCTGCCTGAAAGGATTCGATCGCCGTCTTGCGAACTTCAAGAATCAGGTTGAGCTCGGGTCCTGGCGCGGAGCGCTTCCCGGCCAGCATGACCATTGAAGCGAGCACGAAATCGGCCACAGAGACGGTCGCGGCGGCCCAAACGGAACCGACAGATCCCTGAAGGGCATAAAAGCCCGCCACGTTCGTCATCCCCAGCCCGAACACCGCAATCAGACCCGCAAAAAGGAAGAGGCCGAACCGCCGAACCATGACGTTCAGCCAGATTTTCCCGATTAGGGAATCGGCCTTCCAAAGAAGCCGGAGATCTCGAATCAAAGCGTCCATCACATCGTACCTCCTATCGACGCCCCAATAGGCGCCCTATCAATATCCCCACCACCAAGGCGCCGATCACGCTGGCAGTCGGATGCTCGGATACATTCTGCTCAGCCTCTTCGACAAACTCGGTGATCACGTTTGCAAGCTCGCGAAGCTCGCCGACGAGATGCTTTTCTTCGGCTCCTTTACCTGGTTGGCTATCGCGATTGACTTCCGCGTCGGCGGGTGCACGCACCTTGCTTCGCAACGATCGTTCCTGATGCGAGGCCGCCATTTCTTCCTGGAGTGCCTTCAATTCCTGGGACAGCACGGTATCTGCGGCCACAAAATCCTCCAATCAAATATTTATGTTATTTTCACCCTGATCTCGTCACGTGCTCGCGTGAGCTTATCTTTGAAATTCTTAACGTCGCGAGCCCGTGTGCGATCTTTCATATTGCAATCACAAACAGTCGCGGGTTTTCTGTTACGAGGCCATCACCTTCAATACCCTTGACGCGTGAGTTCCTGCTATGCCAGTCAATAGCTCTCGGAGGCGAGCAACGCTTTATGCTGCGCGAGCAGATCACGGTTCTTGAATACGGTCACCAAGAGCACGCCCGCGACAAAGCCACCCACATGCGCGGCGAATGCCACGCCACCGCCCTCGGCCTGAAGCGCGCTCGCCTGTCCCAGCAACTGCAGTGCGAACCAGTAGCCAAGCATGGCGTAAGCGGGCACAGTAATCTGTGTGGTGAAGATGCCTTGGAAGAGCCAGAGATGCACCCGGACGGTCGGAAAGAGTATGAGATAGGCACCCATGACCCCGCTAATCGCGCCCGATGCGCCGACCATCGGGAGCGAAGAGGCAGGGTCGCTTAAGACCTGGGCGGCGGCCGCTGCTAGACCGGCGAGCACATAGAAGATCGTGAAACGGGTGGGACCCATGACGTCTTCGACGTTTCGGCCAAAGAGCCACAGGAACCACATGTTGCCAATGATGTGAAACCACCCTCCGTGCAGGAACATAGAAGATAGCGGTGTCACCCACGGCGGTACTGAGCCGGCCGTGCATGAGAGCCCCTCGCCCAGCTTAATGGAGGTGCCGGGCGACAGGTGCCCCAACAATCCGGCCGGGATCAGGCCGTAGCTGCAGAGCGCACGGAGGAGTGACGCCTCGCTGCCCATGCCTTCAAACCCGATCCAGACGAGGACATTGAGTACAATGATCGTCACCGTCGCGACAGCAGGTCCCAATCGGGGGTTATCCACTCGGTAGGGAAACATGGTTGCCTCGCTTTGCTCAAGCTCCGGTTCAGGAGGATGAGTGGGATACGCGAGAGATGCTTCTCAGACATGCTGTATCACGGGAGAGAACCCCAGCGTTACATCAAGCGCCGCTCGTGCCCCCCTCACTCCGATGTGGGTCAGACCCAGGGCCCCGGCTACGGCCGCAACGCTTCCTGCGTGAGTTTCCACGCTTGCTCCAGCTTGCCGATTCGCGGTTTCAGGTCCGAGCGGATATCGGCGATTCGCTTTTCCAGCTTCGCCTTGGTTTCACCTTTCGCCTTCGCCGCTTGTTCCTGGAGCGACTTTACCTTGGCTTCGCCTTCACGCTTCACGGCCTCGATCTTCTTATTCACCTGATCGCGCCGACCCTGGAAACGTTTCTCAGCCGCATCGAGTTTAGCCTTGAGCTTGGCCTTGGCCTCTCCCGCCGCCTGATTGTACTCCTCCCTCAGCGCGGCGATCTCCGCTTTATCGGCTGCAATCTCCCGTTCGATTTGAGCGTCAATGAATTCCGCGCGCGCCCGTCGAATCACGACTCCGCCGAGCCTCTCCATGCGACTGTCGAGCGGAGTGACCCATTCTTCATCGATCTCAGCGATGACGGCCGCTTTGCCCGGCGAGAGGTGATTCGAGGCTTCAGCTAAAAAATCATCGCTGATTCCGAGCTGTGCAATGTCAAACACCGAACCCGCGAGGGTGCCAGCCGCGCCTCCGACGGCCAAACCGACTGGGCCGCCGAGCAGCCCGATGAGGCTCCCGGTGGCAAATCCGAGAACCGTCCCGGTCGGACCTTCTTCAGCCGCCTGCTTGACGTTGACCATACCCTTCGCGTCTTTAGCGATCACCGCAGTTGCGTATAATGTCAGGCTGCCCTCCCAGTGAAGATCATTGAGAGCTTTGACGCCTTCATAGGCGTTTTTCTCGTTATCGAATACAGTCACAATCATTTTGTCCATGGCTTTCCTCCTTTAGGTAGTTGTGGTCACAGACCACGGGTGTATTGGCGATTATGGTTTGAACGAACACCGGCTCATCGCCCAACCAGCCGGAGTCGTACCGCGTCGCCGCGGAATGAGAAGCTCCATCATCTGCGGAAGGGCGGCTCACGCCCTTGACGGATGCTTGTCCAACCGCCCCGGAAGTCCACGTAAGCGAAACGCCAGACCGATCATCATTAGGCCGACAATGAGCGCGTAAGACCCGATGACCCAGACCATCGCCAGCGCGCCCGCCGCCGGGTTCGCCGCGAGCACCAGGCCGAAGAGGACGGAGAGAATTCCGGCAATGATGAGGAGCCATTCGTTGCTGATCTCCTTTCGCAACTGAATCGCCGTCACAATCTCGAAGACGCCCCGGATGATGGCCCAGGCTGCGATCAGGTAGAGCAACGCGACGGCGGTAATTCCGGGGGAGATGAACGTGATAATGCCGACGATCACGCCGAGCATGCCGAGCAACACGAACCACCAGGCGCGCGCGAGTCCGCCGACCCATAGCGCCGTCATCCCGTCGACCAACGCATAAACGCCGTAGAGCAACACGAGCGTCACGAGCGTCAGCCCGGGGAGGATGAACGCCATGAAGGCGAACAGGACTGCGAGAATTCCCCGGATAAGCAAGACCCACCAGTTTTTTGCGAACGATTCGAGAATCGAAAAAGTAGCCATGATTATACACCCCCTTTCGTGTGTGGTTTGGATGTTCTTAGTCCAGGGTCATTGGACAACCGGAAAAAGATAAGGCGGCCTGCCTGTCGTAATATTCCCGGTGTCAGGGAGTCTGTGAGATAAAATAACTTTTCCAAAGAAGAGACCAGCATGGTTTCTGCACCATATCTTCCTTCCAAGATGATCCGTTCGCATACACAATATCTAGAAGTTTGTGGGCTGGATTCTTCAAAGAGCCCTTCGGAATCGACCAGGAGTTGGGTGTCCCCAACTTCCAGGTCCAGGTCACTGTGAAGCCGTGAGGCATGGGGTTCATGGATGACACACCGTATGCCGTGAAGAGGAGCAAGTATACGCCGGTGCCAAATGTTTTGCAATAATCCAAAAGTATTATAAAGGGTATTAAAAAGAGTTATGTCTCGAAAAATCACCTTCGCTCCTTCGCCCGCTTAATGATCTTATTGACGGTCGTGTAGTGCCACCCGAGCTGTTCAGCAGTCATCCTTTTGGGGAGGCGACGGCTACTTCTGATAGTCAACTCCAGGCGGCTTCTTCAGCCATACTGTCTTTGATCGCTTACCCATCTCATAGCCTACGTCGAAGAGTTTACTCATATATTTGGGGTCAAATAATTCTGTCGATTCGGCGCTGAAAGTTCCCGGAATGTGGATCAAGTTATAATCTATTCCATCGCGCATCGATGCAATATACAGGCGATACATGTCACCTAAACTATGATACTTACTAAGAGTCAATATCGCACGACGGGTCAGTGTAAAGAAGCTGGGTTGCAGATCTTGGTATTCCGGCGTTACCTTATTATTGATGATCACATATAAGTGACGCTCCAAGTGATTACCCAGAAACTCTTTAATTGCGCTCTGTTGCACTTTCAGGGGATAAACAAAAACCTGGGATACCACGCCGCCATCAGCATGGATTTCATTGTAATGCTTGTCGCCCGCCTGAACATCAATAAATACCGGCGGGAAAATGCCGGGCACCGATGCGGAGGCAAGCAAAATTTGGTGAAACAGCTTTAATGCGTCTGGATGGCCGCTATTTGCGATGGCGCCGATATCCCAAATTACCCCACGTTGTGCCTCTAAATTGGTCGTACTGATAAACAGGCGTTTACCTTTCCGGTGCTCTACTGCCACTTCGTTCAGAATCTCCTGAGTAAAAATTTCATCAATCCTTTTCGCCAGCGGTTTTGTATTTGTAAGCGACAATCCACCGGTGATGGCATCCATCACCTTAAATATTCCGCCTTCAAAAATGCCATCGGAAGCTGTTCTTGTAAACAAATCACGAAGCTTGTCATCATACTTTGGACCGATAAAGACGAAGGGAGCAATGATTGCACCGGCGCTGACGCCTGTTACGACATCGAAATCCGGCCGAGTGCCGCTTGCTGACCATCCAGAAAGAAGGCCCGCTCCAAAGGCGCCGTCATAAGCTCCCCCGGATATAGCGAGAAGATTCAACGGTGGATTAGCGTCATGAGAAAGAAAATAGTCAGCATGAGCTGCTCGGTAGGCGTTGATCCCCTCGGCAATGAGCTCACCACTGTTTGCCGGCGCCTCATCCGCCCAGAATCGAATCGTTCCAGGAAACCCCACAACAGTTGCTTTTGATGAAAAAGAGGCCGGTACAGGATGATGCGTCGTAATAGTGGCGCACGCGCTCAAGGCAAATAATATCGCAGCCAAAATAGGTGACTTTTGATACCACATAGGTGCCTCCTCCGACCCCATGATTATGGAATATTTGTAAGGTTATGGGGTTCTTCCAGAATCCACTATCTCATTAAAGACTGAACCTGCCGGCAATTCGGTCGAGCTCTGCTTGGGAAAGTCGATATTCCAAAATAGCCTGGAGCTCTTCCCATTCGGCCTTCTTGACTGCTGCAACCGATTCGTCATATTTCGATTTCTTGATAAGTCCGGCTTTCAGACGGTCGGCGCTCAGTTGCTCATTCCTTTTTTGGAGCACAACTGCTTCGCTCGCAGCGTCCACTATCAGCTTAATCCGCTCCATCTTCCGATAAGCCTTGCTAATTTCAACCGTAATGCTCTGTTCTAACCGTTTGACATTTTCTTCGGCCTGAATAACCTGTGCCCTCCGCTCACCAACGGCGCCACTACGGCTCCCCCAATCGAAAATATTCCATGTCATCTGTGCACCGAACACCCCGATGTTGTGCTGAAGGAACGCCGAACCATGCTGATACGTATGGCTCGCAAACAGACTAATATCAGGAATATATTCATCGCGGGCAGCGTTGACTGCATGATTTGCTTTTTCGATATTATTCTTTGCCCCTCGCAGTTCCGGATTGCTATATAGCGCTTCCTGAAGATACTGGTCGAGAGGTTGTGGAGCGGAGCGCTCATCTTTAATTTCAGCCAGATCCAGCATTGTATCCAGAGGCAGCCCCAGAAGATCATTCAGTTCCGATGTCACATCAGAGATCTGATTTTCCGCCTCAAGGAGAAGCTGCCTGCTCTGGAGGAGTTGAACCCGACTTCCTGTTTCAACAACATCAAGCACTTTGCCGGATCTGACGGCATCTTCGCTTTCGCTTAGTCCTTCCTGCGCAGCATCCAACGCAGCTTGTGCGGCATCTTTCTGTTTTTGAGCGATCAGCAACCCATAATAAAGTTGATGCACACCGAGAATGATTTCCAGTTCGGCCTTGCGTTCATCCGACTTTGATATTTTATGATCAGCCTTCGCAATTTCGTTGGCCTCATTGATTTTGAACAATGGCGTAAGCGGCTGAGTCAGTTTTGTTGTTGTAACCAGCACCGTGTCCGATCCTTGATTGATTGAGGTG
>DATIXD010000086.1:0-10673 GCA_035518875.1 Methylococcaceae bacterium | reverse complement strand
CTGGCGGGGTGAAAACTGGTCGTGCGCAATGGTTGTCTATCGATGCGAGCGGTATTCACGGTACTGGCTCCGGTGCGGGTGCCAAAAGCTCGTGGCCTTTGCAGCCGTACGTCAAGTTCAATTTTGCGCTGGTACCGCCGTATGCGTGGCGTTCGCAGCGTGTAACGGCGGCCCTAGCGGTACCTCAAAGGGGTCTCCGCTTGGCCGCCAGATCGAAGCCAATGAGAACATCACCATACATCAATGTGTTACGATAATTCGCTGGAAGTCTGACAAACTCTTAGACGTGCGTGTAACAAATCAGCAGAATCGGACGGCATAGCTTATGCCTCGCAAAACACTCACCAGCCGTTGAGGTTTGGGTGCGGCTATATTTTTGGCCTTAATCTGTGGAATAGGCACTTGTGGAGAACTGAGAGAAATAGATTTGGTGGATGGCAGCACCATCGTCGGAGAAGTCGTTACCGCCAATAATGGGACGCGCACGGTTAAGACAAGTACGGTGGGCACCATCACCTTGAAGGACTCAGATGTTCGTGCAATACGTCCAAGAGAAACCATTATTCGTCATGATGCTTCGGGCGAGTCGACGCTTTCCCAGCAGGAGGCGAAGCACTTAGGTAAACTACAGCAACGGATACCCAACGACCCCAGCCTCGCGAAGCCCCTCGAAGGTTGGGTTGGCGGCTTTATCGCGTAAACAATATCGTGCGCCCGCTTGTTGGGTTATCGCTTCGCCTAACCCAACCTACGAGCTACTCACAAAATGTATTCGGGTTTTCGTCCGACTTACGCAAAACACGGGGGAACCTCACAATGCAGAATGGGCTAACAGAATTCATCCCGCACGGCATTTGTTTGCTCTGGCGCAAGGACTTATTGTTCCTTCATGTGGTATCGGATTCTTTGATCACCATGTCCTATTACTCGATTCCAATTACACTCGGCTACTTTATTGTAAAAAGAAAAGATCTCGCATTTCGGCGGGTTTTTTTCCTATTCATTCTGTTTATTACGGCGTGCGGTGCCACCCATGCCATGGACATTTGGACCATATGGTATCCAGACTACATAGCCGAAGGCGTTATTAAGTTAGTAACAGCCGCGGCCTCGGTTACGACGGCAATCGTCTTGTGGCGGGTAATTCCCCATGCTCTCAGTCTCCCGACCCCAACAAGACTTCGGGAGGCGAATCTACGATTCCAGCACGAGATGGAAGAGCGAATGCGCGCAGAAGCGCAACTCAGGCAACTGAATGCGGACCTAGAACAAATGGTGGAGAAGCGGACATCGCAATTGGTTTCCGCCAATAATCAGCTTAGCGACGAGATTCAAGACCGTCGCCGCATTGAGCAATCACTGCGAGAATCGGAGCAGCGCTATCGGGCCTTGTTCGAGCAGATGCCTGATGCGGTGGTCCTGAAAGACATCGAGAGCGGTCGTCTAGTCGACTTCAATCAAAAAGCCTATGAAGACCTCGGTTATAGCCTCGAGGAGTTTCAACGGTTGCGCATAAACGATATTGATCGATCAGCATCCGCAGACGAAATGAAGCGTCGCATTGACAAAACACGCGACGAAGGCAGTTACTCATTTGAAACAGAACACATTACCAAACATGGGGAGATTCGCAACATCCGTGTTAACGCCAAAGTCGTCGGAAGCGATCAAAAAAAGTTTGTGCAGGCGGTTTGGACGGATATTTCCAGTTATAAACAACTGGAGCAGGCGCTCAGGGCTAAGCAGGAAAACCTGGAACACACACAGAGACAGATGGAATATGTTCTGAGAACCAGCCCGGCGGCCATCTATTCATTAGTCACAAGTGGCAACGACATCGCTCCCTTCAAGATATCTTTTATTTCTGATGCGATAAATGCCATTACTGGTTTTGAGCCTGCGGCATGGTGTAACAATGAGGCATTTTGGATTGAACGCATTCACCCGGATGATCTAGCGGGCGTACTGGTGAATGACAAGGAATTAATGAAAACGGCTAATGTCAGCCAGCAATATCGAATCCAGCGCAATGACGGCTCATACTGCTGGGTTCACGACCAGAGGCGTCTTTTTCGAGACGATCTGGGAAATATTGTAGGAGTCATCGGGGCCTGTATCGATATAACCGACCGTAAACAAGCCGAAGAGGATTTGATCAAGAGCCTGCAATTCAATCGTGCCATTTTGCATATAGCGATGGATGGGTTCCTAGTCGTGAATCAAAAAGGCCTTATTGTCGATGTGAACCCCGCATTTTGCCAGCTGACGGGATACAGTTCCGATGAAATCATCAACAAAATGTCCGCTGAAACTTTTTCTGCCGTCGAAACACCCGAAGAAATTGCTGGGCGGATTGAGCGTATCATTGCCCGCGGCTCCGATCACTTTCAAATCAGCGTGCGCCACAAGTGCGGGGAAGTGATAGATGTAGACGTATGCGCGAACTATCTTCCGGCCGATGACGACAGGATCTTTGCTTTTGTCAGGGACATCACGGAACAAAGAAAATCCGAACGGGATCGCTTCGCTCAGATGGAGCAACAGCGCGAGACGGTGGTTCGTGAGGTTCACCATCGAATTAAGAACAATCTGCAAGGCGTGATAGGTCTTCTTGATCTCTATTCACAAGATCATCCCGATGCGAAGGAAGTCGTCAGCGACATCATCGGGAAAATCAAGTCCGTGGCGGTGGTCTTCGGTCTACAGGGACAACATGGGGCAGACGACATCTGCCTTTGCGAAATCACTAGCGAAATATGCAAGGGGGCAGAAAGATTGACGGGCACGGTGGTCGCACCGCAGGTGGAATGGTTGCGGCGCTATCCGATCCAGGTCGATAAAAACAAAGCGGTTCCTATTGCGTTGATCATCAACGAACTGGTGATTAATGCGCTTAAACACGGGCGGAAGACGGCATCGGGAGAGCCTGTTTTGGTTAAAGTGGGCGGCGATGAGGAGTCAGCCGCCGTAACAGTCCAGAATGAGTGTGACGCGATACCTTCGGGATTCGATTTCGCACGGGGAAGGGGTATCGGAACCGGTCTGACCCTAGTCAAATCTTTGCTGCCGTCTGAAGGTGCTAAGCTTACCCTCAGTTGCACAAACGGCATCATGACGGCGGAGTTACGCCTCTCCGAACCCATAGTCAATATCCTGAAGCGTCAACGAGCGGTCTAGGCGCAGATATGGATAAGCAGTCCTTAACCTACTTTTAGCTGTGACCCTATGACGAAAATTCTGGTAGTCGATGATGATTTGGTTGTACTGGCGACGATTAACCTTGGCTTGCGTAGGGCTGGCTATGAAGTTTTTCAGGTGGATGGCGGGGAGCCCGCCCTCGGTATTGCCAGAAGAGAAAGACCGGATTTGGCGCTCTTGGACATTAGCATGCCTGGACTGAACGGGATCGAGGTCGCCCGGGTTCTCAAGCGCGAAATTAAGGTGCCCTTCATTTTTCTGACCGCGCTGAGCGACAAGGACATCGTGGCCGAAGCAGCGCAAACCGGCGCTCTGGGTTATCTCGTCAAACCGCTGGAAATTTCCCGCATCGTTCCAGCCATCGAACTGGCCCTGACGCGCGCGGACGAATTCTCTAAGCTGACGCAGGAAAATTTCGATCTGAATGAGGCACTCAACCGGAATCGGGAAATCGATGTAGCCATCGGGATCGTCATGGAACGCCATCATCTTAGCCGCGCGGATGCATTCGAGGCCATGCGCCGCTATGCCCGCAGCCACCGCTGCAAAATCATCGAGTTGGGTGACCGCTTGATCAACGGAGAAAGGATTAACCTCGCCTTGAAGAATTGATTTGCGCTAAACTGCGTGTGAATGTCTTTTTAGCATTTCAAAGAGTAGATTCAAGCTTCTAATCATCGGCAACCCGAACCCCGTTGCCCTATAACGGTGCCCGATTTCAATAGGGTCGTTGGGGGGACGCACGGTTTGCAAAGCATCTTAGACATCACTGAAATGGCGGCGGAGATCGGTATCGACGATGCCGAAGCCGCCCGGCGCAAAGCATTTCTCGAACTCACCGCAGCCGATGAGCAACTGCTCCTCGAGGCGCGCGGTCCTCTTCTCTCCCATCAGAACGCATTCGTAGAGAGTTTTTACGCTCACCTGGACGGATTCGCGGAGGTGCGCGCCTTGCTTCCCGAGGGACAGCGGAGGGAAGCTCTCATGCGGACTCAGACCGAGTATTTCAACCTTCTGACGTCTGGTGACTACGGTTTTGACTATGTGCTCAATCGCCTGGGAGTCGGTCTGAGCCATCAGCGCGCAGGTTTGGAACCCAAGTGGTACATAGGCGCTTACCGCAAGTACCTGTGCAGCCTTCTGCCGCTCCTCTACCGCCATTTTGGCGAGAACGAGGAAAAGCTCCTGCCTATGTTCGAGGCCTTCCTGAAGGTCATGTTTTTCGACATGGGGTTGGCCATAGACACCTACATTCATGCGGATAAGCAGACGATTTTCCACCTGGAAAAGCATATTCGAGGCCTGGTGCAAGGCATCGACGCCATTATCTGGGAAGTTGATGTCGATGCGGCGCGATATACGTTTGTCAGCGATCAGTCGCTGATCATGCTCGGCTATCAGCCGCAGCAATGGTTGGACGATCCCCACTTCTGGCGCGACATCATCTTGGAAGAAGACCGCCAGTCCACGGTTTCCTACCGACTAGCCGAGACAGCTGCGGGAAGAGACCACGAACTCGATTATCGCGTCCGCGCGGCGGAAGGGCGGATCGTGTGGGTTCGGGAACGCATAAATATAGTGCGCAACCGTGAAGGGAAGGTTTCCGCCCTCCGCGGGTTTATGTTGGACATCACTCAGCACCGCCAAGCGGAGAACAAGCTTACCTATTGTGCTACTCACGATGAACTGACGAATCTACCGAACAGAACGCTGTTGCAGGATCGGACAAACCAGGGCATAGCGCACGTCTCCCGGCAGGGCGGCTTGTTAGCGCTCATGCTTGTCGATCTCGATCGCTTCAGAAATATCAATGATAGCTTGGGGCACCACATCGGTGATTCGGTGCTACGAACCGCCGCCGGCAGGCTGATGGGCTGCGTGCGCGACGTCGACACCGTGGCTCGCCTGGGCGGGGATGAATTCATCATTCTGCTGAACGGAATCTCCAGAATGGATGACATTTCGCGAATTTCCCGGAAGATTCTTGCTGCCTTGGAACGGCCTTTTCACATTGACGGGCATGAGCTGACGGTAACTGCGAGCATCGGCATCAGTGTGTACCCGAAAGACGGCCACGATGTGCAGTCGCTGCTCAAAAACGCCGACACCGCTATGTATCGGGCCAAGGACTTGGGCAAGAACAGAGCTCAATTCTTTGCCGGCGAAATGAATGCCGTGGCGGTTCAGCGGTTGTTTGTCGAGAGCCAATTGCAGCAGGCGCTCAAACGTGGCGAATTCGTTGTGTACTACCAACCCAAGGTAGATACCGAATCCGGCCAGATCTGCGGGGCCGAAGCGCTGGTTCGCTGGAACCATCCTCAAAAAGGATTAATCCCTCCCGGAGAATTTATCCCGATAGCCGAGGAGACCGGTGTCATTGTCAAACTCGGCAAATGGGTAATGGAAACCGCCTGCCGACAAGCTGTCGCTTGGCAGCGAACCGGGTTTCCGAAACTACGGATTGCGGTCAATCTTTCGGCACGCCAACTTGTCTACGATGGCTTGGCCGAATCCATCGAGCGAATTTTAAGCGGCGTCGGTATGCACCCCTCTTTGCTAGAACTGGAGCTTACCGAAAGTATGCTGATCCAGAACGCCGAAACTTCCGCTGCAACGCTCAACCGGCTTCGGAGATTGGGAGTGCACCTTTCGCTCGACGACTTTGGCACCGGTTACTCGGCGCTAGGTTATCTCAATCGTTTTCCGCTTACTTCTGTCAAAATCGACCGTTCATTCGTAGCTGACATTACCACGGATGCCCATGCGACGGCGCTTGCCCGGTCGATAATCAGCATGGCCCACGAATTGCGCATGAGAGTCGTGGCGGAAGGGGTTGAAACCGAGGGGCAACTCCGGTTTCTGGCAAGCCGCCATTGCGATGAGGTGCAGGGCTACTACGTGAGTCGGCCGCTTCAGGCCGAGGAGTTCGGCAAGCTACTTCGCGAATTCGGAGGGTTGAAACTCAACAGTGCACGGGTTACCGATGATCGGAAGCGCACACTTCTGGTCGTAGACAATGATCCGAACGTCATCGCCGGACTAAGACGCCTCCTAGATCCCGACGGATACCATGTTCTTTCGGCGTCGACCGGCAGGGAGGGACTGGAACTGCTAGCCACCAGCCACGCAGCCGTCATCATTTCGAATCAAAGCATGCCAGGGATGAGCGGCGAAGACTTTTTGGGGCGGGTGAAAGAAATCTATCCGCAAACCATGCGCATCATGCTTTCAGAGTCTACCGAATGGATGGCAGTGGCCAACGCCATCAATCATGGGGCCATACATAAGTTTCTGAGCAAACCCTGGCAAGACGATTTGCTGCGCGCGGACATCGACGAAGCATTCCGACATTATGAGCTGGAGCAGAAAAACCGCGCCCTCACCCTAGAGATAGAACGGGCCAATCAGGAACTCTCCGAGATCAACAGGGCGCTGGAGCAGCGTGTTGATGAAAGGACATGCAACCTTGAGCAAAGCATCGAAGTCCTGAAGATATCTCAGGAGATTATTGAACAGTTGCCTGTGGGTGTCATCGGTGTGGACGAAACGGGGCTTATCGTCATGGTCAACCAGGCCGCTGAGGAGATGTTCTCCACTGAAGCGGACATTCCCCTATCAGGTACTATGGCGATGGATCGGCTTCCCTCTCCATTGGTTGAGTGCCTCAATGAAACTCTGGAGAGGGGCCCGTGTAGTCGCCAGTTGGTGGTGTTGCCCCATAACAAAACGGTTCACGCGATTTGTCGCCGACTCGGCAAGCACTGCCGCTCAAAAGGGATATTGCTGGCGATTACACCGGTAGAATAATTTAGGCTAATTCAGAACAAGAAACGAAAGTCGGATGACTCTATCAAGAAATATTGACAAGGTGCTCGATGAAGTCCGGATATTGCCGTCGCTGCCGGCACTGCTAATGGAAATCATCGAAAGCATGAACAATGACCAGATTAAGGTTTCCGAGTTCGGAAGCAAGATCTCGCAAGACCAGGCATTGGTGGCGCGGGTAATGCGGGTTGCTAATTCGCCATTTTTTGGCTTTTCCAGTCGGATTAGGTCCATTGAGCAAGCGATAACGATACTCGGGTTTAATACCTTGCGCGGATTGGTGATCGCGGCCGGCGTAATCAAAGCGTTTGAAATGATACCGGAACAATTCGATCAAGCGGGATTTTGGCGACACAGTATTAGCACCGGTGTTTGGGCAAGACTATTGGCAAAGCATGCCGGGTTAAACGAAGGGATCGCCTTCATCGCTGGATTATTACACGATATTGGTACATTGGTCTTGGTGATCAATTTCCCGGACGGCTTTAGCCGTGTGCAACAACTGGTGATGGAAGGAATGGGCTTATTGGCGGCTGAGGCTCAGATTTTCGGACTTGATCACCCGATGATCGGCGCCAAACTCGTCAGCCACTGGAATTTTCCATTGGAAATCAGCCAAGCCATAAGCCATCACCACGACCCAGTTAAATCCGCATTGGAAACCATTCTTCAGGATGTCATATACAGCGCTAATTTGTTGTCTCACCAGACCCTGATAGAGGATGATCGGGCCTATTGCGTTGAGGAAGCAAGGACACGTATGGGTCTCCATAATGACGCTTTGGCCGCCCTGACAAAAGAAGCAGAGCGAATTCTCGAAGGCGCGCTCATCTTGATGAAGGGATAATTCCAAGGGCGCATGAGTAGTTCGTTAGAGATGTCGACCCGCCGAAGGAAAACGGAGAACGCCTGATGATCGGTTCTGACGTTAACCGACCAATTTCCTTCCTGGCCAGCCTGAGGTAATATGAAATCAGGTCATTGGACGTTCATATCCTCGCCTCCGTTTATACGCGCTAAGATGTAAAGCCAGAAGATATCGGCAAGCGAAAATCCGCCGTTTTGGCAAACCCAAAAAGCTTTCTCATCAGGAGTCCTCCCATGAGCGAACCCATTAGCCCGCAGAAAGCCCCTTACGGACTTGAACTCGAACCCGGGAAGTACTGGTGGTGCGCCTGCGGCCGTTCGGCCAACCAGCCGTTCTGCGACGGCTCCCACAAAGGCACAGAATTCACGCCGATGGCGTTGGAACTGACGGAAAAGAAAAAGATTTGGCTCTGCGGTTGCAAGCACACTCAGCACAAACCCTTTTGCGATGGGACCCACAGCAAGATTTGAACCCAAAATCCCGCCCCAGCGTTCCGCTCATTCGGATTTCATTCGGCCGCCATCTTTGACCCGGCCTGAGCAATCGGTCGCAGCGAAGCGGACCATCCTGGCTCCCTGGGGTGGTGCTTTTCATCGGCCATCCTATTTTCGTCAGAACAGGCCGCTGATCTTGCCCCGATCATCGATGTCGATTTGCTCGGCAGCCGGTACCTTGGGCAGGCCGGGCATGGTCATCATGTTGCCGCAGATGGCGACGACGAATTCGGCGCCGTGGGCCGGCCGCACCTCGCGGATCGACAGCACGTGACCGGTGGGCGCGCCCTTGAGGTTGGGGTCATTGGAGAAGGAATACTGGGTCTTGGCGATGCAGACCGGGAAGTGGCTGTATTCCTCGCTCAATTGCGCCAGTTGCTGGCGCGCCTTGATGTCGGCACTGATGTCGGCTGCTCCGTAAATCTTGGTGGCGACGGCCTTGATCTTGTCCCACAGCGGTGCGTGTTCGTCGTATAAGAAGCGGAAATTGGACTGCGCGCTTTCCAGCGATTGCAGGACTTCCCCGGCCAGTTCTTCGGCGCCCTTGCCGCCTTCCGCCCAGTGCTTGCAGATGATGGCTTTGGAGCCCAACTCCTCGACCCTCTTCTTGAGCAGGGCGATCTCGGCGTCGGTGTCCGAGGTGAAATGGTTGATCGCGACCACGCAGGGCAGGCCGAATCGCTCACGTACATTGTGCAGATGCCGCGCCAGATTGACGAAACCCGCTTCCAGGGCTTGCAGGTTCTCCTGTGTCAGCTCCTTCACCGGTATGCCGCCATGGGACTTGAGCGCGCGCACGGTGGCGACCAGCACCACCGCGTCGGGCTGGATGCCGGCCTTGCGGCACTTGATGTCGATGAACTTCTCGGCCCCTAGATCCGCGCCAAAACCCGCCTCGGTGACGACGTAATCGGCCATTTTCAGCGCCGTCTTCGTGGCGATCATGGTGTTGCAGCCATGGGCAATGTTGGCGAAGGGGCCCCCGTGGACCAGCACCGGGTTGTTTTCCAGGGTCTGGACCAGGTTGGGGCGCAGCGCTTCCTTAAGCAGCGCCGCCATGGCGCCGTGGGCATTGAGCTCGCGGGCGAAGACCGGCCTGTTCTCGCCGCGAGTGTAGCCTACCAGGATGCTGCCCAGGCGTTCCTTCAGCTCTTTCAGGGAGTTGGACAAACATAGGATGGCCATGACCTCGGAGGCTGCGATGATGTCGAAGCCGTCTTGGCGCGGGAAGCCGTTGGCGGTTCCGCCCAGGGCCACGACGATCTCGCGCAGCGCTCGGTCGTTCATGTCCATGACGCGCTTCCAGTGGATCTGGCGCAAGTCCAGGTTGAGCGCATTGCCGTGGTGGATGTGGTTGTCGATCATCGCCGACAACAAATTATGGGCGACCCCGACTGCGTGGAAATCGCCCGTGAAATGCAGGTTGATGTCTTCCATGGGCACTACCTGCGCACGACCGCCGCCGGCGGCGCCACCCTTGACGCCGAAACAGGGGCCCAAGGCGGGCTCGCGCAAACAGATCATGGCTTTCTTGCCGATTCGGTTGAGCGCATCGCCCAAACCCACCGTCGTCGTCGTCTTGCCCTCGCCCGCCGGCGTCGGACTGATGGCGGTGACCAGGATCAGCTTGCCGTCGGGCCTGTCCTGGAGGTCGGCGATGTAATCCAGCGACAGCTTGGCCTTGAAATGGCCGTAAGGGTCGAGATGCTCCGCGGCTATGCCCAGCCTTTCCTCGGCCAGCTTGATGATCGGCTTCATCTGGGCTTGTTGTGCGATTTCGATGTCGGACATGGATATTCCTCGTTGAAAGAGAGCCCTGCGTTAAGCAAGGGACGCAAGAAAATCGGCGCGGATGAAGGATTGAAATTTGCGCATATTAACAACTTGGCCGTATCAATACAGCATACCGAGCGGAGTTTACGCCGCGGCGAAGATAGGGGACATCGGCGCCTGCCCATGGCAAGGAGATTGCTCTAAACTCAGTTCACCGTCATTAGCTCATAGAGGCATTCATGATTACTCCTCACAGCGCGCTTTTCCTTCCGACTCTGCTGGTTTTCGCCATGCTGGGATTGTCTGTCCCGGTAATCGCATCTGCCGACCCGCCGGATTGGGCGCCCGCCCATGGCTATCGGCATAAGCACAAGCATCATCACCACGACGACGATGACGACTATCGGGAAAGCCACCACGATCATTATCGGGATCAGTATGGCGATTACGGCGTCGGTTCGGGACGCTGCGACACGCATACCGTGGCCCAGGTGCTGGGCGGCGTTGCGGGCGGC
>DATIXD010000085.1:0-6794 GCA_035518875.1 Methylococcaceae bacterium | reverse complement strand
AAGCGCGTGAGTGAGGCAATCGAAAAAATCCGCCAGAAGCATCCCCACGCCAAGCTGGAGACCTTCACCGGTGATCTGAGCAAAGTGGATGCGGTGATGCAAGCCACCAGCAGATTTCCTCAGGTGGACATTTTGATCAACAACCTCGGCTACTACGAACCGAAAGCCTTCGAGTACATCTCGGATGAGGACTGGATGGCCATCATTGAAACGAATTTCATGAGCGGTGTACGCTTGAGCCGTCATTACCTGCCGAAGATGAAGGCGAGGAACTGGGGCAGGATCATTTTCATCTCGAGCGAATCAGCTATCAACATTCCGGTTGAGATGATTCATTATGGGGTCACCAAGACCATGCAGCTTGCGTTGGCGCGAGGTCTGGCGGAGAGTACGGCGGGCACCGGCGTGACGGTCAACTCCATCCTGCCGGGACCGACGCGGTCCGAGGGCGTGGCGGAGTTCGTCAGTCAGATGGCGAAGGCTCGAAACGTTGAACCGTCTGTGGTGGAGAAGGAGTTCTTCGAAACCGTCCGTCCCAGTTCGCTGCTCAAACGGTTTGCCACAACCCAGGAGGTTGCTGCGCTGGTGGCGTTCGTCGCCAGCCCGCTGTCCTCCGCCACCAACGGAACGGCCTTGCGGGTAGACGGCGGGGTGGTTCGGTCGATCATTTGATCGGTAATCTGGAGCAGCTGCGTTTTCAAGGCCCGGTTCCTGCGACCGGCTACGTAGCAGCGTCCCCGGAGGCCGTGGGCTACCCGCGACACCCAGCTCATCGCGGGTGGCCTTCGATGGTTCTACTGAAGGAAACGTGGTTTCTGTCATGAACCGGGAACAATCTCTTTCACTTCCCTCGTCAGTGAGGTACACGCTATGAGAGCTCATCTTGTCAACCGCGGTCGGGCTGCACCGATGTTCCCTAGAAGCACAAGCCTTAGATGCATTCCTGACTCAAGGCCCGAACGCTGCCTGCGCGTGATGCTCACGGTCGGCATGCTGCTGGCTGGCAGCGCCTCGACAGCGGCGGGAGATGAAAGCAAGACGATCTCGACGGCCGCGGAAGCGTGCGCGGGCGAGAACGGGGGGATCGCACTGCCCCCCGGCTTCTGCGCCACCGTGTTCGCGGACAATATCGGCCACGCCCGTCACTTGGTGGTCGCTCCGAACGGGGCGGTGTACATCAACACCTGGAGCGGCCGCTATTACGGCAATGACGCGCCGCCCGCCGGCGGATTCCTGGTGGCCCTCCAGGATACCAATGGCGACGGCCGGGCCGACGTCAACATCCGCTTCGGCGACAGCGTCCAGAGCGGCGGCGCAGGCGGCACCGGCATCGCGCTCTACCAAGGCGCGCTCTTTGCGGAGGTGAACGACCGCATCGTGCGCTACGCCTTGCCGGCAGGGGTGATCGCACCCACCGGGGCGCCCGAGGTAGTCGTTTCGGGCCTGCCGCTCACCGGGGACCACCCCATGCATCCCTTCGCGATCGATGCGCGGGGCGGGTTGTACGTGAACCTCGGTTCGGCCTCCAACGCCTGTCAGGTGAAGAACCGCATACTCAACTCCTCCGGACACCAGCCGTGCACGGAGTTGGAGACCCGCGCCGGCATCTGGCGCTATGACGCCAACCGGACGGGGCAACGGTTCTCTCCCGCCGAACGGTTCGCCACGGGGATCCGCAACGCGGACGGTATCGCGGTCGACTCCACGGGCCTGGTGATCTATGCGACCCAGCACGGCCGGGACCAGCTCGCGGAGAACTGGCCTAGTCTCTACCAGCCGGAACAGGGTGCAAATCTTCCGGCGGAGGAACTGCTGCGGGTGGAGCGTGGTGCCGACTATGGCTGGCCGGAGTGTTACTTCGACGACACTCAGGGAAAGCTGGTCCTCGCTCCGGAATACGGCGGCGACGGCGGTAAGGCGGTCGGGCCGTGCGCGCGGAAGCGAGCGGCACTTGCGGTCTTCCCGGCCCACTGGGCGCCCAACGACCTCGTGCTGTATTACGGACAGCAGTTCCCGGTTGCCTACCGGGGAGGGGTGTTCATCGCCTTCCACGGGTCGTGGAACCGGGCGCCGTTCCCTCAGGGCGGTTACAACGTCGTGTTCCAGCCGCTTGTCGACGGCAAGCCCGCCGGCAACTACGTGATCTTCGCCGACGGCTTCGCAGGAGCGGTGAAAGAACCGGGTCAGGCCGCGCACCGGCCGTCAGGACTCGCGGTCGGGCCCGACGGCGCGCTGTACATCGCCGAGGACGTGCACGGACGCATCTGGCGGGTCACCTATCGGGGCAAAACCCCGGCGACCCGGGTCGAGTCCGCATCCGTCCCATCCTCCGGCACTTCGGCGCCTGCCGTGTCCGTTCAGGAGCCGGGACCGCCGGAAGGCATCCATCCGGACGCCGGCTCCGAGGCGGCAGGAACCCTGCCGGTTCCCCCAGGCGCCGCGCCCGCACAAGTCGCGCTCGGCGAACGCGTATACCACGGCCAGGTGGGCGGTGCCGCCTGCATAGGGTGCCATGGGTCGGACGCCAAGGGTACGCCGCTGGGGCCCGATCTCACGGATGAGAAATGGCTGTGGAGCGATGGCAGCTTCCCCGCGATCACCCGGACAATCACCGAGGGCGTATCGAACCCGAAGGAGTATAGGAGTCCGATGCCGCCGCTGGGCGGCGCCAAGCTCTCCCCATCAGAGGTCTCGGCGGTGGCGGTCTACCTGTGGTCATTGGGCCACCCGAGCGGGCGTTGAGCCCTCTCCCGGATCATCGCGGATGGACATACCTTGCGGACACCGGAACGGAGACGGAATGTGAAACAGCTTGGCTGCACAAATTGGGCCTCCAGCACCTAAGAGTGAAGAGCGATGCACTGGAGTACGGGTTTCGGTAGATGTTCGATTGCGGTCATTTTCCTGCTGAATGGCGGGTGTACCGAACTCGGCCCCGATTATGCCCGTCCGGAGGTGGGGGTCTCGCCTAACTGGTTGGATGCGAGCAATTCGCGAGTTAGGACCGGGGCCGGGGATCCAAGCCGCTGGTGGAAGGTCTTCAACGATCCCGTACTCGACCGACTCGTCGACGCGGCTTACCGCCAGAACCTTTCTTTGCGCGTGGCCGGGGTGCGAGTGCTGAAGGCGCGGGCGCAACTCGGTGTCGCTACGGGTGAATTGTATCCCCAGACGCAGCAGGCTTTCGGTGCCTTGCAATACAATCGGCTCAGCGAAAGAGCCGTGCAGGGTGCATTTTCCAAGATATTCAATTACACCCAGTCGCAAATCGGCTTGACTGCCGGTTGGGAGCTGGATTTCTGGGGCCGGTTCCGACGGGCGGTGGAGTCCGCCGATTATGCCTTGCTTGCCACTCTGGCGGATTACGATAACACCCTGGTCAGTCTGACCGCCGATGTAGCGATCAACTACGTTCTGATTCGCACCGCGCAGACAAGGCTGGACATCGCCCGGCGCAACACGGAAACCCAGCGGGAGAGTCTCCGTATCGCCGAAGCCAAGTTCCAGGGCGGCACCACCTCGCAGCGGGACGTGGAGCAGGCCCGAACTGTCCTGGCGAGTACCGAAGCCACAATTCCAACCCTGGACATCGTGTTGCGGCAGAGCACCAATGCCCTGAGTGTCCTGTTGGGCATGCCACCCGGCGATCTGTCACGTCGGCTGGCGGGTTCTTCCGGTATTCCGGTTGCGCCGCCCTATGTGGCCGTGGGAATCCCCGCCGATTTGCTGCGGCGGCGGCCGGATGTTCGCCTTGCCGAATTCCAGGCCGCAGCGCAGTCCGCTGAGATCGGCGTGGCCAAGGCCGACCTTTATCCCGCCTTCTCCCTGACCGGCCAAATCGGCGTGCTGGCCGCCGACGTGAATAAGGTTTCCCTATCGGACATGTTCGATTGGCGCAGCCGGTTTGGCTCGATCGGGCCCACGGTGCGCTGGAATATCCTCAACTATGGACAGATCACCAATCAAGTGCGGGTTCAGGATGCCCGCTTCCAGGAACTCCTGATCCAGTACCAGAACGCGGTCCTCGCGGCGCAACGGGAAGTGGAGGACAATCTTATCGGTTTTCTGAAATCCGCGGACCGTGCCCGTTTTCTCGCCGAAAGCACCGAAGCGGCATCGCACTCGCTGAATCTCGCGGTATTGCAATACCGGCAGGGCATCACGGATTTCACGACTGTCCTGACGGCTCAGCAGGCATTGTTGACCGAGCAGGACAATCTCGCCAACACCTTGGGGGATATTGCGCGTGCCCTTATCGGAGTCTATAGGGCACTGGGCGGCGGTTGGCAAATTCGCGAGGGGAGAGATTTGGTGCCTGAATCAGTCAAGAAAGTCATGACCGAGCGTACCGATTGGGGGAGGATTCTCACTCCGGCAGCTTATCTTCCGCCGCCTTCTCCCCAGTACCCGGTACGGGCGCCGGATTGGTAAGCCTGAGATGGGAAACGCAATGTGGGTTCGGGCAATCTTCTGGATGATTCTGCTGATTACCGGCTGCGAAGAGAAAAACAAGTATGTCCCGCCGCCCCCGCCCGAAGTGACCGTTGCCCAGCCGGTCCGTGAAAAGGTCACCGGCTATCTCGAATTCACTGGCAACACCCAAGCCATCAAAACCGTGCAACTCACGGCGCGCGTGCAGGGCTACCTGGAAAAGGTCCTGTTTCAGGACGGCGACCTTGTAAAGCAGGGACAGCTCTTGTTTCTGATCGAGCAGAGCCAGTATCAGGCCCGCTTGCAGCAGGCCGAGGCCCAAGTTTTACAGGTCAAGGCTCAACTCGCTCATGCGGAGACCGAACTGGTTCGCTTTAGCGGTCTCTTGCAGCAGAATGCGGCGGCCCAGACCGATGTGGACAACTGGCGTTTCCAGCGGGACAGCGCCAAAGCTTCGCTCCTTGCGGCCCAGGCCAACCGGGATCTCGCCGGGCTCGAGCTGAGTTATACCCGGGTCACGGCGCCGTTCGATGGCCGCATCGACCGACGGCTCAGAGACCCCGGCAACCTGGTGGGCGCCGGGGAAAACACGGTCCTGGCCGAGATCAACCAAATCGATCCCATCTACGTCTACTTCACCATCAACGAAGCGGAGCTGCTGCGCCGCATCCGAGCGACAGGGATATCGCCGGGAGAGGCCGAAAAACTGAACATCCCCGTTTATCTCGGCCTCGCCAATGAGGAGGGCTATCCTCACCTGGGCACCTTGGATTTCGCCGGGATTTCCATCACGCCCACCACCGGTACCTTGCTTCTGCGCGGCATCTTCGCCAACGGGGACGGCAAGATCCTGCCTGGATTGTTCGCGCGGGTGCGGGTGCGCAAAATCAATTCGGAGGGAATGGCCGTACTGGTGCCGGAAACCGCCTTGGGCTACGACCAACAGGGCACTTATGTGCTGGTGGTGAACGGGCAGAACGAAGTCGAGCGGCGGGGCGTCAAGACCGGCACCCAGACGGGTGAGCGCCGGGTGGTCGAGGAAGGTTTGCAGGGCGATGAATGGGTGGTCGTCACCGGTCTGCTGCGGGCGATTCCCGGAGCCAAGGTGACGCCCTTGCGGAAACCCTTGGCGGAGGTGATTAAACAATGATCTCCGAATTTTTCATCAACCGCCCCATCTTCGCCAACGTCATCGCCATCATCACCATGATCATCGGTCTGGTGTGCTTCTTCAGCCTGCCGGTGGCGCAGTATCCTCCGATCGTGCCGCCCACCATCCAGGTCAGCACCCGGTACCCCGGCGCGAGCGCCGAGGTGGTGGCGGCCACCGTGGGCATTCCCATCGAACAGGCGGTCAATGGGGTGGAGAATTCCCTGTACATGCAGTCCACCAGCGGCAGCGACGGCTCGTACACCCTCACCATCACCTTCGACGTGGGCACCGACCTCAACACGTCGGTCTCGCTGGTGCAGAATCTGGTGAACAGCGCGCAGGCGCAGCTTCCGGCCTCGGTGCAGCCGCAGGGCGTCACGGTACGGAAAGTATCCACCGACATCCTGCTGGCGATCAGTCTGTACTCCGAGGACGACCGCTTCGACGATACCTTTCTGTCCAATTACGCGGGCATCAATCTCCAGTATCCGCTCGGCAGAATTCCGGGCGTCGGCCAGGTGACGGTGCGGGGCGCTGGGCCTTACAGCATGCGGGTCTGGCTTAACCCCGACAAACTCTACCATTTCGGGCTGACCACCCTGGACGTGGTGAACGCCATCCAGGGACAGAACGTGCAGGTGGTTGCGGGACAGCTGGGCGCGCCCCCGGTGCCGCCCGAGCAAGCCTATCAATTCACCGTCAATGCGTTGGGCCGGCTGGCCGATGTGGAGCAGTTCGAAAACATCATTGTCAAGAGCCAGCGGGGCGAGACGGCGCAGATCGTGCGAGTCCGCGACGTGGCGAGGGTGGAACTGAGCCGGCAGACCTATGCCAATTTCTCTGTGGCCGCGGGCCATCAAGCGGCCACCATCCTGATTTTTTCCCTTCCCGGTGCCAATGCCCTCGATGTCGCCGACCGGGTGCGGCAGGCGATCTCCGGCATGAGCCGGCAGTTCCCGCCCGGCTTGACCTACGAAATTCGCTACGACCCCACGCGGTTCGTGCGCCAGGCAATCCACGATGTCTACCAGACCCTGTTCGAGGCCGGGGTCCTGGTGCTCATCGTGATTTTGGTGTTCCTGCAAAACTGGCGGGCAACCCTGGTGCCGGCGACCACGGTTCCGGTGACCATCATCGGAGCGTTCGCCGCCATGGCGCTGCTGGGCTTCGGCATCAATTTGATGACCCTGTTCGCGCTGATTCTCGCCAT
>DATIXD010000084.1:0-10379 GCA_035518875.1 Methylococcaceae bacterium | reverse complement strand
ACAAGATATAAAACCATTGAAAGTTTAACGCGAAGAAATAATACAATGAAAAGCATCGTCTTCCCCGAGCGAGACGCGCCATGGCCGAACCTTGCGCGTCCGAGTTCAAACCGGTGAGCACGCCCTGATCCATGTTTCATCTGTATCAATCCAACCGGCTTGAGATCCTGCTGGATCTGCTGGCCGCCGTGGTCAGGCAGCCGCTGGACTCCCCGCTTGCGTCGGAAACCGTCATCGTCCAGAGCAAGGGCATGGGACGCTGGATCTCCCTACGGCTGGCGGAAAAACAGGGCATTTGCGCCAACATCCGGTTTCCCCTTCCGGCTTCTTTCCTATGGCAACTGCTGTGCGATGTGCTGGGCGATTTGCCCGGGCGCTCGGCTTACGCACCGGAAACCTTGACCTGGCGGGTGATGGACTGGCTTTCCGACGCTCGCAACCTGGAGCAGGCGCCGCGACTGCAACACTATTTGAACTGTAGCGACGGCCTCCGCCAGTTCGAACTGGCCCGCCGCATCGCCGATGTCTTAGATCAGTATCTGGTCTACCGGCCCGACTGGATCGAGGCCTGGGAACGCGGCGAACTGCGCCGACTCGGACCGGACGAGGACTGGCAAGCGCGATTATGGCGGGATCTGAGCGCCCCGCACCGGGAACGCCACCGCGTCCGACTGGTCGCGGAACTCCAGCAGCATCTTAAGAGTGCGAAGGCCCCCAGTCTGTTGCCCGAAAGAATCGTGTTATTCGGCATCTCCTCCCTACCGCCCGTCTTTCTCGATGTGATCAAGGCGCTGGCCCGGCGCATCGAAGTCTGCCTTTTCGTGCTGAATCCCTGCCGAGAAGAATGGGGCAGCATCCGGGACAACGTTGAAATTTCCCGGTTGGCAGGCGATAAGCCCCTCGGCGAACTGCATCTGGGTTTGGGCAATCCCTTGCTCGCCTCGCTTGGCAAGCAGGGGCGCGAATTTTTCGACGACCTCCTGGCCGATTTCCCCGAGGTCAACAGCCTTTTCGACGACGGCGAGGACCTGCCCCGGACGATCCTGCATACCGTTCAGCGGGATATGTTGAACCTGATCGACCGTACCGGAGCCGCCAAACAATCGATCAGCCCGGATGACCGCTCGCTGCAAATCCACATCTGCCACAGCCGCATGCGCGAGGTGGAGGTGCTACGAGACCAACTCCTGGCGATGTTGGACGCCGATCCCGACCTCGAGCCTGGCGATATTGCCGTGCTGACACCCGACATCTCCGCCTATGCTCCCCATATCGAGGCCGTCTTCGCCGCACGCGAAGGCGCCCCGCCGATTCCCTTCGGCATCGCCGACCGGGCCCTCACTGGCGAGCGCCCGATACTAGAAATCTTCCTGCGCCTGCTCGATCTTCCCACCGCCCGCTTCGAGGCCGAATGGGTGCTGGATTTTCTGGAATACCCCGCCATCCGGCGTCGTTTCGAGCTATCCGAGGGCGATATTTCACCCATCCATAACTGGGTGCGCGCCGCCGCCATCCGCTGGGGCCGCGACGCCGCCCATAAAGCCGCGCTGGGGCTGCCCCCCGAATCCCACCACACCTGGCGTGAAGGGCTGAGCCGGCTGTTGCTCGGCTACGCCCTACCGCAAGCCGCTGCGGAAGACGGCGTTCCCCTGTTCGAAGCCCTACTGCCCTATGACGACATCGAGGGCAGACTGGCCCTGAGCCTCGGGCGTTTCGCCGAATTCGTCGAAGCCCTGATGCAATGTGGCGACAAAATGAGCGTCAACCGCCCACTTGCAGCTTGGACGGATACCCTGACGGAAATGATCGAAAGGCTGTTTCTGCCCGAAAAGGAAGAAGACCTTGATGCGATGCAGCAGCTGCGCGATGCTTTGGATCTCCTGGGGGAGTTGGCGGAAAGCGCCGACTTTGAAAAGCCGGTCAGTCACAGAATCGTCAAGAGCTGGCTGAGCAAGCAACTGAGCCAGGCCACTGGCGCCAGCGGCTTTCTCACCGGCGGGGTGACCTTCTGCACGATGGTGCCCATGCGCAGCTTACCGTTCAAGGTGATCTGCCTTTTGGGGCTCGACGACGGTGCCTTTCCCCGTCAGCAGCGACCGGCCGGCTTCGACCTGATCGGGAGCAATCCCCGCCGTGGCGACCGCTCGCGGCGTCTGGACGACCGTTATCTGTTCCTGGAAACCATCCTTTCGGCACGCCGGACTCTTTACATCAGCTACGTCGGACGCAACATCCGCGACAACGGCGAGCTGCCGCCCTCGGTACTGGTCTCTGACCTGCTCGACGTGGTCCAGGCAAGCTGCATCTTGGAAGACGGCGGCGAGTGCCTGCAATACATCGTCACCGAGCATCCCTTGCAAGCTTTTAATCCGGCTTATTTCGAAGGCGACACCAAACGTCCAAGCTTCTCCCAAGACTGGCTGGAAGCCGCCCGGCTGCTCGGGACGGGCGAGGGCGAACCCGGCCCGCTCTTTACTGAAACTTTGCCGGAACCGGAAACGGAATGGCTCGCGGTTGATCTGCAAGCGCTGAGCCATTTCTTCGGCAACCCCGCGCGCTATCTGTTGCGCCAGCGGCTCGGCCTGGTTCTGGAAGAGGGCGAGGCGGCTTTCGAGAACCGCGAGCCTTTCGGCCTGGACTATTTTGACAAAGACGGTCTGCGGGAGCTGGCTCTGGACGAACTGCGCCGCGACCTTCCGCCGGGGACCGCGAGGCGGCTGGCGGAGGCCTCCGGCGTCTTGCCCCACGGCGAATTCGGCCGGGCGCTGTTCGCCAAGGAACAGGCCGTCGCCCAAACGGCCGCCCCGTCCCTGCTGCCGCTGCTGGCCGAACCCGCGCTGGAACCGCTGCCGCTGCGCTTCGAGGCGCAGGGCATGACGCTCGCGGGTTTCCTGTCCGGGGTCAGCCCGCAAGGGCTGATCGCATACCGCCTCCAGGCGCTGGGGCCGCGCGATTGGTTCGCCCTGTGGCTGCGGCATCTGGCCCTGTGCCTGCTCGAACCGGCGGGCGTAGTCGTGCAGAGCCGTCTGCTCGGCGCGGATCGAACGATCTCGTTCGTACCGGTCGAAAATCCGGAACGGATTATGGCGAAACTGTTGGGCTACTACCACGAAGGCTTGAAGCGTCCCTTGCCCTTCTTCCTCAAGAGCGCCTGGGCCTATGCCGAAGCCGAGCCGGACAGGGGCGCGGAAGCCGCTTTGAGCGCCGCTCATGCGAAATGGGATGCGCCGGAATTTCGCAATGGCAATTTCTACGGCGAATCGGAAAACGCATATTACCGGGCCGTTTATCGCAGCAGCGATCCTCTAAATACGGAATTTCAGACCATCGCCCTGGACATCCTGACGCCGATGCGGGCGGCGATGCGGGAGGGACTGTGAACGCTGCGAAATTTCCCGAACTCCATATCTTCGATGCCCCACTGAATGGCCTGAATCTGATCGAGGCCAGCGCCGGGACCGGCAAAACCTGGACGATCACCGGACTTTACCTCCGCCTGATCGTGGACGAAGGCCTACCGGTCGAGAATATCCTCGTCGTTACCTACACCAAGGCGGCGACGGCGGAGTTGCGGGAGCGCATCCGCCGTCGCCTGAGCGAACTGCTGGCGGTATTCGAAACCGGCGAGAGCCGGGATGGGTTCTGCCGGGAAATGCTCGAACGCTCCCCCAGCACCGGCGAACGCGAACTGGCCACACGCCGACTGAATCTCGCCATCTCCAACTTCGACGAGGCGGCGATCTTTACCATCCACGGCTTCTGCCAGCGCGTACTCACCGAGAGCGCCTTCGAATCCGGGACGGACTTCGAAAGCGAACTGACGCCCGACGAGACCGCAATCGTCCGCGAAATCGTCGATGACTTCTGGCGGCGCGAAACCGCAGGCGCCTGCGGACTGTGGGCGAAATTCCTGGCCGAAACAGGGCAGACGCCCGACGTCTGGCGGGAAGCCGTCCGCGCCCATCTCGGCAAGCCCTTCCTCGCCCTCGCACTCCTACCGGCGCTACCGGATAGCGAGCCGCTCGTGAACGAACTCAGCGCCACTTACCAGGCTGCGCGCGCACATTGGTTGGATGAGGGAGATAAGATCGGCGAACTGCTGTTGGCCGGCGGGCTGAGTCAGACCAGTTACAAGAGCGACAAACTGGCGCAGTGGTTCGCGGAACTCAGTGCTTATTTCGCCCTCCCCGACCCGGAACTGGATGGGCCCTCCGTGCTGGCCAAGCTGACGCCCGACGCGTTGACCAAAGGCACGAAAAAAAACGGACTCACGCCGACACATCCCTTTTTCGACGCCTGCCGGATTCTGCACGCGGCCATCGAAAAACTCCGGGAACACTTCCGGCTCCGGCTGCTCGACATCAAACATCGCCTGCTAAAAGACTGCAACGCCGAACTGCCGAAGCGCAAGCTTGAACGGGGCCTGCTGTCCTACGCCGATCTGCTGAACCGCCTGGCCGAAGCGCTGGAAAGCGGGCAAGGCGCGCAGCTCGCCGACACGATCCGGCAACGCTACCGCGCCGCCCTGATCGACGAATTCCAGGACACCGACCCGGTGCAGTACGCCATTTTTCAAACGGTTTACGCCACCAGCGGCTTGCCGGCGGTTTTCGTCGGCGACCCGAAACAGGCCATCTACGGCTTTCGCGGCGCCGACGTGTTCAGCTATCTGGAAGCGCGCGGCGAGGCGCGGGCCCGCTACACCCTGGCCACCAACCAGCGCTCCACGCCCAAGCTGATCGAGGCGGTCAACGCCCTTTTCGCCCGTTTGCCGAATCCGTTTCTGTTCAAGACCATCGACTATCCCCCGGTCAAGGCGGCGGACAAGAGCAGGCCGGAGCTGATCGTGGCAGGCGACGGCACCGAGCCGTTCCGCTTTTTTGTCATGCCGCCGGGACAAAACGCCAAGGGCGAGGCGGCGCCGATGAGCAAGGGCGAAGCCAACGCACTCGCCGCAGAAGCCACCGCCACCGAAATCGCCCGGCTGCTGAATCTCGCAGCCCGAGGAGAGGCCCGCCTGATCGGCGCGGGCGAGGACCGGCCCCTGACCGGCGGAGACATTGCCGTTCTGGTGCCTTCCCACCGCCAGGGACGACTGATCCAGGAGACTCTGGCGGCGCGCGGCGTGCTCGGCGTTCGACAAGGGCAGGACAATGTCTTCGCCTCGGCCGAGGCGGCGGAATTGGAGCGGATACTGCTCGCGGTCGCCGAACCGCAACGCGAAACCCGCATCAAATCGGCCCTGGCCACGGAGTTCGTCGGCCTGCACGGGGCGAGCCTGTTCGCGCTGAAACAAGACGAAACGGCTTGGGAAAAGTTGCTCGAGGACTACGTCCGCTACCGCGAGCTCTGGCAGGAACGCGGCTTCATGCCCATGTTCCGGCGCTGGTTCGAGGAAGCCGGCATCGCCCAGCGGCTGCTGCGCTACCATGACGGTGAGCGCCGGCTGACCAATCTCCTGCATCTCGCCGAACTCCTGCAGGTCGCCAGCCGCGACCAGCCGGGGCTGGATTCCCTGCTGGGCTGGCTGTCCCGCGCGCTGCGCGATCCCGGTAGCGGCGACGAGGAAACCCTGTTGCGGCTGGAAAGCGACGCCGAGCGGGTCAAGATCGTCACCATCCACACCAGCAAGGGGTTGGAATATCCCATCGTATTCTGCCCCTTCCTCTGGGACGGCAGGCTCCGGCAGAAAGACGAGACGGACGCCTGTTTCCACGACCCTGCGGGAGACCACCGCCCCATGCTCGATCTGGGCGGGCCGGACTTCGAGGCGCACCGGGCGCTGGCGGATCGGGAAAAACTGGCCGAAAGATTGCGCCTTTCGTATGTCGCCCTCACCCGCGCGGCGCATCGCTGTTATGTGATTTGGGGACACATCAAGGAGATGGAAACTTCGGCGCTGGCCTGGCTGCTGCACGGCCCGGACGAGACCCCGGACGATCCTGTGGGCGCGATGCAGACGATCTTCAAGGCAGTCGGCCACGCCGACATCGTGAAAGCCTTGAAAGACCTCGCCGCCTGCGACCCCGCGAGCTTCGCCGTCGAACCGCTCGCGATCGACACGCAGCGCTACTCGCCGCCCCGCGCCGCGCCGAAGACGCTGCAAGCCCTGAGCTTTCGCCGCATAAGCCTGCGCCCGAGCTGGCGGATGAGCAGCTTTTCCGCCCTGGCCGGGGGGCGGCACAGCGAAGCGCCGGATTACGATACGCCCGGCGAAACGTTCGCCGAAGCGGCGTCGGACGAGTCGATCTTCGCCTTTCCGCGCGGGGCGACGGCCGGCCGTTGCCTGCACACGATCTTCGAGGAATGGGATTTCGAAAGTCGTGACGGGGAAGCTTTGAATCGACTGATCAAACGCAAGCTCAAGGCACACGCCATCGCCGAGACTTGGACGCCGACAGTGGCCGGCATGGTGGAGGCCACGCTCAACGCACCGCTGGACGCCGATAGGCTGAGGCTCGCCGACATCGGCAAGGGCCAGCGCCTGGCCGAACTGGAATTCACCTACCCCCTGCAATCGCTGGAACTTTCGGGGCTCAAACGGATTCTCGCCGATCCCGTCTGGGGGCTGGCGAAAGAATTCCGGGAAGCCAGCCGCGCTCTCGGCTCCGAAACCCTCAGGGGCTACATGAAAGGCTTCATAGACCTCACCTTCGAGGCGGACGGCCGCTTCTACCTCGCCGACTACAAATCCAACTGGCTGGGCAACCGCCCGGAAGACTACGCCCCACCCCGCCTGGTCCACGCCATGGCGCGCGAGCATTATTACCTGCAATATCTGATCTACTGCCTGGCCTTGCACCGCTATCTCAAGCTGCGCCTGCCCGACTACGACTACGAACGCCATTTCGGCGGCGTGTTCTACCTGTTCCTGCGTGGCATCGATCCGCGAGCCAAAGCGGACACCGGCATTTTCCGCGACCGCCCCAGTCACGAATTGATCGTGTTCCTTGGCCGGTTATCGTCGCGTGAGAACGGCCGCTAGCTATAACCCATCCAACGACGCTGAGCGATGGGTTACCCTGCGCTTTACCCCTCGGACGCACATGACGAAGTCGTGGCGGAAAGATCGAAGTTTACCGGCTTGGGTGATTTCGCCGTTTTCACGATGACATAGGGCTGCGTGAGGACCTGCGAAACCATGCAGCCAGGTGCCGGCTGAATCAGCGACAGGATTACCTTAAGCTTTTTGCTCTCGGCCACCAGACTCGAAATGTTCAAGCTATAGCCGCCGGTATTTTTCGTGCCTGCGAAAGCGGCTATCACCATTTCGTTTGCAAAATCCAACTGTGGTAAAGGTGGGGCCGGAGAAATTCCAGCGGTATGGGCCATCCACAGTGACCTGAAAGTCGACTCGTCTCGAATGACTTCAAAACGCTCTGTGTCTACACCGCTGTAGCTCCCTTGCGCCAATACTGTGAACTCGATCGCTTGCGCCCCTTCGTCTTGGTTGCTTTGACAGCCGGCCAACGTTACGGAGAGAGCAACAGCCGGTAACAACCTCTTTAATCCAGGCAATTTCATGTCAGCACCTCTATCTCCTCACGCCCGCCGATGACGGGCGGCTGCTGGATATTTATCATCGGCCCATCTTCGGCGCGCAAGCAAACAGCCGCGCTATGCAGACGCTTGCGCTTACGCAAGCTAAAGGCGTAAACGAGGAGCGCGGCGGCGAGCCGCCCCGCCCTTTTCCCACATGCCTTCCGCGCTACTGGGTGATGCTCAGCGCTGTATCGTCGACCAGGAAGCTGGTCGCCAGCGAGCCGTCTTCGACGCCCCCGAAGTGCAATCGGACGGTCTGCCCCTTGTACGCCGAGAGATCAAAGGTCCTCTGCACGTAGCCTGTAGTTTTGTTCAGGTTGGAGTAGGTCGCGAGCGTGCCAAGCACGGCGCCGCTCGTGTTGCGCACCGTCACCGTCAGCTTGTCGTAAGCCGTCGTGGTGGTGGTCTCTGCGGTGGTGATCCGCAGATAGAAGCTGAAGGTTGCCGTACATGCGTCGGCGGGGATGGTGACCTGCTCGTACAGGTTATCGGTATGGGTTGCGCCATAACCGTTGAGCCAGGCCTTCCAAGTGCCAGTGCGGGCCGCCGCCGCGGCGTTGTTGTCGATGACCCCTGAGGTCTGGGTCCACCTCCCATCATTGCCGCTCTCGAAACCCGGGTTGAGGAGTAACTGGCTGGACGTGGCGCAGGCGGACGAGCCGCCATTCGAGACGGTCGCAGTGACCGCTGGTGAGGAGGTAGTGACGTTGTTCGAGGAATCGGTGGCCCTGGCCTGTAAGCTGTGTGTTCCGTTCGCCACGGTGGTCGAGTTCCAGGAGATGGAATAGGGGGCCGCGGGGTCGGTGCCGACCACGGCGCCATCCACGAGGAAGTCTACCTTGGACACCGCGACGTTGTCCGAGGCGCTCGCAGAAAACGTCACCGATAATCCCGTCAGCGTGGCCCCATTCACCGGTGAGGTGAGGCTAACCGTGGGCGGTGTGTTATCGCTGGAACCCGAACCGCCGCCGATGAAGGCAGTATCGAGCAGCCTAATGGGCGAGCCGGCGCCTGGCCCCGTGACCACGCCGGCCGTCGCGTTGTCGGTCAGCGCCGAAACCACCTGGGCGGGTGCCGCGCTTGGATTGGATGAGAGATAAAGGGCCGCGGCGCCGGTGACATGCGGCGTCGCCATCGAGGTGCCGCTGATGGTGTTGGTGGCGCTGTCGTTGGTCATCCAGGCCGAAGTGATGCTGCTGCCCGGCGCGAAGAGATCGAGGCAGGTGCCGTAGTTGGAGTAGGATGCCCGAGCGTCGATGTTGGTGGTGGCCCCAACGGTGATGGCGGTAGACGCGCGCGCCGGCGAATAGTTGCAGGCATCGGCGTTGGAGTTGCCGGCGGCGACGGCGTAGGTCACGCCGGCGCTGATCGAGTTCGTCACTGCGGTATCGAGGGCGCTGGAGACACCGCCGCCGAGGCTCATGTTGGCCACAAATGGGCGATTTAGGTTCTCGGGTTTTCGTTTTTCTTCGGTTACCCAATTCACGCCTGAGATCACGCCCGAGTTGCTGCCTGAACCGCTGCAGTTGAGGACGCGGACAGCCACCAAGCTTACCTTTTTGGCGACGCCATAGGTGGCGCCACCGATGGTGCCGGCGACGTGGGTACCGTGGCCGTGACAGTCGTTGGTACCGTTGCCATCGCTGATGGCGGTAAAACCGCCCGAGGCGCGTCCGCCAGGTCCGCCAAACTCCGAATGCGTGATGCGGATGCCGGTGTCGATGATGTAGGCAGTTACGCCGGCGCCGGTGGCGTTGTAGTTATAGGTGCTATTGAGCGGAAGATTGCGCTGATCGATGCGATCGAGACCCCAGGTAGCTGGGTTCTGCGTGTCGCTGATCGTGATCACCCCGTCCTCCTCCACCAGCGCAACGCCGGGGTCATTTGCGAGCGCCTCGGCCTCCGCGGCTGACATCTGGGCCACGAAGCCCTTGACCGCATGGCGCCAGATGCGACCCACCTTGGCTCGGTACAGGCTCGTGATCCTTCCGGCCTCGGCACCGGCATCAACGTTACCGGCTCGTGACAACACCACGATGTATTGCCCCGAAATGGCTTTCTTTGCGTGATGCACGTGCCGCACGCCAGCGGCCTGCGTCGAGCCGGGGGTACCGGCAATTAGAAAACAGATTCCAATGAGTGCGGCGCCAATAAGTTTACGCATGAAAGTCGCTCCTTATTTTCTAGGCCACCGTGTTCTAGTGGCCATGATTTATCAATTTCCACCGGGTATCACTTCAATCAGCTGTGCTATACAGTCTTCTGATCCAGATACTGTCCTGAAAAAGCGCGGCTTCCGAAGAAGTCCACGTCAGAACCAAGCATGATTGTGTTCTCTCTGGTCGGAATAACGGTAAGAGGAAGTTTCAGAACGCGCCGAATATTTCGAGCCCCCCAAGACTGACTTCTTTTCTAAGCACACTCTGCGCCATCTGATTTTGTCGTTAAATATCCGCAGGTTCATTGATGTCTCTCGTGCAAGCGGAATCTCTTGTAAAAAATCCTGACGCTACAGATCCCGCCTCAAATACAGGACGCTGCACGGCTGACAACTGGATATTTGAAGGGGGCCATGACTTTTTCGGGCAGGATGGTGAGTCGCTTACTGAACGCCGAGGCTTTCCCGAGCATGCTCGCTTCGTCATGACTGACTCGACGGCCGGGCCTGAGCCAGATCCAGGCGCCGGACCGACTGGTTTCCTGAAAGGGCGCCCCGCTTGCTACGAGCATTTCTACCCTCCCGTCGTTGTTCATGTCCTATATCCGCCTTACAATCCGCGCTGACACACATCACAGTAAGCAAGGGAAAATCATGGTTGCGCCGCTGATTATCGCCA
>DATIXD010000083.1:0-35166 GCA_035518875.1 Methylococcaceae bacterium | reverse complement strand
CAGCGTGTGCGCCTCCACGGCGTTGCCCTCGAACACCTGTGAGCGGTGCACGAATCCGCTGCCATCGAGCACCAGGCCCAAGGTCACCAGGGGGCAGTCGCTGCGCTTCTCCTTGGAGCGTCCCCTGGCGGCCTTGGGCTGAGCGCAAGCCTCGCCTTCGAAATAGGTGTTGGTCAGATCGAACAGCGTGATGGTTTCCTCCAACCCGAACAAGTCGCGAACGCGCCCGAAAAGCCGCGCCTCGATTACTGCCCGATGCTTGACCAGGGCATCGGAAGCCCGGTACAGCCGCATGTGCGACAGCCCCTCAAAGTCGACGTCCAGCAACTCGCCCAAGGCGCTGGTCGTACACAACCAGTTCCAGGTAGCCCGTTCCGAGGCGGGCGCCGCCATGCGGCCCATCACGTTGCCAATGACCGCGGCCCGCTGAACGCCGTTCAAACCCAGTTCCGTCAACACCTCGACCACCCCCAGTTCGGCCAGGGCATACAAACCGAGGTGCTCGACCCCCACCGAACGGGGACGCACCAGCTCCAGTGATTCGACCGCCACCTCCGGGTAACCCGCCTCAGGCGCCGGCGTGTTCTGGGTTGGCGCCGCCCGCGCCACCAATAGCGCGGCGTAGCGCTGGGCCAGTCGTTCCAGCGACGCCGACAGTTCGACCGCCAACAAGCTCACCTGGCCACTGATCAGTTGTTCGATACGCGCGCACAGCGCCGGCCAGTCTTCCTGGGCCGCAGCAAAATGGCGACCGAGATTGAGCAGAGTGCGTTGTTTCACCTTGCCGGCGATGCGTTCGGTCCGCACCAAACGAAAGGTGAAATAGGATTCGCCAGTGGCTTTGTTGCGGGTGGGAGAGCGGCGGATAAACATGCCAGCAACCTTAGCCGAGGGCGGCAGCCATGGCAATAGACGTCCATAATATTATGGCACTACTACATGCAAAAATTGGTCGACCAACCAATAATCAAAGACTTGCTTAGCGTATTTCGCCAGATTATCGATCTTTCTCGGGGGAAGGTGTTAAAGATGGGCTAGGGCCGCCGTTACACGCTGCGAACGCCACGCATACGGCGGTACCAGCGCAAAATTGAACTTGACGTAGCGGCTGCAAAGGCCACGAGCTTTTGGCACCCGCACCGGAGCCAGTACCGTGAATACCGCTCGCATCGATAGACAACCATTGCGCACGACCAGTTTTCACCCCGCCAGATCGGTCATGTTGTCGTACTGGTCCAACACAATTTGGCACTCCGCCCTCAGCACTTCTTCGATAAAACTCCGGGCTCCCTATCGCAACAACTTGGTCAGCGCATCGCTGATCGCCCTTGGAGTCCCCAACCAACTTGTGCGATTTTCAGCCATGACCTACTTCGTCTTTATTGTGCTGAATGGTGATCTCGACAATCTCATTTCAGCAGGTTACGCCACCCTCCTTCAACTCGCCCGTACGCAGATTTGGTTATAACTCTAAGCATCAGGTCCCAGGCTCAAACACCACATCTCGGAAGTAGTTGGTGTTTTCCCACGTAAGCGTTGGCCTCGTCCCTAAAATGTCCGTATATACCCCGCTGCCCACATACGTGTGCAAATGCCCATTCACAATCGGCGCATCAAGCCCGTGAGGCTGTTCTGCGTAGTAGTGATCGTTGCTGCTGGATACCGCCACGGTGTAATCCGTATTTGCAGCAATCTGCAACGGCGTTGGCAGCGTGAAGGTCTTCCACCCTTCCGTTCCTGCAGAGATGCTCCAAGTATACGGTCCTGCGATTAATGCCCCATCTCGCCAGATACGCACGGTGTGGTTTCCCCCCTCCGCAGCATGCGTATACACCCGTACCGTCGTGATTTTTCCGGCCACATCCACCCAGAACTTGGTGCCTAACTCGTAAGCAGAGTCGTTCTCAAAGATCGTCGGTGTTTGGTTGGTAAAGATGGTTCCCGTCGTTGTCGGTGTGCCACCGCCCGCCTCCGAGGCGATTTGCTGATAAATCTCCTTCGCGGCTTGGTACCGGGTCTGCGCTTCGTTGAGCTTGGTCGGGAAATACGAGTTCCATTCCCCTCCAAGCGAGGTTTTGTCCAACAAGTTGTCGATCCACTCCACAAAAAACTGCGCATCCGACGCGCTGGCGCGGACGGGATTGTTGGCTACCGCGACAAACACTGCGGCAGTGTGTACTTTGTGCTCCCCGTTTCCCATCCTTCGCGCCGCCAGCCACCCACTCTGGTCAAAAGCCACATTTGCAACCAGCTTTACATTGCCGCCTGCAGCAATCGATGCGTTCTTGCTCGCCACGACGACACCGTTGCGCACCAGTTCAATCGTCCCGCTCAGCTTAGTGTTCGATGTCCAAGTGATCGTCACCGGCACACTTCCACTACCCGTCAACTGGATTTCGTCCCCCGGTGTCGCGGTGCCGTTCACCTTCAAGTCCAGAAATTCCTTGTGCCCATTGCGCGATACCACAGTCCGGCCCAGCTTAATGCCCTCGATCCAGTTGGGGTAATTCATCTGCCCGCCTGCCACCTGCACATAAGTCAACAGAGACCCCAACACTGAAACGCCGCAGGGATAGTCCGTGCCGGCAGCGAGTCCGGGCCGAAAGCCGGTATTGAGCAAACGGTAGTAGGCCTGAATGGCATAGTCGCTGCCCGTGACGTCCTCCTCGATGAAGTCAGCCGCGCCCAAGGCCACCTCGACCGGATATTCGATCGGAATACAGCAATTTAGAGTCTGCGGGATGCCGGCATCCAAATATTGCATATGCGCAAACCCCGCGATGGCTTTCTGCTGGTGCGCCCATTCAAAAATGGGATACGTGTACTCCTCCCAGATCTGTTGCGCCTCTGTAAGCCCGAGCGCCACCACATGGCCGCCTAGGGCCTGGTGTTCATATTGCCCATAGGTGGCATCCCAATGCCACTCCGCATCCCAATGCACAATCCGCCCAGACTTCGAAACGGGGTCATCCTGGCCGTTCACACGCGGCAGGTCGGTCGAAGGGTTTTGAACTTCGCCATTGCCCATATCAGCCAGCAGGGATACGGCGGCCAAATTGTTGGTGCTCATCTTTGTATAAATGCTGGATATTGAAACTGGAGAGCCTCCGCAACTTCGATGCACATGCATATCACCTGCGTACCAGCCCGCCGGCTCCGGATTGGCTGCCACTGCCATCTTGACTGTAGGCGATAACGGAATGATGCCCAGCACCAAAATCCTCAAGATGGTGTTGGAAATTTTGCTGTTCATGGCACAGGTCTCCTGTCCGATTTGATAATAAAAAAGCCGAACCACCTTGCGCGACTTTGACGGCGTCACACTCGGCAGTCCGGCTTTCCGTTGTTTTGGATCCGCGACTTTCTGTCCCTACCTTCCGATAGGTTTGGCTTTCCTATTCTTTAAGGATTAAAAGAATCACACCAACAAGATTATTTCAATGAAGTATTTCTATCAGGAATGGAATAGCATCATGGATGCCAAATCGAAATTGACTGGGCTAAACAAAAGGTTAAATAACCTGCGAATTCAATTCGAATTATCAGCGTAAAAAATCCTGACAAATTCGGTTATTACGCGATTCCCTGATCAAGAAAACACATAATCGGGAGGGACTTTGCTCGGTCATCACCGAGCATTGTAGATGGCTGTCCAAATCCGTAGAAATCCTGCGGAATGACGCGCGAAAGAGAAACAGCGGCCCTTGGAGGTCGCTAAGGGGGCAGGGGGGCGCATGGCCCAGCAGTTCTAACAGCGTCATGTGCAAGACGATTTGTCCATCGGGGCGGGGTTCGGGGAGATCATCTATCGGTCATTGGTCCGGCTAGAGCCAAGGCCGCCATTGGCTGACAAAGATCAGGTCGTCACAACAGCGTAGTAGCTGTTCCGAACCGGCGCGGTCACAGCCCTAGGACGGGACTCAGACCTTAGTGTTTAGAGAAATTCACCACACGTGTCAGGCGCACAACATGTCACGCACTGACTCACCGAGCCTTTCGGATCTGTCAGGCTGTCGTTAAATTCAATGACACGGCTTTTGCTAATCCTTTCGCCCGTAGCCGCCTTGAGGCGCCCCATCAACGCCAGGCCGTAGCATTGGTTACCACTTTGACACCACATCCCCTGTCCGTCTGACGGAGCATAATCGCCCCCTCGGTCACCGTATGGCCCATGGCGGCTGCAATTGCAGTAACCGCTGCCGTTCATCTACCCCACGAATCAGGGTGGGGACGTGGGAATATAGGTCGTTCGGTTATTTGTGCAGCCCTGGACCGCAGCATCAGAAAGTTTTGAATGAACTCAGTCAATTTGCAACACCTGGAATGAGGCGGCGCGTAGCTTCTTGTTTAGCTGGATTCGTGAACGGCGGCCGCTTGAGTGATTCGGAAGTTGCTGACGACAGCCCCGATTGCTCGCTCATAATGTCAGATTCAATGGATTGGACGGGTCGATGTGGTCCATGAACGGTTTGCGCCGGTCGGCGTCGGTGATCTGGTAAATCTTACCCAACCAGTTATTGAACACCGCCTTGGCGGTATCGCGCCAGGTGTTGTCCAGATGCTGGACCACCGCCTCCTCGGGAAACTCGGGCGGCGTCCGGCCGGCGCGCTTGGCGCTTCTGAGGTGCTGGCCGTATTCGTTGAGGATGCCGCTGACGTCCAGACTGAAATAATGCTCGGGGAAGGGTGGGTAGTCTTCGCGTTCGCCACGGAAGTAACGCGATATCTCCCGCTTATATTCCTTCAGCAGGCTGATAGTGTCGTATTCCTGGTGCCCTTGGAAGAATACGACGCGAAACAGATCCCGGCTTACGGCCAGGTGTACGCCGGCCTCTTCGCTTTCCACCAGCACCTTCAGGCCGGCGGCTTCCATGTCTTCGTGGAAGATTTCGTTGTAGCGCGAGTGGGGCACGTCGAAGCGGGTATTAATGTCGGCGACCAGCGGATGGTGGCGTTCGACCACGCGGTGCGAATAGACGCCCCAGCGCTTGGAGCCCAAGTGGGTACGCTCGATACCGTGACAGTACTGGACCAAGGCATGGGTAGCCAGGCAGGAGCAAAGGATCGAAGTGACGTTCTGTTTGGCCCAATCGAAGACTTCGGTCAGCGGTTGCCAGAAGGACTCTTGCGGCAGCTTCGGATGGGTGACATTCGCACCGCTGACGATCAGACCGTCTAGGCCGTCGTGTTTGATCTGCTCAAACCTTTCGTAATAGGCGGCGATATATTCCCCGGCCTCGGCACTGCGCGGAAGACCCTCGATGGTGAACGGGTGCATGTGAAACTGCACGATGGGGTTGGCCGCGCCCACCAGTCGAAAAAATTGCCTTTCCGTGGCGGCCAACGCAGCGTCCGGCATCATGTTCAACAGGCCGATGTGCATCTCGCGGATGTCCTGGTGCGCGGCGCGCTCGACGGACAGGACTTCCTGTCCTTCCTCGCGCAAACGCTGGAACGTGGGTAATGCGGTGTGGGCGACAAGGGGCATGCTTCAGTCTCTCTTAGGTCGTGTTCAGGCGGCGCTCAGGGCGCGAGCCATCAGCTGGATGAAATCGTCCTCGCCTTCGACTCCCGCGATGTCCCGCGCGTCCACCGTGTAGCCGTACTCATCGGCGATAGCCTGATAGCGCGGCAGCCTGGAGCGGAACAGCTTCGGAAACACCCAGGTGACGAATTCATCGGGCGGGATATCATCGACGTTGGCATAGGCTTTCTCCCTCATGAATGCGGCCAGTTGCTCATCCAGGAAAGCCTCGCGGTAATAGAGCGGTTTCGGATCGCTGGCGGCCCGCTCGATCAATGTTTGTTCCAGTTCCGGCGTGGTCTTGATGTAGAGGATGAGGGTGTGTTCCGCCAGGATCGCGAGGGTTTCAGGATCATCCAACTCGCACACGCTGCCCCCGGCGTCATTCAGAAAATGTTGGTAACCGTAAATCTCCCGCGCTTTTTCTATGAAGCCGGGCACATCCCGCATGGCGGCGATTTCGGCCTGGCGATGCAAGGCCTGACGGCGTTTGAACTCACGAAGGCTCAGGCCGCCCCGCCTGGGATCGCCAAGCTTGCCGAGAAAGGTGGAGACCGGCGCCAGGTTTTCTACGGTGATATTGCTGCGGATGTAGATGGAGTCTGAGCGCAGCAGATCGCGAAGGAAAGGCACCTCCATGGCTTGGCGCTTGATGTTGTCTAGGATCGGCTCTTCCAGATATTTCGTGCCGATACGGTAATCGCCCGAATAATGGAACCATTTCTGTTTGGGCAGCTTGTTGGCCAGAGTGGTCTTGCCCGCGCCCGACATGCCGAGCAGCGTGATCCGCTTGGATTCCCATTCCAGAAACGCCTGGGAACTCATCTTCATGGGTTGCTGTTTCCTCGTGCTGAGACTATGCGGAGGATTTTAACCGATTCCCGGCGCGGCTCTGTCAATCTTACCGGTTGATCATGTGAGTGGCGGTCTGGGCCAGGGCCTCGAACAGGACTTCGCGCAGTTCGGGGTCTATAGGCATGTCGTCCAGCGCCCTGCGCATGCATGCGACCCACTGATTACGCTCACTGGCGCCGATGGCGAACGGAAAATGCCGCATGCGCAGGCGTGGATGGCCATGCTCCTGCCAGTACAGATTGGGGCCGCCGAGCCAGCCGGAAAGGAATTTGAAGAGCTTGTCTTGTGCGCCGCTCAGGTCCGCCGCGTGCATCTTGCGGATACCACGTGCTTCCGGCAAGTCGTTCATGTAGCCGTAAAAGCGCGTGACCAGTTCGCGCAAGGCGGCTTCGCCGCCCAGACGTTCGTAAGGCGTGAGATTTTCCGATTGGGTCATGTCGGTCGTGTTGTCCAATGGGCAGTAAGGATCGTGTTGGAGGCGGAGACGAGCAATCGCCCCCTCCCCGCGAATCCGGTTCAGCTACGGAAGTTTAACCCTTATCGACGGACGCTAAGCCTAAACCACTTGCGCGCAGCTTTGTCTTGCTTTGTAGAGTGCGTAGGTCGAACATATTGCTCGTACGAAAATCACATCGTGCCTCCAGCATACCCGGCATAGCGCATTCTGCAATCCCGCGAGATCGCGGGATGCCGTGAATCGCTTTAGCAATCATCAACCTGTCCAACTCCAGGCGTTGCCGTCATGATGGAAGGAGAGCAACCGGCTCTGTTCGGCGAGCTATTGATGGTCTTCGCTGGCTCACTGGCCTGTGTGGTGTTGTTCCAGCGGCTCCGTCTGCCCGATATCCTGGCCTATCTCCTCGCGGGCGCATTGATCGGCCCGTACGGATTGGGTTGGGTGCTGGATAGCGAAAATATTCGGTTTCTTTCTGGGTTCGGTTTGGTCTTCCTGTTATTCGAACTGGGACTCGAATTCTCCCTTCCCCACCTCCTGAGTCTCAGCCGGGCGGTATTCGGGCTCGGCTCTTTGCAGGTGGCGCTAACGATCGGTCTGATCGGCGCCGTATTGTTTTTCTGGGTGGGACAGTCGCTGACATCGTCGCTATTGATTGCCGGGGCGTTGGCCTTGTCATCGACGGCGATCGTGGTGCGGGAATTGCGGGCCTTAAAACTGATTAACCGCCACCACGCCCAACTGACGGTGGGCGTGCTCATATTCCAGGATCTGGCTGCGGTGATCGGATTGATCCTGGTTCAGGCTTTCGCCGGTCAGAATGAGCTTTCCCTTTATGAACAAATCGCTTGGATCGCAGGCAAAGGCATTTTGCTGATTGCACTGTTGGTGAGCATCGGCAAATGGGTTTTGCCTCATGTCTTCCACGAGATTGCCAGGGCGCGGTCGGACGAAATATTCGTCTTGACCGTCTTGGTGATCACCCTGGTGTCGGCCTGGATCACCAGTGTGTTCGGCCTTTCCATGGCCTTGGGAGCATTCCTGACGGGAGTGATGCTGGGAGAAAGCGAGTTTCGCCATCGAGTAGAAGTGGACATCCGTCCCTTCAGGGACATCCTGATGGGCCTGTTTTTCGCAACCGTCGGCATGCGGATCGACGTGGGCCTTCTAGCCACCCATGGGGGGACGGTGCTGGCAGGCACATTGTTTCTCATCGCTCTCAAGTGCGCCATCGTCGTTGCGGCAGCGATGCTCATCGGTGAAAACTTCACCACCGCAACCAAGACCGGCGTCATGCTCGCCCAGGCCGGCGAGTTCGGCTTGGCATTGATGACCATGGGTCTGAGTCTCCAGGTCGTGCCGGCGGAAATTGGCACCGTGACGTTGCTCATCGCGCTCGGCAGTATCGCAGTTACCCCCTGGCTGATCCGCTATAGCTTCGAGATCACCCAACTATTGGCGAAATTGTCGCGTCGGCACGTTACGCCGCGCGAGCGGGAACTGAGCCGTATCCCGCCGCATTTGGCCGATCACGTGATCCTCGCCGGCTACGGTCGGGTCGGGCAAATGATAGCCAAATTTCTGCTCACCAACGGGATTCCCTTCATCGCATTGGATACCGACAGTCAATTGGTGAAGCGTGGCCGAGCTGCAGGTCATCCCGTAATATACGGAAGCTGCGAGCGGGTCGAACTGCTTAAACGCTGTCACATCGAACGGGCGCGTCTGGCCATCCTCACCTTCAAGTCGCTGCGAGAAGCCCAACGGGTGATATCGCAAATCCGAGAGCTGGGCTACTCCGTGCCGATTATCGTTCGTACCCAGCACGACGGCGATTATGCCGACCTGATCAAGGCCGGAGCCGACCACGTGGTTCCGGAGATATTCGAGTCGAGTCTGATCATGGTGGCCGATACGCTGACTCGTCTGGGTTTTCCCAAGGCGATGGTCGACGAGCAGATTGAATCCGAACGGAAGGCCCATGTTCATACGCGCAAACTGTCAGAGTGATCGTTAACCAGGTCGATGACGAACTCGGCTTTCACTGAAGCTCAAGCCCCGAGCCTACCCGAATGCGGTGGTGATCGATTCCGAATTTCAAAACGGGGGCAACTCGAGGGCCTGCCACGTGACCGAGGCTTAGCACTTTTAAATTCTCGTGAAGCGCGCTGCGCGCGCCTGAGTTGGGTAATGACTACACCAGACGCTTGGTGCGCACAGCGCACCCTACGCTGGTCTTTTCACAGCCTCTTAAGGCTGCGACACGTCGCCTTAATCTTCAGTGTTCCAGCGTCAACGATTGTTTATCGTTTAAAGATGACCTCTATATCGTAAAGTTTGGCTATCTCTTTTATTTGCTCGATAGCCTGGCTCCTTTCGGCTTCCCTTTTTTCTTTGGCTGCCTTGCTTATCGCTTCCTGTAATTCATGCAATTCTTTCAATGACATCTTTCCAATGTCGTCTAATAGGGGTTTGGTCATTCAAAAGCACCAGATTTGAAGAATGGGTTTTCAATTTCAATTCACAAAGACATCATTCATCTTTGCGTGATTAAGATCAATCGTGTCAGCAAGGTGGCACAGGGCGCCGGTCAACCCTGCGGTATTTTAAATGATCCGGTGATGTCTCCCAACCTAAAAAAGGGCTCGATACGCCGGAGAAAACAAAGGGCAAGACGGATTCAAAACATGCCCTGGCTGAGATCAACGAGGGGGGTGATTTGGTCTATTTCCTGAAGGGACGCATCCAACAAGGCACACGTCACAAAAATACATTGAAGTTCAAGGTCTTGCACCCGCATGGCATGGTCGATAGAAAATATGTATTGCGAACACATGACAAAAGACCGGACTTTTGATTAGTATGCGCATATCTTGACGGCCGGAGTGGGATTTTGTGTCTCGTCCGGATCGGCCACGTCGGGAACAGGAACGCCGCTGGGCGTTTTTAGCCGCAGCGGGAACGGGCTCGACGGAGGTGTATCAACACTCAAGAGCAATGCCACGCGCGCGTGGAAATCACACTAAGAATGAGGAGATCAAACTAATGAAAAATATGAAAATTGCAAGAACGCTGGGCGCTTTGCTGTTGGGTGGCGCTTTGGGTTTGGCCGGCGCTTCGTCGGTTTATGCGGCAGAAACTTCGGCCGGCGTCGCCGAACACATGGGCCTGACGATCAAGAGCACGCAGGAAGCCCTGGAAGCCGCCAAGGGCGGCAATGAGCACGGCTGTCTGGCCAGCATCAAGCAAGCCAAACAGCACTACAAGGAAGTCACCGGCGATGCGGCCGGCAAGCCCCTGCAGGACGCCATCAAGCGGCTGAAGGAAGCCCAGGCTGAATGCGAAAAAGAGGGCGGCGGCCCCAAGGCCGCAGAAATCCTCACCGAGGTCGTGGCATCCATGCAAAAGATCAAGGGCGGCAAGTAAGTTCCTCGGCTGCGAGGCAGGCCAACTGGCGGATGCGCGTACTGAACGTATCCGCCAAGTTCAATTCCTGAACAGGGAGGTTGGGCGCAGCTGTCGTCAATCTGATGCCGGCCGCCGCGTTAACCTCTTCTGACTTTATACGTATTGGGGGCATCCGAATAATGTCCCCAATACGTCGTCTTCCCGCAAGCCTTAATTTTTCGGAGTCGTGCCGGCCCAGTGCCGATGGCGGATCGGAATCTTTGATGAAGCCGTCATCCGGCGGTTTCGGAACGGACTCGCATCCGAGAGCTTGCGAATTTCACGCATCATGATCTGGGGAGCAAGGCGGAATCCTGCGAATGCCGATTTCCGTAAATCGGATTGGCTTTCCGATATTCGTGATCATAATGCTTTCTCTTAAGCCGATCTCCGAGATCAAGTCATTCCCATAAGCTTCCAGATATTCGGTCTCCGAGTTCAGATCAATGTCTTCGCCTTCGAAGTCTGAAAACAATACTCTTACCAGGTGTTTTTTTGCGTCAGCCAGCGTGACCTCGAATTCGATCACTCCCTTTCCCTTGACGTAAGCGCCATGACCTGGAGAACTTGCATCGGGAATGACCGTGTTGATCAGTTTTGTAGCCTTGGCTTCCGACACATCCCCTTTGTGCTTGGCAAGCCAGTCGTCAAAAGCATCGCCAGTGACGCCCGTTTCGCTCCAGAAAGCGTCACGCGAATAGGTTACCTCGGAAAACCGCCTTAGCAGAAAACTCTTATCAAGATAACAAAACAATGCCCCGCCTTTAGGGCCCCGCTCTTTATCGAACAATACTTTGTATATCGCCAAGAACGCCGACTTCTGGTCTATCGGCGTCAACCTGGCGGTATTAAAAATTAACTTCTGATATTCCTCACCGCTCAGTTCGGTTTCTGGCAAAACCTCTCCCAGTTTATTCAGAAATGCTTTTTGCGTATCCGACAATGCACCGGCGGATGGGGGCAGCGTCTCTTGAAGCATGAACCGGTCCTCGTCGCTGGCATAATTATCCAGCCAGTATTTTGCGGCCTGCAACCGGCGCGCGAGAACTACTCTATCCCAGTTTGAAAATCCATCCTGTGTCCGTTTTGCTATCTCGGATTCAATCTCGATGTGCGGCAATTGCAAAAGCGCGGTCAGCAACTGGAAACCCACGGGGTGATATGCCGTCGATTCGGGGCTCACCTCGATCGTTCGCAATTGCTTCTGCTCCAACTCCGATGCCTGACCGGTAATGGCCTTTTCCACCAGACGGTCGTGCTCATTAAAAAGCTTGACGATGTATTCGAGATCGGTCGAGAAGTTGACCGTTCGCTTAGGCGGTGTCCTAATCATGAGGAATCTGAGTATTTCCGGAGGAAGGAAATTGGCCATTTCTCTCGCCGCAGTACCGATTCCCTTGGAGGAACTCATTTTTGCGCCGCTCACCAGGAAAAATTCATAAGGCGCATTGAGCGGCGGCGAGTCCCCGAAGATTTCTTGCAGACATCGTGCGGCAACGTCTCGAGAACCTCCCTTGGTGCAATGATCCTTGCCCGCCCCCTCGATGGTGATTCCGAATGTATGCCACTTTGCGACCCACTCCAATTTCCAAGGAAGTTTTCCGTTCCCGTCGAACGGCGAGATCTTTCCTTCGTATCCACATCCCCGAGCCCAACGAACGAGGTCCGGCTTGCATGCGTAAGTGACTTCTGCGCCATCGTAGGCGGTGACCTCGGTAGTGCCGATTTTTCCGCAATTCTCGCAAACGACTTGAAATGGATGCCAATCAGCAGGCCTAGCTGCATTGCTGACCTCCGCATAGACTTTGCGCACGATATCGGATTTTTTCAAAATTCCGTCGATGGCTTCATTGAAACGTCCAGACCGGTAGACGTCGCGCATCCGATATACCGTGGCGCCAACCCCCAGTTCAGAAAAAACATCAAAAAACTCAGAAATATAATGTTCCGCCAGATCGGCCGCGGATGAATCTTTGGGAGCGGGGATATTACAGAGCGGATGCCCCATATACTGCTGTAGATTCGGATCCCCATCCGCAGGAAGATCATCGAGCGGGTCGTAGTCATCTACGCCATAGGTATAAGTCGCCTCAATGCCATGCTGCTTCAGCGCGCGATAAATCGCATCGTGAATCAATACGCCACGCAACGATCCAACATGTACCCGCCCGGAAGGCGTTTTCGAGTCATTAATGATCTGTTGTCCGGCCAAACCCTCGATAAACTTCTCATACCACATCATTCAACCTCGTCAGCACATGTTATCCGAAAGTAACAATCCGGGTTGATCAACCCGGAGTTGTAATTGGCGATCTCGTGGCATTTTACCAGTTATTCCTAAGCGCCCATTGGTCTGATAGAGAGATAACCTTTCGTTCGAATCGAAAGATCGCTTTGCCGTCGGCAGCGTTCAAGCGTTGCGATTGTTGATCCTGAGCACAACCTGCAATTCAGGCTAGAAGCGCCCTACTCAAAGAATAAGCGGACAGGATATGCTGGATTATCAAAACCCAAGCAAAGGCGATATTCAGGGAAACCGGCCGTCATTGTTAATACCATGACCTGCCACGGTTTTGGGTGATCGCACTGATTATGCGGGATGCGCTGGGATGAAACTCTCTGCGGCCAGGGCGACAGCGTGAGTACTTGGAAAGTGAATGGCTTTAACGCCGCTCGCCGGCACTAGGAAGGGTTCCCGGTACGGATCAGCGCCTGTCGTAGCGCAGCGGATCAAGATGATGCGCGCGCATCCTCGCTTCGTCCCGAAGGATTACATGAAAGCCGCGCGTGTATACTGACCGAGGCTTGCTCGAACGCTCAGCGCAGGAATACCTGAATTGGCTGGGGGACTAGGATTCGAACCTAGGTTGACGGAGTCAGAGTCCGTAGTCCTGCCGCTAGACGATCCCCCATTAAATCTTCGGATGCTGCTGCCAACAGCACCCTGAGAGCGATTAACGTTTGGAGTATTGCGGACGTCTTCTGGCCTTGTGCAGACCGACTTTCTTGCGTTCGACCACGCGCGCGTCACGGGTGACATAACCGGCCTTGCGCAGAGCAGGACGCAGGGATTCGTCATAATCCATCAGCGCCCTCGTCAATCCGTGGCGGATCGCGCCGGCCTGGCCGGAAGGACCGCCGCCGCAAACTTTGACGTAGATATCGAACTTTTCGCTCATCTCGAGGACTTCGAGCGGCTGCCGTACGATCATCCGATCGGTCTTTCTGCCGAAGTAATCGTCCAGCAGCTTGTCGTTGACAACGATCTTCCCCGTCCCGGACTTCGCGTAAACACGCGCCACCGCACTTTTGCGGCGGCCGGTTCCATAATTCTGCGTTTGTGCCATGGTTGACCCGATTTAATACGTTTTAGATTTCCAACAATCTTGGCTGCTGCGCCTGGTGGCCGTGTTCGCCGCCGGCGTAAACCTTGAGCTTCTTGAACATCGCCCGACCCAAGGGATTTCTTGGCATCATGCCTTTAACCGCCGTCTGGATGATGCGCTCCGGGTGGCTTCCCCGCAGCTTGCCCAGGCTGATCGATTTCATGTTGCCGATAAAACCGGTGTGCTTGTAATAGATTTTGTCCTGTTCCTTGTTACCCGTCACGCGCACCTTTTCCGCGTTGATGACGATGATGTAATCGCCGGTGTCGACATGCGGAGTGTATTCGGCTTTGTGCTTGCCGCGCAGACGGCGCGCAATCTCTGTGGAGAGTCGACCGAGCGTCTTCCCATCGGCGTCGATGACATACCAGTCGCGTTTCACTTCGGCCGGCTTTGCGCTAAAGGTTTTCATGCTGCTTACGCTCCAAACTGTGGCGTTCTTTATAAAAGTCGCAAACTATAACCGACCATGCCTTACAAGACAAGCGCGGATTTTGCAGCCATCGCCGCCGGTGCCGGCCTTTCGGCCTTCGCAGCAGCTGGCGACAGATCGCCAGGCTGCTCGAATTCCGGCACCAGCTCCCGCAAGATCCGCGCGATCCGGTCTTGATCGAAGACGGCGCACGCCTGCGCCAGATCGACCAACGATTTTTCGAGCCAGCGCCGGTCGAGCGGCCTGGATTGAGCTAAGAGGAGCTTGGGGTGTCCCGTCGGCGCCAGGCGCTCCTGATTGTGGAATAATTCTTCATGCATCTTTTCCCCGGGCCTAAGGCCGATGTAATCGATGGGGATATCGACGCCGGGGCGCTTGCCGCTGAGAAGGATCATCTGTTCGGCGAGATAACTCACTTTGACCGGCTCTCCCATATCGAGAACGTACACTTCTCCACCCTTGCCTGCGGCCGCGGCTTGCATGATCAGCTGGCAGGCCTCTGGGATCGTCATGAAATAGCGGGTGATATCGGGATGAGTGACCGTGACCGGCCCGCCCAGCCTGATCTGCTCGCGAAAAAGCGGGATCACGCTGCCGGCGGAGTCAAGCACATTACCGAAGCGCACGGTAACAAAGCGCGTGCGGCTTGCCTCGTTCAGACCCTGCACCAGCATTTCCGCCACCCGTTTGGTCGCGCCCATAACATTGGTGGGGTTGACCGCCTTGTCCGTGGAAATCAGCACGAATTCCTTGATCCCGGCGGCAACGGCCGCTTCCGCCACCACGCGCGTCCCCATCACGTTGTTCAGCGCGGCCTCGCGCGCCTGATCCTGCAACATTGGCACATGCTTATAAGCTGCGGCGTGATAAATCACGTCCGGCGAGTGCCTCGCGATGACGCGCTCCACCGCCGCCCGGTCAGTCACGTCACCTAGCAAGGTTTTCAGTCGCAGATCAGGATGATGACGGCTCAGATCTGCTTCCACGCGGTAAAGATTAAACTCGCAGCGCTCGAACACGATCAACTCGTCGACCGGGAACCGGGCAATCTCTCGGCACAACTGCGAGCCGATGGAACCCCCGCCGCCGGTCACCAGCACGCGCTTGCCCCGCAGATGATCGCCCATGGCCTCCCGATCGAGTTTCACCGGAGCGCGCCCCAACAGATCCTCGATGGAAACGTCTCTAAGCGAGCGGGCCAGCCGCCCCGACAGGGCCTCTTGTACGGATGGCAGGATCAAAAACGGAGTGCCCGTGGTCTCGCAGACTTCGACGATGCGGCGCATCTCCTTCTGGGTGGCCGAAGGCGCAGCGATGAGGACAACCTCGACGTCCAACTTCTGCACTAGGCGCGGAATTTTCTCACACCCGCCCCGGACTCTTAGCCTCTGTATTTCCCGGCCCTTTTTGCGGGGATCGTCGTCGACGAAGGCAAGGGGCTGAAATTCGGCATCTCTTTCGCGCAACAGGTCGCGCGCCAACATCTCGCCGGCCTTGCCGGCCCCGACGATCAAGGCACGCCGACCGTTTCCCGGCGGCGCGCCCCGATCTTTCGACATGCGGTATAAAACGCGCGGGCCGCACAGGAGCAACAGCAGCAGGCCGGCATAGAGCGGCAGGACCGAACGCGGCACCCCCGCCAGGCGATTATAAAGAAACGCCATCACCGCGATGCCCAATACGCCCAGACCGACCGCCTTGGCGATGAGAATCAAATCGGGAATGGACGCGAATCGCCAAACGCCCCGATAAAGACCGAACCATCGAAAAAACGCGCCCTGCAACAAGATCACGAACGGTAACCAGTGCAGGGATGAGCTCAACTCCGGCTCCGGCAGAGACGATAGATTAAATCTCAACCAATAAGCGGCCATCCAGGCGATGGGCACCATCACCAGATCGTGGATGAAAATGACCGTTCGAGAGCGCAATCTATCCAATAAACCCATGCGATGCTTCTTCCTGTCTATCCCTGCTCTATTCAAGTCGCCTTACCCGCATCGAGCAGGAAAGCCAGGCAAATCAGGGGCATGTAGGCAACCAACAAGAACCAGAGTTCAAGGTGCGGCCAAAAGACTGCGGCGCAGCCCCAAGGCAACAACCAAAACCCATCGATCAGCAAGACGCCGAGGGTAACCCGTTTGTGGCCTGCAAGCAAAACCGCTGCACGCTGATAGGCATGGCTGCGATGGGCGTCGTACCAACGCTGTCCGCTGGAAATGCGCCGGAGCAGGGTGAAAGTGGCATCGACGAAAAATACCCCCGAAAGGATCAACCAAACGACGAGACTCAACTCTCGGGTAATGGCGGTCAGCACCGCAAACACCCCCAACAGGAAGCCCAAATAACCGCTGCCCACATCGCCCATGAAAATTTTCGCGGGGGGCCAGTTCCAAATCAAAAAGCCCGCCACCGCAAAGGCCAGTACCCCCAAAGGCAAAGCATGCCTCCCCTCCCCCGGGCCGAGCAGTAGCAGACCAGCGGCAGCGGTGGCGACGAACACGGTTTCTGCGCCGGCGATACCGTCGATGCCGTCCATGAAGTTGAACAGATTCAGCATCCAGACGATGAAAATCACCGCTATCGCACTGCCCAACCAGCCCAAGACCAGGTACTGGCCGTCCATTGCCAACTGGGAGATACCGCCCAGCCAGCAGAGCGCCCAGGCGGCGGCCGCGAAATGTGCAGCCATCCGCCAGCCAGCAGGCACATGTCGGTGGTCGTCCCAGAAACCGATGCCCGCCACCGCTAACCCGCCGCTCAGCGCCATCATGTCGCCGAAGCTGATCCCGCCCACGCTGAATAGCACCGCCACGGCCGGTGCGAAAGCCAGCACCACGGCCAGTCCGCCGCCGCGGGGCGTCGGCTCGGAATGGGAACTGCGGGCATTAGGCACGTCCAGAAGACGCTCCTGAGCATAACGCCGTACCCTTCCGGTCAGTACGAACGAAACCAGCAAAGTTGCCGCCAGCAGCAAACCGGCGCCTGGAAGTCCAATCATCTACTCAAAGCCGCTGCGCGACCATCGCGCCGATGTTTTTGCATTATCCCATTCAAAACTGCAATCCGGTAACAAGCCGGCATTTCGCTCAGCCCGATTTCCCCAGCGTTCACTGCAGAGCGGACGTGGCAGATTACAGCCGGGCATCGAAAACACTTCGGCCCCGAACGTAAGTGGCTCGCACCTGCCGAGCCGAAGCCAGGTGCAAGAGACAGAAAAGCTGATCGGTCGGGCTTTCGCAGCGGCGCAGACGCTCGCTGAGATAACCCTCGCCTTCAAGGCCCATCACGAAAAAGTCGGCGCTTTTACCCGGCGTGAAATTTCCGGTTTCGTCCTCCAGGCGCAACGCCCTAGCACCACCCAAGGTACCGAGATAAAGCAATTCCGCCGCTCCCAAGCACAGGCCCTGCAGTTGCTGAATCTTGTAGCTTTCTGACAATTCTTCCCAGACCGAAAAACGAGTTCCCGCACCAATATCGGTGCCGATCGTCATGGCAATGGCATGCCGGATATGCCGGCTCATGGAAAACAAGCCGCTGCCCAGATACAGATTGCTGGACGGACAATGGCAAACGGCGCAGCCGATCCGGCCCAGCCGTGTGAGTTCGCCGTCATCGACGTGAACATTGTGCGCCAGGACGGTCTTTTCCGAGATCAGACCGAAGTGCTCATACACCTCGAGATAATCGCGACTCCATGGGAAGGCCTCGCGGACCGCTTCGATCTCGCCCAAGCTCTCGTTGATGTGGGTTTGCAGGTAACACTCCGGGTGAGCCTTGAGCAGATCGCCGCAGGCCTCCATCATCGCGTCCGAGCAAGACAAGGCGAAGCGCGGCGTGATCGCATAATGCAGCAGTGGCACGTCCTGGCAATGGGCGATCAGGGTTTCGCTCTGGGCATGGGCCTGTGCCGGGGTCTGCAAAAGCGCATCGGGGCCACCGCGATCCATCAGCGTCATGCCGGCAATCAGGCGCAAACCCTCGGCTTTGGCGGCCTCGAACAGAGCGAGATTGGCGCCTAGGAATTGCGAGCCGAAGACTGTCGCAGTAGTCGTACCACAAGCCAGCAAATGCCGGACAAAGCGGCCCGCCGCAATTTCGGCCAGCGCGGCATCGGCATAGGCGCCCTCGGCCGGATAAATGGAGCGCTCCAGCCAATCCAAAAGCTGGCAGCCAGCGGCGGCAGTGGCGTAATATTGCGGGAAATGACTATGCCCATCCACCAGTCCCGGAATCAGCCAGGCCTCGCCGTGATCCACCCGCTCGGCCTCCGGTGCAGCGGCAAGGACCGCCTTCCGCTCGCCGGCCCGAATGATGCGCCCGGCGTCATCGACCAGCAGGGCACCGGCCCCGACTATTTCCAGAGCATCCGGCTGTTCGAAGGGATTCCCGCGAAGATGGGCGAGCGTACCGAGGTGAGCGGCAGCCATGACAGGCTTAGAGCCTCCTCCCGGACGCCGTGCCCGCGAAGGGCGGCACCCCAGAACCATCCGGCCGCAAGGACCACCTTCTCCCGGACGGAGGGAGGAGCAAGGAACGGTCCGCGGCCGTAGGTTCCTGGGCAGGGATCGCTGTTGTTGAATCATCGGCAAAATCACCCAGACGATTCAAGACACTCTCGGCATGTTTCGAATTGGATCCAAAAGACATCGTGTCCAACATCATAACACACACCCCGGACATCCCCTGTTTCAATGCCATAACCCCGATCGCCGAATGAATTAAACCTCCGGAAGGCACGCGCGAAGCCACAATTAAGTTAAAATTGCATGCAACTCTGGTGATGGCCTGACGGAAAAATGGCACCCTTCTCGATGTGGGAAACGATTCTGATCGGCGCGCTGGCGCTGCTGGTCATCTTCTGGTTCCGGCCCGGCATCCGGGCGGCTTTCGCGCAGAGCCGGCAAGCCGAGGCGCACTGGGCCGACGTGCTGATACCCCTTGCCCTCGTCGCCCTATTCGTCTTTTTCCTGATCCTCGTCTCCTGAAGCTTCTCTCATGACCGATTTGGACGAAGAATTCGAGTCCGCCCCCGAACGGGTCAGCAAATCGCAATTGAAACGCGAAAGCGCGGCCTTGCAGGACCTGGGCGAGGAATTGATCGCACTTCCCCTCGAACGATTGAACAGCTTCGATTTGCCCGTCCAACTTCTGGAAGCGGTGCGGCAGGCACAATCCATCACCCAGCACGGAGCGCTCAAGCGGCAGCGGAAATTCATCGGCAAGTTGCTGCGGGAGATCGACGCCGAACCGATTCGGAAAAAACTGGCAGGACTCAAGAATCAAAGCGCCCAAGCCATCGGCGAGCTACACCGGATCGAGCGTTGGCGCGACCGTCTGCTGGGCGGAGACGAGAACGAAATCAACGGCTTTCTGGCGGCGTATCCGAGCGCCGACCGGCAAAAGCTCCGGCAACTGGTCCGCGACGCGCGCAAAGAACGAATCGCCCAGTCTCCGCCACGCTCGGCGCGGTTATTGTTCAAATATGTGCGGAACTTCGTGACAGCCGAAGGAACCCGCGAACCGGCCGAATATCTGGAGGAGTGAACGCCGATGCGGCGACCCTGGATGATCATCCTTCTGGTTAACTTCACGGCCTGCTCCACCAGCCCGGAACACGCAGTGCCAAAAACGCTGCCGAACACCGGCCAGCCGGCCTTGCACGCGGTGCAAGATGCCCGCCTGCACGAGCTAATGGTCGAAATGAACAGTCTGATGTTCGATCGAATGAGGACGGAACTCGATATCGACCGGGAACGCCGTCAGCGCGCCACCCAAATCGCAGAAGTAGCCCGAAGTTTGTCCAACACGATCAATGCCATTCTCGCCACTCTGCCAACGCTGAAGCTGAATCCCGACGAACAGACGGCCTTTCTGGCCTTGGCCAATAAGTTGCGGGATCAGGCTGGCCAATTGGAACAACAGGCCAGCCACAACTATATCGACGCTATTCCGCAAACGCTGGATCAAATGACCCACACCTGCACGGCCTGCCACGGGCTGTTCAGAAAAACCGGCGACTAGGAGGGAGCATGCATTTGAAAGCGCTGCCGAAAATGCTGTCTTTGCTGCTGCTTGGCGTCCTGGCGGTTCCGGCCACAGCGGACGACGACCTGCGTGCCCTGGTCAAGGAACTGAGTGCACAGGTCAAGCAACTGTCCTCTCGCGTCCACGAGTTGGAGCATAAACTGGCGCAGGAGCAGGAAACCAGACGGCAAGCCGCCACCTCGCCGGCCAACCCCGACCAAACCACTGCAACTGCGGCGACGCAAGCATCAGCGACGGCGCCGACCAGCGCTATGGCTACCGAACCTGCGAGGAAAGAAGCCAAACCGGTAACAGTGGGCGACGTGAAAGGTTCATACAAGATTCCCGGCACCGACACATCCTTGGCGATTGGCGGCTATGCCAAACTGGATGCTATTTACAACAGCGCCAGCGCGAGGGGCGGAAGCAACAATATTAATAATTTAATGCTCATTCCGTCGGCAATCCCGGTCGGAAGCAACCTGGGCGAACATAGTGAGACCGTCTTCAATGCCCGGGAAAGCCGTATCTGGCTCAAGAGTTTTACGCCAACCATCCTCGGTGATCTCAACACCTATCTGGAAATGGACTTCATGTCTTTCCAGCCGCCCGGGGATGCTCCCGTACCGGGGGACGAGCGCGTCACCAACGGCTACTCGCCGCGTCTGCGTCACGCTTACGGCAGCTTGGGGAATCTTCTCGGCGGTCAGACCTGGACGACCTTCCTGAACGTCGCGGCGCTCCCGGAACTGAACGATTTTGGCGGTCCCATCGGACAGATTTTTGTCCGCCAGGCTTTGATCCGCTGGACTCAACCATTCTCGCTAGCCGGCGCGCCGCTGGAATTCCAGACCGCTTTGGAGAACCCGGAAACCACCCTGACATTACCCAACGGCGTCCGTATCGCGCCGGATGACGATCGTGCACCCGATGTGGTCGCCCGCCTCAATTACAACCCCGTCTGGGGCTCGCTCTCGGTTGCAGGGCTCGCGCGGCAAATCCGCTACTCGGACAATAATCATCACCAGGCATCGGAAGCCTGGGGTGGCGCGGTCAGTCTGGCCGGAAAGGTCAGAACCTACGGTTTGGACAATTTCCGCTTCATGCTCAACTACGGCAACGGCCTTGGCCGTTATACCTCGTATAACCTGTTCAACGACGCCGTACTGAATAGCTCCGGACACATCGATCTGTTGGACGTCTACGGTGGTTTCCTGGCTTATCAGCACTTTTGGAGCCCCACCTGGCGATCCACTGTCGCCTATGGCTTTGCGCATGCGGACTATCCGCCATTCGTTGCGCAATCTGTCAGCAAACAGGCACAAAGCGTACATGTCAATCTGCTGTGGAGCCCCTTGCTGCAAGCCACCATCGGGCTGGAATACATCTACGGCTTGCGCCAACTGGAAAACGGTCAGGAGGGCGATCTCCAGCGCGTCGAGTTCTCCACCCGCTTTAGTTTTTAGGCGACTCGCGCCGCTTCGACGAAAAACGAAGGGGCGGCAAGCCGTTCGGTAGGTTCAGTCGGCGTCGGCCCCGAATGAGGAGAAGGGAAAGGGCATGCGCTCCGTGTTGTAGGTCATGAACAGCATCATGCGATGTATCCAGTTCGAGAGCGCTTCACCCCACTGCAGCGCCCGTCGGTTAACCCGACCGGTGAAGAGATGAGTCAGGAACTGGAACAGCACCAATGCCCAGACCATGAACCTGACCGCTCCGAAAAGGGCGAAGAACAGGATCATGAAAAGCAGGCGGACGAAGGCGTTGGTCGGTACCTGGTTATCGAATATAGGGTCTTTCATCGGATGAACAGCCAGTACTCATTGGTCAAGGCTTGACGGCGCCCTTCATGCGGGAAGCATCCGGTTCGAGGTTGCCGTCTATCCCTGCTGCAGAAGGTTACGAAGGTCAATGGTGGCGGCGTTCGCACGGGCAATGTAATTGGCCAAAGTCAACGAATAGTTGGCGAAAATGCCGAAGCCGCCGCCGTTCAGGATTACAGGACTGAGGAAAGGCGCCTGGCCATCCTCCAGTTCATGGATGATGGCTCTAAGGGACACCAAGGCGGTTTTATTGCCCAGGATATCCCTGAAATCGAATTCGACGGCTCTGAGGATATGGATGGCCGCCCAAGAGTAGCCGCGCGCCTCGAAGAAAATATCGTCGACATTCCACCACGAGGTTTTCATGACCACGGTGCGCTGCTCGTCCAAGCTGAGCTGGCGGCTGTCTCCGGCGCTGGCGCTGAGACGGTTGGACAAACTGCCCAGGCGTTTCTCCAAAATCTCGAGATACTGACGCAAGTTGTCGGCGCGGGAGTAGAACGGTGCATCCCGTTTCATCAACCGCGATCGATAACCTTCCATGGCCTCGATACCCTTCTGGTACTCCGATTCCGAGGACGGCAGCTGCCACGAAAGGTGGTCGAAGTAAAAAAACGGTTCGGCTTTCGCAAGATCGGGATCTTCTTTGGATTGCGTCTGGGCGCGGGCGATGTGGTTACGCAGAGCCGAGGTCCCGTCCCGCAGCGCGGTCAGGGCGCCATATTCCCACCTCGGCATGTTGTCTGCCAACACCCCCGGGGGAAATACGTCGTTGGCCAGAAAACCGCCCGGCTTGTGCAGCAGCGTTTCGGCGATATGAACCAGGCTGGTGGCGTACACATACCCCAGAGGCAACTCCTTAGGATCCTTGACCCCGGCGTCGCTGGATGCAACCGCCAGCACGTCCAAACGATCCGGCTCCTTACCCCAGTACTCGTTGAGAATCACCAGGAAAATCACAACAAGCGCAAAAGCCATCCCGATCGTCCAGGCAATACCCCGCTCTTTCAAGGTTTGCGGATGGATCACCCCGATCAAACCCTGTAGGAACGTCTTGTCCTGGCTGGGCGATTTCTTTGGCACTGACATGAGCTGGTCCTGTAGCGTTTTCCGAATCGGACGATTATAACTTAACCCGTCCGGCCCAAGCAGCTGAAATTTCAGGCGCGAGGCTTTCTGGCACGGGGATGCGCTTGGTCATAAACTGCCGCGAGCCGCTGGAAATCGACATGGGTATAGATCTGTGTCGTAGCGATGTTGGCATGCCCCAAAAGTTCCTGCACCGCCCGCAGATCGCCGGTGGATTCCAGCATGTGGCTGGCGAAGGAATGGCGCAACATGTGGGGATGAATATGCTCGGCAAGGCCCAGCTTGCGCCGCCAACGCTCGAGGCGCATCTGTACCGTCCTGGGCGAGATGCGTCCGCCACGGTTACTGACGAACAGCGCGGACTCATCCGCTAAGGCGTAACGTTCGCGGACCGCCAGCCATCGCCGCACGGCTTCGCAAGCCTTGCCGCCCACCGGACAATAGCGTGATTTTCGGCCCTTGCCTGAGCGGACGAACGCCGAGCCGGACACCAAATCCACGTCTTTGCAATCGAGTTGGGTCAGCTCGCTTAGGCGCAGGCCGCAGGAATAGAACAATTCCCACATCGCCAGGTCACGGGCCTCCAGTTCCCCATCCTGCGCCGCATCCAGCAGACCAACCATCTGATCGACATCCAGCAGCTTGGGCAGCTTTCGCGGCGCTTTCGGCGCCCGCACCCCGCGCGCGGGATTCAGCGCCAGCCGCTGCTCCTCGATCAGGAAATCGAAGAAACTGCGAAGAGCCGACAATTCCCGCTGGAGACTGCGGCTGCCCAGACCCTCGCGGTGACGCTCGGCGAGGTGAGCGCGGACGTGATGCTGGCGCAAGTCTTCCCAGCGCCCCAGTTGATGACGTTCGCAGAATCCGGTCAACTGTTGGAGGTCATGGGCGTATGCGGCTTGGGTGTGCGCTGAGGCACGTCGGCGAATCTCGAGCAGCTCGAGAAACCGGGCTAGTTGCTCCCGCGCGCCCTGTTCCATGAAGTTGCTTAGGGCAGCGCCGTCAACAGCGAAACGAAGCGGGCGGAGACGATTTCACCCATTTGGGACAGAAATAGATGCCCCATGCCGGCTTCAAACCGGCTGGCGTTGCGACTGCCGATCGCCAGAAAGCCTCTGAGCCCGGCATGCTGCAAGGGCACGAGCGCATAGGACAAGACTTCCCGGGCATCCGCTCCGAACAGCAGCTCAGCCCTCTCCGTCGTCGGTAGGCCGCACTCCGGTTTGCCCATCTCGAGAAGCGGCTCGAGGTGGGCCAACGCATCGGAATCCGGCGGAATGCAAAGATTGGCGATGGGACTGTCGATGATCGGCCGAACCAACCGCACTGCGACGAAATCGGCCTGGAAGCATTCGTGCAGCAGCCAGCGAAGGCCCGCCAAGGCATCGTCCAGGGAAGTCGCGTCCAGCAGTGACAGGGTAACCTGGTGCATGCGCCTGACCAGGGCGTCATTGTCCCGGGCGATTTGCAGGAGATCGTTCAGCTGCAGTTGCAGTTTGCGGTTTTTCTCACGGAGCAGGTCGATCTGTCGGGAAACCAGGGAAACGGCCTCGCCGCAGGGATGCGGCAGTTTCAATCCTTCCAGCAAATCGAGATGGTGATGAAAAAAATCGGGATGCCGGCGAAGATAGGCCTCGACCTCGGCCGCCGTGGTTTCGCTTCTGTCCTGTCGGTGTGCGTTGCTCAATTTCATAAGTCGATCATACCTTGAAATACGGAAACGGCTGGACCTCTGAGGTAAACCGGTTGACCACGCCCCTGCCAGCTGATGTGAAGCGTACCGCCGGGTAAATCGACCCGCACCGGATCATCCAGAACACCCTGTTCGATCCCCACCACGGCTGCCGCGCAAGCGCCGCTGCCACAAGCCAGGGTTTCGCCGGTCCCGCGTTCGAACACGCGCAAACGGACCTGATGGCGATCGAGAATTTGCATGAACCCAATATTGGCGCGCTGGGGAAACAGCGCATGGCGCTCCAGCAATGGCCCTAACTCTCCAACTGGCGCGTCGTCCAAGCTTTCGACGACCAGCACCGCGTGGGGATTGCCCATAGACACCGCACCGAAGCGCCAAGTCCGGCCTTCCACCGTTACCGGATAAGCGAGCGCCTCGCGCTCCGCCCGCAGGGGAATCGCAGCCGGCGTGTGCCGGGGGACGCCCATATCGACCCGGATATTACCATCTGCCTCGCGACGGAGTAAGAGCTGGCCGGCATCGGTATCGACCCGAATCTCTTCCTTGTCGCAAAGCCCGTGCTCATGCACGAAGCGGGCGAAGCAACGGGCGCCGTTCCCGCATTGAGCGACTTCACCGCCGTCGGCGTTGAAAATGCGATAGCGGAAATCCGCATTGGCGCTGAGCGGCGGCTCGACCAGGAGCAGCTGGTCGCAGCCCACACCGAAATGGCGGTCGGCGATCCGCCGGATCTGCTCCGGGGTCAGGCTCACTTGCTGGCGTACCGCATCGATGACGACGAAATCGTTGCCCAGACCGTGCATCTTGGTGAATTTCAGCATCCTTCAAGCCACCATGCTTTCACCCGCAAACAAAGAAGCGATCGTTTCCCTGGCTCTTACCAGATGGATTCGATCACCGTCCACCATGACTTCTGCGGGCCGCGGCCGCGAATTGTAATTGGAACTCATGCTGAAACCATAGGCACCGGCCGAGCGCACGGCCAGCAAATCGCCCTCGCGCAGGGCCAGCTCGCGCTGTTTGCCGAGAAAATCGCCGGTCTCGCAAACCGGGCCGACGATGTCGTAGGTTCTCGATTCGGCCGTTCCGCCTTGCCGCACCGGCACGATTTCCTGCCAGGCATTGTAGAGGGAGGGGCGCAGCAGATCGTTCATGGCCGCATCGACGATGGCGAAATCCTTTTCCCGGTTGGACTTCAGATATTCCACCCGAGTCAGCAGGATGCCGGCATTGCCGGCGATGGCGCGGCCGGGCTCGATGAGGATTTCATAGTCGGCGTCCTTGAGGCGCTCGACCATCGCCGCGGCCAACTCCGAAGGTTCCGGCGGCTGCTCGTCGCGATAGCGGATGCCCAGACCACCGCCCAAATCCAGATGATGGATGGGAATTTCAAGCTTGTACAGCTGCTGGGCCAAAGCCAGCACGCGATCCAGGGCATCCAGGAACGGGCCTGCGTTGACGAGCTGAGAACCGATATGACAGTCGATGCCGACGACCTCCAGATGCGGCATGGCGGCGGCGCGCCGGTATTCACCCAGGGCTTGCTCGATGTCGATGCCGAATTTGTTTTCTTTGAGCCCTGTCGAGATGTAGGGATGGGTTAGGGCGTCCACGTCCGGATTGACTCGCAGCGACACCGGCGCTTTCAAGCCCAATTCGCCGGCGAGTCGGTTCAGCCGGTCCAACTCCGCCGATACCTCAACATTGAAACAGCGAATGCCGACTGCCAGTGCGCGCCGCATTTCGTCTTCCCGCTTGCCCACGCCGGAGAACACGATCTTGCCGGGATCACCGCCGGCCGCCAGCACCCTTTCGAGTTCACCGACGGAAACGATATCGAAGCCGGAACCGAGTTGCGCCAACACATTGAGCACGGCCAGGTTGGAATTGGCCTTGACCGCGTAGCAGACCAAGTGCGGGCGACCGGCGAAAGCCTGGTCGAACGCGTGCCAATGTCGTTCCAGGGTGGCGCGGGAGTAAACATAACAGGGCGTGCCGTGCTGTTCGGCTATCGCGGATAAGGCGACGTTTTCGGCATACAACTCGCCGTCGCGATAATTGAAATAATCCATGCGTTCAGCGTGATTGTTTTTTGGGCGGTTCTTCGGTGGGCAGAAAAAGCGGGCCTTTTTGCCCGCAGGCCGACAGCAGCAGAAGCAAACCTGCGGCTAAAACGGAGAGACGGAGTAGCATGGTCATGGCTTGTGAACAGTGGGGCTGGTAAAGTGGAATAAGTGAATGTTCCGGGCGAAGCCCGCTTCTTTAGAAAACCATTCTAATGCAAAAAACGACCGTCGCCCAACGCGCCTTGAACCCATTGACGTCCGCAATGGTTCTGAAGACCGGCCTTGCGACTGCGTCGCTTCCAGACGAAGCCGAAACAGACAACGTCAGACCGGTTCGGACGTTCCATGCGCGCTGAAGCGTTTCAGCTCGCGATTCTGGACTGGTTCGACCGTCATGGGCGGAAGGATTTGCCCTGGCAAAGCCAGCCCACGCCCTACCGCGTGTGGGTGTCCGAGATTATGCTCCAGCAAACCCAAGTCGCTACCGTCATTCCCTTCTTTCAGCGCTTCATGGAAACCTTCCCGGAACTTGAATATCTGGCCGCGGCCTCGCAGCAAGAAGTGCTCCGGCGCTGGGCGGGACTGGGTTATTACGCCCGCGCCCGCAACCTGCATAAAACCGCGCAAATCGTCAAAAGCGAATATGGCGGACAATTTCCCCGCGACCTCGAGCGACTCACTGGCCTACCCGGCATCGGCCGCTCAACCGCCGGCGCCATTCTGAGCATGGCTTTCGGCGTCCGCGCCGCGATCCTGGACGGCAACGTCAAGCGGGTCCTGAGCCGCTTCGCCGGCATCGACGGTTGGCCCGGCGAGGTCAACATCGCCCGGGAACTCTGGCAAATCAGCGAGCGGCTCACCCCGGCGGTGCGCGTGGCCGAATACACCCAGGCCATCATGGACCTTGGGGCGACCTTGTGCACCCGGCGTCAGCCCGCCTGCCCCCACTGCCCGGTCCACGCGGCCTGCCAGGCGTTTCGGCTGGGCAAGAGCGATACGCTACCCCCGCCAAGACCCAAACGCATCCTACCGATTCGCCAATCTTTCATGCTGGCGCTCAGAAATGGGGGGGCTTTCTATCTGCAAAGACGTCCGCCGGTGGGTGTTTGGGGTGGGCTCTGGAGCTTTCCCGAGTTCGAACAGGAAGCCGAATTGACTGCCTGGTGCGAGCGCAGGGAAATCGACGTGAGACAACTTGAGCGCCTGCCCGAACGCCGGCATACTTTCACCCACTTTCATCTGGACTACATACCCGTAACGGGTGAAACCGCAATTTCTTTGCGCGTCGAGGAAAACGCCCAAACCTGCTGGCGCAAGCCGGAGGAAGAAAACGCGTTACCGACGCCGGTACGCCAGTTGATGAATGAACTGGGCGATAGTTCTCGAACACCGGTAACGGGTTGAAGTCGAACCTACCGCCGACCAAACCGATGTCTTCGACACACCGATGAGGAATTAAAACCTATGGCTAGAATGGTGCAATGCGTAAAACTGGGAATCGAAGCGGAAGGATTGGAAGCCCCGCCTTTCCCGGGAGAGCAAGGACAGCGCATTTATGCGAGCATTTCCAAACAAGCCTGGCAGGAGTGGCTCAAGCTGCAAACCATGCTGATCAACGAACATCGCCTGACACCTTTCGAACCTAAAGCCAAGCAGTTCCTGGCGCAGGAAAGGGAAAAATTCCTATTCGGCGAGGGCGCCAGCGCACCGGAAGGTTACGTCCCCCCGAAAGCCTAACAGGCGAAAAGTCCCTCACGCTCGACGAGAACGCGAGGGGTTCGCCGAATCGATCCGATTGCCTAGAACGGCGGAAGCGGATCGGGCGCGGCGATTTCCGCCGGCTTTGAGATGGCGACCGGGATGCCGCTCGGCTCCTGCAGCGCCTTTTTCAGCGCTGCACCATCCAGAAGCACTTGCTGTGTGGCGATTTTCTTTTCGATCAGGCCCATCGCCAGACTGAGCAACTGCTCATAAGTCATTCGGTCCTCATCCAAAGGCTGACTCACCTCGATATAAAGAGTACCGTCGGCCCACCCCAGTTTCACAGGCTGATTGACCAGATAAACGGAGGTTCCGACGCTGATCAGCGGATACAGTTTCTCGATATCCTCCGGATACATGCGGATACAGCCATGGGTCACACGCATGCCGATGCCATAGGCCTTGTCGACACCGGTACCGTGGATCAGGTAGCCGGGCACACCCAGCTTCATGGCGAACTTGCCCAGGGGATTAAGCGGCCCTGCCGGCACGACATCGGGCAGGATATCCCCATCTTGGGCATGCTCGCGTTTGATGGTTTCCGGCGGCGTCCAGGTCGGATCCGTCACCTTTTTGATGACGCGGGTCGCGCCCAGGGGCGTCCGCCAATCCATCCGACCGATGCTGACCGGATAGGTGATCACTTGCGTCGCCGGGGTCTTGGGGCCGCCCGGAAAGTAGTAGAGGCGCATTTCCGGGATGTTGAGGACGATCCCCTTACGCGGGGCGTCCGGCAGGATGAACTGGCGGGGAACGAGCACTTGCTTGCCCTCCCCCGGCAGCCAGCGGTCGACCTTGGGATTTGCCATCACGATTTCGTCCTGGCCCAGACTGAATTCGCGCGCGATGTCGATCAGGGTATCTTCGTGCCTGGCCTTGGTGTACTGGATTTCGCCAATCAGGTCCGAATTCGGCGGCGGCATGCTGTATACCTCGGCCATGGCCGAGAAGGGAAGCAGTGCGAGAGAAAAACCGCCGAGCCAATGCTTCAAGACAGCGAGAATGGGTGATCTAGTTTTCAATAGCATTGTTCTTACCATGGGCAACTCATTGTTGCGTTCGAGTATTTTCGCCGCCGAAAAGTTCGAGCAGGCGAGGGAGGAAATTCGCTAATTCCAGGGACATGATGGAAAAATCCGCGTCGAAACGCTCGGCTTCGTCGGCTGCTTCGACTTCCGCCGCCTGTTCCTGCACCAGGTCGAGGAAGCGCAGCCTTTTGACGCCCAGACCTTCATCCAGCGTAAAGCTTAGACGATCATTCCAACTCATCGCCATTTTGATGACCTCTTTGCCGACCTCCAGATGATTCTGGATTTCGGGCGCGGACAAATCCTGACGCTTGCAGCGGACGATGCCGCCATCCTCTTCGGGCGAGCGCAGTTCGCATTCGCTTTCGATGATGATGTCGGACGGGCTCGCGTTTCCCGCCAGCCAGCGGGTCATCACCGCGGCGGGGCGCTCCCGCGTGGCTGGAAAGGTCACGGGAAGGGATTCGATGGACCGGCGCAATAGTGAGGCCAGCTCCTCGGTTTTTTTCGCGCTGGCGCTGTCAACCACCAGCCAGCCGCCCTTGGGATCCAGATAAGCGTAAATCCTCCGGGAATGGCTGAAAGCGCGGGGCAGCAACTCTTGGACGACCTGGTCGCGGATTTCTTCCCGTTCCTTCTTGCGCACGGGCACGCCCTTGCGATCCTCGACTTCGGCGATGCGTTCCGTCAGCATCTCGTTGACGACGGAGGACGGCAGAATCTTTTCCTCCTTCATTGCGCAGATCATCAAATAACCGTTGGCTGCGTGAACCAGCGGAAAATCGTCCTTTCCCAGGGGAGGCTGCCACCCATAACTCATCGGTTCCAGACGTCCGCAGGGGCGAAATCGGCCCGCCTCAAGTCGCTGTTCTAGTTCATTTGCCGTCAGGGTAAAAGGTTCGGTAAAGCGCAATAGGGACAGGTTCTTAAACCACATTCGGTATTTGCTCGGTTAGCTAAAAAGCTCCGAATTATCCCGGTTGAACGGGGACTTGTCACCCTTTGCAAACGCGATCGCGCATCCCGAACGGTTTCAGGATATCATCCAAAGTGAAGCCGCCCCCATGGCGATCAACAGGAGAAAGACCAAAGCTACGTGCCTGGCCATGGCGCCGCCGGCGATGGCAATGACCAGGCCCGCCTTCACCAGAGTGTTGACCATCGCCGCAAACACAATGGCAATAACGGCCACATGCATGGATAAGTCGACTCTGGTCATGCGCGCCAGAGCAATGGTGATCGCGTCCACATCGCCGATCCCGGAGATTCCTGCCAGCAGCAACAACCCGGCGTTGCCATAAGCGTCCCGCAACACCCGGGTCAGCAGCACGATCACCGCCAGCAGCGCCCCGAAGCGCAAGGCCATCCCGAACTCGAAGGGATTTTTGAGCTGCACCGAATGATTCACTCCGCCGCGGTTCCCGTTTCTGACTAGCCACCATGCGGCCGCATAACCGCCTAGGGTCATCAGCCCCAACGGCCGGAGGAGGAGCGCAATCAAGGCCGGCTGGATGAATCCGGCCACCAGCAGCATGCGCAGGAACATTGTGGTGGAGGCGATCGTGACGCCCGCCGCCAGCAACCGCTGTAAATCGGCTTGGCTCTTGCCTATCCGCGACAGGCTCAAGGTCGCTGCCGTCGAGGACACGAGACCGGCAAACAGGCCGGTCATCAGGATGCCGCGGCTGGGCCCGGCGATCTTGATGGCGAAATAGCCGATGAAAGAAATCCCGCTGATCGCCACCACCATCCACCAGACCTCATAGGGATTGAAGGACGCCCAGGGATCGATGGTACGATCCGGCAGAATGGGCAGGAGCACACAGGAAATCAGCAGCAGCTTGAGTACCGCCCAAAGCTCGGACGGTTCAAGCTTACGCAACGCGCCGTGCAGAACCGGCTTCAAACCGAGGAGGATCGTGGCGATCACGGCGGCGGCGACGGCGAGCTTCACATGAGGGCTCATCGCCATCGCGCCCAGGACAAAAGCGATCAGCGCCGCCACCGGCGTGGTGATGCTGTAATCGCCCTTTTGCTTGATTTCGAGATAGGAGGAGACGGCGACCAGCAAGGAAAAGGCGACAAAAGCCGAGGCGATCAGCCAGGGGCTCGATCCCCGACTCAACAGCTGCCATAGGGCTCCCAACAGGCTAATCAGGCCGAAGGTGCGGATTCCCGCTACACGAGCGCCCTCCTCGCCCCCGCGCTCCGCCCATCCGCGTTCCAATCCGATCAATAAACCCAAGGCCAGGGCGATCAGCAACTCGCGAAATTCACTCAGATACTCGTTCATGGATACCTATGATCGCTCTTCCCGTCGTGGGAGGCCCAGTCCGGTCTTGCAACGAGAGATTGTCAATCCCGGCATTTTGCATAATCATGCCAAAGCAGAATTGACCAAGATAACAAACCGCCCAGCCGAAGCGAACGACGATCATGACCGAGACCCGCCAGCCGCTCGATCCGGAACTGCTTTACAAAGCCTGCGATCCGGCCGAATTTGATTTTGCCTCCACCGAGGAACTTGCCGATACCAGCGTGATCATCGGCCAGGAACGCGCACTGGATGCAATCCAGTTCGGCATCGACATCGCCCAGAGGGGATTCAACGTATTCGTGCTTGGCCCCTCGGGCGCGGGCAAGCTGACGGCGACCAAGGAAATCGTCACCCGCGAGGCACAGTTACAACGCGCACCGGACGATTGGTGTTATGTCAACAACTTCGCCCACCCATCGAAACCGAAGGCGCTCAGCCTCCCCGCGGGAGAAGGCAGGCATTTTGTCCACGACATGGAACAGCTGATCGAGGAACTCACCAGCGCCATTCCCGCCGCCTTCGAAGGAGAAGAATACCGCAGCCGCGAGGAAGAAATCGAAGGGGAAGCGAAGGAGCGCGAATTCAATGCCCTGAATGAGCTTCGCAACGAGGCCAAGCGGCAGCACATCAGCCTAATAGAAACCCCAACCGGCTTCGCCTTTGCCCCTGTCGACAAGAACAACGGCGTACTGAGCCCAGACGAGTTCCACAAGTTGTCGGAAGCAGAACAGCTTGCCATACAGAACAATATCGCCAGGCTGCATCAGCAACTTCAGAAACTGCTGCGTCAATTTCCCGCCTGGCGGAAGGAAGCCAAGGAAAAGCTCAAAAACCTGCACCGCGAAATCGCCGCCTACGCGGTCGGCCATCTTATCGACGACCTGAAGGAACGATATGGCCAGTTTCCGCACATCCTCAATTATGTGCGGGAAGCCCAGCAGGATATCGTCGATCACGCCGACGATTTTTTCCCGAAATCCGAGTCGACCCCGGTATTGTTCGCGCACGCTCCGCGCTCCAGCCCCTTGCTGCGCTACAAGATCAATCTCCTGGTCGATCATGGCGGATCGACGACGGCGCCCATTGTTTTCGAAGAGCTGCCGAACCACGCCAACCTGATCGGTCGGGTCGAATATCAGGCTTACATGGGCGCGCTGGTCACCGATTTCACCATGATCCGGCCGGGTGCCCTGCATCTCGCCAACGGCGGCTACCTGTTCCTGGACGCACGCAAATTGCTGCTGCAACCTTTCGCTTGGGATGCCCTCAAGCGTGCGCTGCAAACCGGCGAGATCCGCATCGAGTCGCTGGAGCGAACCCTTAGCCTGATCAGCACCGCGACGCTAGAGCCCGAACCGATTCCGCTGCGGCTGAAAATCATCCTGATCGGCGACCGGCTGCTGTATTACCTGTTGAACATCTACGATCCGGAATTTCGCGATCTTTTCAAAGTCTCCGCCGACTTCGAGGAAACCTACGACCGCGATTCGGATAGCAGCGCCCTGTACGCCCGTGTCATCGCCAGCCTGGCCCGGCGCGACGGCCTACGCCCGCTGAACAAGGAAGCCGTCATCCGCGTCATCGAGCACAGCGCCCGTCTCGTTGAGGATGCGGAAAAACTCACCACTCACCTCCGTAGCCTGACGGATCTGCTGAAGGAAGCCGATCACTGGGCTTCCCAAGCGGATAGGCGCGTCATCGCCCAAGACGATGTCCAGGCCGCCATCGATCAGCAGATCCACCGCGCAGACCGTTTACGCGACCGAATTTACGAGGCGATTCGTCGGGGCTCGATCTTGATCGACACCCAAGGTCAAACCATCGGCCAAATCAACGGCCTGTCGGTTATCAGCCTGGGCGATTTTGCCTTCGGTCAACCCGCCTGTATCACCGCCACCACGCGCTTGGGCACCGGCAAGATCATCGACATCGAGCGGGAAACCGAACTGGGCGGCGCAATCCACAGCAAAGGCGTGCTGATCCTGTCCAACTTCCTGGCGGCCCGTTATGCGAAGGCTCAGCCCTTTTCGGTCTTCGCCAGTGTGGTTTTCGAGCAGTCTTACGGCATGGTGGAAGGCGACAGCGCGTCGGTGGCGGAGTTGTGTGCCATTCTGTCGTCCCTGGCGGATCTGCCGATCAAGCAGACGCTTGCGGTCACCGGTTCAGTGAACCAGCACGGCCGGGTGCAAGCCATCGGCGGTGTCAACGAAAAAATCGAAGGATTTTTTGACGTGTGCCAGTCCATCGGGCTGACCGGCGATCAAGGTGTCATCATCCCCTCCGCCAACGTCAAAAACCTGATGCTGCGGCAGGACGTCGTGGAAGCCGCCCGCAACGGACAGTTTCGGGTTTACGCCGTGGATACCGTCGACCAAGCGCTGGAACTCCTGACCGGCAAACCGATAGGCGAGCGCGACCCGTCCGGGCAATTCCCGGAAGACAGCGTGAACGGCCGGGTCGAAAAGCGCCTGAAGGAATGGACCTCCATCCGGAAAAAGCTGGCCCGGAAAGAAAAGGAAGGCGACGGCGATGGCTAAGAAAAGCGATGCGCGGACCCGCATTTTGGTCGCATTCAACGCCAGTCGCCGCGATTTTTATGCCCTGGAATTGGCGGCCAACCTCGCCGCACGCGACCAAGCCGAACTGTTGGCGGTGTTCGTCGAGGATATCAACCTGTTCAATCTCGCCGAACTGCCCTTCGCCAAGGAGATCAGCCGCGCCTCCGCCGTAGAGCGGGAGCTGGACAACCTCCGCCTTGCCCGCACGCAAAAAAGCCGAATCGAGCAGATCCAGCAAACCCTCGACCAACTCATCGAACGCCTGGGTATACCGGTTTCCCTCAGAATTATCCGCGGCCATTTTGTGCAGGCCGTATTGTCGGCCGCCGATGAGGTGGACATCCTGTTCTTTTGCCACAGGGAAGAACCGGTCGAGACCCTGACCAACTGGCCTAAAACCGCTTATTCGAAAGCTCGGCGGCAAGCGGCAAGGCCGGTCTGGACGATTTTCGACGGCTCCGCCGAATCCAAAAAAGCACTGCTGATGGCCGCCGACTTGGCCACACTCGAACCTTGCGAATTGTGCATCGCCTTGCCCGCCAAAACCGACGAGGAGCTCGATGTGCTGCGTCGGAAGGCCTCGCAGACCCTCGCCGGGTCGAGTCTGTTCCCGAGGTTTACCGTCATCTACCCCTACGACGCGCCGAACCTGCTGCGCCTGCTGAGGCAATCCAATTGCCGCCTGTTGGTCGTCAACCGCGA
>DATIXD010000082.1:0-3908 GCA_035518875.1 Methylococcaceae bacterium | reverse complement strand
AGGAAGTGGCTCAGCTGAGTGGCGCGGCCAGCAACCAGTACCATCGGACCATCCTGATGACGCTCTATGCGACGGGTCTCCGCCGTGCCGAGTTGTGCCGACTCAAGGTTTGCGACATAGACAGCAAGCGCATGATGGTGCGCGTCATACAAGGCAAGGGCGGCATCGACCGTGAGGTCCCTCTGAGTAAGAACTTGCTTGCAGCATTGCGCGAATATTACCGGTGGATGCGCCCTGAAACCTACCTGTTTCCAGGCACGGTGAACCACTCGCGTGCCGACAAGCCGATAACGGAGAAGATCGTGTGGCAGGCAGTCCGCGAGGCCTGCACCCGTGCCGGAATCAAGAAACGAGTCTCGCCGCACACTATTCGCCACTATGCCGCGTCCCGGACTATGCCGCGAAGATCAGAACGAAGAAGCTTGGAAGCCAACACAAATGTGCCGGAGGCCGCGCACGCTTGCGTCCTGATGCGGCATAGTCCGGGAGGTAAATCAGAGCTGTTTCAGGAATGCCAGCAGTTCGTCGTCGGGCTGAAAGCGCTTGGGAGTTCCTTTGACGGGGTTGGTCTTGGCCAAGGCCTGTTCTTTCAGTGCGAGATCGGCATCGAGATAGATCTGAGTGGTTTCCACCGATTCGTGGCCCAACCAAAGTGCAATCACGGCGCGATCCACGCCGGCTTGAAGCAGTTCCATCGCGGCGGCGTGCCTCAAGACATGCGGGGATACGCGCTTCTTTCGCAGGGAAGCGCAGTGTTTCCGCGCCTGGGTTACGTGACGCGCGAGCAAGTGCTGAACGCCATCAGCGCTCAAGGGTCCACCTCGTGCACTGGGGAACAGCGTTTTGGAATCTCCTCCCCCTTGCTCCCGAATCCATGCGCGGAGGATCGCGACCGTGGGTTTGGCCAAAGGGGTACAGCGTTCCTTTCGCCCTTTGCCCCGGCAGTGTACATGTGCGCCAGCGCCCAGCGAGACATCGTTCTGCTGCAACGAGGTCATCTCGGACAAGCGCAGGCCGGTCTGCACGGCGGTGAGCAGGAAGGCATGGTCACGACGTCCCACCCAAGTCGTTCTATCCGGCGCTGCCAACAGCGCTTCAATCTCTGGCCGCGTGAGGAAACCCACCAGGGCACGTGGCTGTCGTTGGTTGGGAATGGCCAGCACGCGTTGTATGACTCCGCTTTGCGCAGGCGCCTCCAGCGAGGCATACCGGAAGAATGACCGGATGGCCGTCAGACGCAGATTGCGGCTCCTGGGTCCATTTCGCCGACGTTTTTCCAGATCTTCCAGAAATGCGCCAATCAAGGCGCCATCCAGATCGTTCAGCTCCAACTGAGAGGGCGCCTTGCGTAGCCGTCTCTGCGCAAACTGAAGCAGCAGACGGAACGTGTCGCGATAAGAGGCGATGGTGTGAGGGCTGGCTTTGCGCTGCGTCATTAAACGCGTCGTGAAGAACGATTGCAGCAGGGCCGGAAGATTAGCGGAGTCCCGCATTCAACCCCTCCCAGCGTTTTTCCAGCCGGTCACCAGCTGCCCGCAACAACTCGGGAGTGCCGGTCAGGTACCAATAGGTGTCGGTAACGTGCGCGTGCCCGAGGTAGGTAGACAAGGTTGGCAAACGTCTTTTGGGGTCCTCGCCGTTGCGGTACCAGCGCAACAGCGTCTGGACCGCAAATCGGTGACGAAAATCGTGCAAGCGCGGTCCGCGGCTGTCGTCCACACCACGCAACCCAATCTGCCGTGACAGGGCGTAGAACGCCCGGTGCACCTCGCCTTTGTCCAACTGGTTACCGTTTTGATTCACCAGGAAAGGGCCTTCGGTGCGCGTGCCAAAGCGGCGGTCCCGGCGTTTCGCGTAATCGGCGAGTACCCTACAGGTTGAGGCGTGAAGCGGTACCAGGCGGGACTTCCCGAACTTGGCTCCCCGGATCGTGAGGAGATCTTCGGACCAATCGATGTCTCCGATACGGAGGTGGAGCGCCTCACCCAGTCGAAGGCCTGTGACTGCCAACAACCCAAACAGGCAGTAGTAGGTCCAGGGGCGCAGCGGGTCAATCGAAGGTCGCGTTTTGGCCGCGTTCAGCAGTTTTCTGATTTCTTGATGGGAATAGAAGTATGGTTGAGCCCGCTGCGGCCGAAACGGCAGAAGACCGAGCGGCGGAACTTCTGTTAAGGGATCGGTCGCGCTCCAGTGCCGGGCGAAGCCGCGCACGATGGTAAGTCGCGTGGCCCACTCACCAGGTGTGTGGTGCGTATGTTGCGTTGCCCACTCCAAGGCCAGCTTAACGGTAATGTGGGGGCTGCGTTTTCGTTCCAGGAATGCGATGAAATCCTGCAGGCAGACCTCGTGTCGAGCCATTTTGAACCCCAACCCGCGGCGCATCGTCAGGTAGTCGCGGATCGCCTTGCGGAGTCGCTTCATCGACCACCTCCCGGCCACGGCAACGCCAAGGTGTGTAAGGCGGTAACGTCCACTTTGGCGTAAATCGCCGTCGTGTTTGGGCTTTGATGCCGCAGCAGTTCGCCAATTTCATCCAATGACCCTCCCTGCCGAAGCATGCTCGTGGCTAGCGAGTGCCGAAGCACATGGGCGCCCATGTGCGCCGACTCCACGCCGGCATGCTTCAGAGCGCGTCTGACGATCGAGGAAAGCGTCGACGGATTCGCAAAGCCAGCTAACGGAGCCCGGTGGCGAAGAAACACACGGCGACTCGCCGACGGCGGGCGGTCGCGTCGTAAATAAGCGGCTACGGCCGTCCCAGCGTCGGTCGGCAATGGCAGTTGAGCCGACCTCCCACCCTTTCCATGAATGGTAATCTGCCCCGAGTCCCAATCGATATCGTCTAAGCTCAGCTTGATGACTTCGCCGGCACGCAGGCCCAACCTGGCGAGCAGCAGCAGTATCGCGTGGTTCCGCCGACCAACCGCGGTCTTCCGGTCGCAGCGCTTCAGAAGCCTCTCCACTGCAGCAGCGGGGAGAAATCTCGGCAGGGTAGAAAGCGACCAGTTGGGGACAGCGGGCACGCATCCAGCCAGATCGGTAGCGATTGCCCCACGGTGTAGCAGGTATCGAAAGAACGATCGGAGCGCGGTTACCATAATCCCGGCCCGCACTGGGCTCAACTGATGCGCGTGTCGGGTCACGAATCCGGTGACGTCAGGCGCACGCAGCAAGGCGAGATCCGGAGTCCTGTTTTGAAATCTCTCCATCAGGAACTGAGCAATGAAAGGCACGTAGTTCTTGGCCGTTGAAGGGGACCGTCCGAGATCCTGTACCAAATAGCAGTGAAACCCGGCGGCGATCTTGGAACAGGCGTTATCCGCGACAGGCGGCGGACACGGCTTCACGATGCCTTTCTGGCGAAGCATGGACAGCATCCGATCCAACGCTTTCGGGTCGCCCCTACCAACACGCCGTTGTCGGCGACGCCAGCGCAGGAATCGATCCACCACGTGGTCATCCAAAGCTTCAATCGCGATCTGTTTGTGCTTCAGCCACCGGCTGAAATCGGCGATGGCGACGATCTGCCGTCCGATCGAGTGATGAGTATAGCCCTGTTCGGCGACGGCGGTCGCGTACGCGTCGAGGTGTTCGCTCAGAGGACCCTGGCGAAGCCGTGCAATCGTACTTGCAAAGGTGAAGAGTTGGTTTATCACCCTTCCAGGGTGCCAAGCGGAGTCCAAAACTATGCCGCGCCGGCGTGGCTAAAAAGCCGATGATTGGCCGCTGGAACTTCGACACGCGGCATAGTCCGGGACGCGGCATAGTGGCGAATCAAATGAGGATAGACGTGTTTTTGGATGCCCGACCGCTGGGCAGCTTGACGGCATGCCTCCCAAACGACCTTGCCCGTGATGGGCACGTCCGCGCGCCAGTTGTTTACCGTGCCGGGGAATAGATAGGTCTTC
>DATIXD010000081.1:0-3323 GCA_035518875.1 Methylococcaceae bacterium | reverse complement strand
CCACCTGGACGTTACTTCCGTTATCGCACCGGGCGAGAATGTCCGGCGACCCGCCGCGGAATTCTCCCGACAAGCGCTGCTGCTACGGGCCGGCCGGCTGCTGCGCATGCAGGATACCGCTTTGCTCGGTGAAGCGAGATTCGAACGGGTCAGCGTATTCCGGCGTCCGAGGGTGCGCGTGATCGCCATCGGCTCCGAATTGAAAAAGCCCCCTCAAGGCGATTCCCTCATTCAGGACGTCAATACGGCGATGCTCAAACACCTGATCGCCCGCGACGGAGGGGAGCTGGAACAGGCGCTGCTCGTGCCCGACGACGATCAGGCCATCCGCGAAGCGCTGGACGTCGAAGGCGTCGATATCATCCTCACAGTCGGCGGAAGTGGCGCAGGGTTCAATGATCCTATCGGACGGATCGCCTCCGTTTTGGGCGATCTTCCGTTCCACGGCTTGGCCTTGCCGCCGGCCAGGTCTTCGGGTCTAGGCCACATCGGCGGCATGCCGATCTTTCTTTTGCCCGGTAGCCCGGCATCCTGTTTCATCGCCTACGACTTCTTTGCGGCGCGCGCCATTCGCCTGGCTGCGGGGCGTGATTCCGACTGGCCCTATACGGAGCGTCAAGCGACGACATCCAAAAAGATCGTCTCCGGCCTTGGACGTGTAGACTATGTTCCGGTGCAGTATCGGGACGGTCAGGCCGACCCCCTGTCTGGAGGGGAAATGCCCACGCTCGCCGTCCTTGCCCAGGCGGACGGGTTCATGGTCGTGCCGACCCTGTCGGAAGGTTTCGCGGCGGGGGCATGCGTTCCCGTCTACCTGTTCCGTTGAAATGCCGAAAATGGGTCCACTGAGAGAATGACCAAAGACTTGCCGCAGGGAATACGACAGGAGCAGTTTCTGCAGGTCATCGATCGTTTCGAAGCGGCTGCGCGATTCAACCGGCATTTGAGCCCGGGACCGCTTGGCGTCGAAGACGTTCCTCTGGCGGACGCGCTGGACCGCGTACTCGGCGTGACCGTGGCTGCACCCGTGGATGTGCCGGGATTCGATCGCGCCAGTGTCGACGGCTTCGCGGTGTGGGCCGCGGACACCTTCGACGCATCGGAAGCAGCGCCTGCGGTCTTGTCCTTGAATGACGAAATCTTGTCTCCCGGCGTCCAACCCGCTATCGCCGTCCTCTCTGGAAGCGCCACACCGATCGCGACGGGCGGAATGGTTCCACGCGGTGCCGATGCGGTCGTCATGGTCGAACACACCGAAGTATCGAATGCTGATGGCCCCGTTCGCATCCTCGTCAGTAAAACCGCCGTTCCAGGGCAATTCATCGCCTTTGCCGGAACCGATGTTTCTAAAGGAGAGACCGTGCTGCGACGAGGCCAGCTGTTGACCTCCCGCGAAATCGGGGTGCTTGCGGCGATCGGCTTGTCACGGGTTGCGGTTTACCGCAAACCGCAGGTGGCGATCCTGTCGACCGGAAACGAAATCATCGCGCCGGGCTCCCCCTCGAAAGCCGGCACCGTGTTCGATTCCAACGGCGCCATCCTGGCTGCCGCGGTGAGCGAGGCGGGCGGCCAGCCGGTCCACTTGGGCATCGTGCCGGATGAGGAGAAAGCGCTGGAGGAGGCGCTGGCCCGGGCGCTGAAGCACGACATGGTGCTCCTGTCGGGCGGCACCTCGAAAGGCATCGGCGACCTTTCCTACCGTTGCATCGCGCGCTTGGAGAATCCCGGCATTGTCGCCCATGGCGTTGCGTTGAAACCCGGCAAGCCCGTTTGTCTTGCGGTGACGAATGGCAAGCCGGTCGTGGTGCTCCCGGGCTTTCCGACTTCGGCGATCTTCAATTTTCACGAATTCATCGCCCCGGTGATCCGCCGCTTCGCTGGACTTGCCGCAGGGCGCAGCCACATGGTCGATGCCCATCTGCCGGTCAGGGTTAGTTCCGAATTGGGGCGCGCCGAATACGTTCTGGTCAATCTGGTACAGGGCCGCGACGGCTTCTCCGCTTATCCCACGGGGAAGGGATCGGGAGCAGTGACCGCGTTCAGCAGTGCCGACGGATTTATCACCTTGGACCAACAGACTGAATTCGTTCCCGCCGGCAGCGCGGTCAAGGTCCAATTGATCGGCCAAAAACTGGAGCCTGCCGACCTCGTGTTCGTCGGCAGTCAGTGTGTGGGGCTTGATTATCTGATGAACGAATTGCAGGATCGCGGGCTCGTGGTCAAGACGCTGTTTGTCGGCAGCATGGGTGGCGTCGCGGCAGCACGGCGAAGGGAATGCGATCTGGCCGGTGTTCACCTGATGGATCCGGTCACCGGGGAATACAACAAGCACCTGCTGGTACCCGGACTGCGCTTATTCGAGGGCTACAAGCGGATGCAGGGCGTCGTGTTTCGGAAAGGCGACCGCCGCTTTGCAGGCCTATCGGCAATTCAGGCGGTCGAAGTTGCCGTCACTGCTGCGGGGTGTGTCATGGTCAATCGCAACGCGGGCAGCGGTACGCGCGTTCTCATCGATCGTCTGCTTCAGGGGAAACAGCCGCCCGGTTATGCAGTCCAGCCCAAGTCACATAACGCGGTGGCTGCATCCATCGCCCAAGGCCGGTCCGATTGGGGCATTGCCATCGACACCGTGGCGCAGCAGTATGATCTCGGCTTTATTCCCCTGCAGGAGGAACACTACGACATCATCGTTCCGGAAGAACGTCTCGAGCGGGCGGCGGTGCAACAGTTTTTGGCTCTCCTGCAAAGCGAAAAGGCGCGCTCGCACCTGGCCGCACTGGGGTTTGGCGTAAGAACCGAGCAATGCGAAACGTGATGCAAGAAAAAGCGCCACCGGAGCACAGCTTCATGACGATACGGGAGGTCGCCGATCTCCTGCGTTTGAAGGAACGCAAAATTTATGAACTGGTGGCGCACAAGCAGATACCGTGTACCCGCGTTTCCGGAAAATGGCTGTTTCCGAGACAACAAATCGACTCCTGGCTCGCCCAAAATAGCGAATATCAGTGCGATTCAGCGTTGCGCAAGCCGGTACCGCCGGTGGTGGTGGGCAGTCACGACCCCTTGCTCGAATGGGCATTGGGCGAGATGGGGTTTCCTTTTTCCTTACAGGTGAATGGAAGCACCGAAGGACTGAATCGGTTTGCCGCAGGGAACGCGGTGATCTGCGGGATTCACCTCCTCGACCCCAACAGCGGCGAGTACAACGTTCCGATGGTCAAAAGCCTGTTGGGTCAGGCTGATGTCGTCCTGATCGAATGGGCGCATCGGGAACAAGGTCTGGTCCTGGCGCCAGGCAACCCTTTGGGAATCCATGAGCTGGC
>DATIXD010000080.1:0-10022 GCA_035518875.1 Methylococcaceae bacterium | reverse complement strand
GTGGCACCGTCCCATATCTCCGCCCTGATGAGCGGGGTGATGCTGAAAATCGCCGTGTACGGCTTCATCCGGTTCACCTTCGATCTGCTGGACCAGATCCTTTGGCAATGGGGCGTACTGGTATTACTTGTCGGCTCGGCTTCCGCCGTGCTCGGCATCCTTTATGCCCTGCAACAGCAAAATCTGAAGCGGCTGTTGGCCTATTCCTCGGTGGAGAACATCGGCATCGTGTTCATTGCCCTGGGACTGGCGCTTATTTTTCAGAGCAGCGGGCAGACCCAACTGGGCACGCTGGGTCTGGTGGCGGGTCTACTGCATTGCTTGAATCATGCCTTGTTCAAGAGTCTCTTGTTCCTGGGTGCCGGTGCCGTCCTGCATCAGACCCACGAACAGAGCCTGGAAAACATGGGGGGACTGATTCATCGCATGCCGAAACTGGCAGCGGTGTTTCTGGTCGGCACCCTGAGCATCGCCGCTCTGCCGCCCTTGAACGGTTTCGTTTCGGAATGGCTGATCTTTCAGACCGCGTTGCAGGCCGGTGGCCTTGAGAGCGGCGTCCTGCGCAGCCTGATTCCCACGGCCAGCGCGGTGCTGGCGCTGACTTCGGCGCTGGCGGCCACCTGCTTCGTCAAGGTTTACGGCGTGGCTTTTCTGGGGCTGCCCCGTTCACAGCATATTGCCCATGCGCGCGAGGTTCATCACCGCGGGATGCTGGCGGGTCCCGCCTTGCTCGCTGCCTGCTGCATGTTGTTCGGCGTGTTGCCGACACCGCTCATCAATGGCATGGGGAAATTGACGCAGCAGTTGACCGGCTTTGCACTCCCCAATGTTTCCGCCCTGGGTTGGCTGTGGCTAACGCCGGTGTCGCCCGAGGTGGCGTCCTACGCGCCGGCGCTGGTGTTGGTGGGGACCGTGGCGGTTGGCTGGTTGTGTTATCACTTCTTGTATCGCCGTACCGGCCTCGAACCACGCCGGGCCGAGCCCTGGGACTGCGGCTTCGGCGGCTTGACCCCCCGCATGCAATACACCTCCGGCGCGTTCAGCATGCCGATCCGGCGCATCTTTCAACCGGTGTACGAAATTCGTGAAACCGTCGAAGAACACAAGGAAGGGCCGGCACAATCACGGGTAACGGCTTTGCGCTACCAGTTCCAGGTGCTGGACCGCGCCTGGCTGAGGCTTTACGAACCTTCGGGTCGTGGGGTCACCCGGCTGGCGCGCTGGGTCGGACGTTTGCAGACCGGGAATATCCGCACCTATCTCGGTTATTCCTTCTTTACCTTGATCTTTCTGTTGTGGGTGATCAGCTGATGGCCTGGTGGTTGGCAATCCTCGAAACCTTGTTGTTCATCGGCGCCGCGCCGCTGTTGGCCGGCTGGATCAAATGCATCAAGTGCCGCTTGCAGAATCGCAAGGCGCCGTCTGTGTTTCAGCCTTACCGGGATTTGCGCAAGCTGTACCGCAAACAGCCGATCGTGCCGCACCCTGCCTCCTGGATCTTCCGCGCCGCGCCCTACATCGTGTTCGCGTCGACGGTGTTGGCGGCCGCCTTCGTGCCCCTGGTCGCAGTCAATCTGCCGACCGCACGCATCGCCGACGTGATCGTGCTGGTGGGCTTTTTTGCGTTGGGGCGGACGTTTCAGGTGCTGGCCGGCATGGACATCGGCACCGCTTTCGGCGGCATGGGATCGTCCCGCGAAATGACCATCGCCTCGCTCGCCGAACCCGCCATGCTGATGGCGGTGTTCACGCTGGCCATGAGCGCCCACACCACCAACCTGTCCCAGGCCATGAATTACGTGCACGACACCGGTTTGGTCTTGCGTCCCTCCTTCGTGTTCGCCTTGGGCAGCCTGATGCTGGTGGCCATTGCCGAGACCGGGCGGATTCCGGTGGACAACCCGGCCACCCATCTGGAATTGACCATGATTCACGAGGCCATGATCCTGGAGTACAGCGGTCGCTGGTTGGCCCTGATCGAGTGGGCCAGCCAGATCAAACTGATGCTCTATGGCGTGCTCATCGCCAACATCTTCTTCCCTTGGGGGATTGCCCAGGACTTTTCCCTGCCGGCGCTGGGCTGGGGTGTCGCGATGATTGCGCTCAAGCTGGCCGTGTTGGCGGTGATCCTGGCCCTGTCCGAGGCGGTGTTCGCCAAGATGCGGATTTTTCGCGTGCAGGAGTATCTGAGCTTCGCCTATCTTCTCAGCGTCTTGGGCATGCTGAGCCACATTATCCTGGAGGCGGCGCGTGTCCATCACTGAGCTCAACCTGTACAGCCAGGCGATTTTGTTGTTGGCGGGGCTGATCGCCCTGACCTCGTTCCTGATGCTGGGGCAGTCACGGCTGGTCCGGCTGGTGGTGATATTCGCCCTGCAGGGATGCCTTTTGGCAGCCGCTACGGCGCTGGCCGCCGGGGTGCTGGATTATCCCCACCTGTATATTTCGGCGGGTCTGAGTCTGTTGCTGAAGGGCATCGTCATTCCCATCCTGCTGCACCGGCTGATCCATCGCATGGGTTTGCACCGGGAGATGGACACTATCGATCATCCCGCCCGGGTGATGATGGGCGGGGCAGCACTGGTGGTCTTTAGTTACTACGTCTCGCTCCCTGTGGTCGCCCATTCGCCACTGGTCACGCTCAACGCCATCGCCGTGAGCCTCGCCGTGGTCTTGCTCGGCATGTTGCTGATGATCACCCGGCGACAGGCGGTGGCCCACGTGGTGGGCTTCATGTCCATCGAGAACGGCCTGTTTTTCGCGGCAGTGGTTTCCACCTACGGCATGCCGATGGTGGTGGAACTGGGCGTGGCGTTCGACGTGCTGGTCGCCGCGGTGGTGTTCGGGGTGTTCTTCTTCCAGATCCGCTCCAGCATCGACTCGCTGAACGTGGACCAACTCAGCAAACTGAGCGAGGTGGATAAATGATCGCGGTCTACTTCATTCTCCTGATTCCGCTAGCGGGTATGGCCGTTCTGTGGTTGCGTGGCGATAGCCTCAAGGCGGGATCGATCAATGTCCGTTGCAATGCCTTGGCTTTGCTGGCGTCGATCTGGCTGGCCATCGACGTGCTATGGCACGGCCCCCGGCTTTCCCCCAGCAAACTGTTGTATATCGATTCGTTCAATGTCTATCTGGTGGCCCTGACCGCCTTCGTAGGACTGACGACCTCGATTTTCTCCGGCCCCTATATGGCGCACGAACGGGAAATCGGCCGGCTTACCGCCAGGCGTTTGAAGCTTTACTACGCCATGTACCAGGGCTTCATGCTCGCGATGTACCTGGTGTTGACCACCAATAATATGGGCGTGATGTGGGTGGCAATGGAGGGCGCGACTTTGGCCACCGTGCTGCTGGTCAGCCTGTATCGCACGCCGGAATCGGTGGAGGCCGCCTGGAAATATTTCATCCTTTGCGGCGTGGGGATTACCCAGGCCCTGTTCGGCACGGTTCTACTCTATTTTGCCGCCGAACAAAAGCTCGGTATCGGTGGCGACGCCCTGTTGTGGACGGTCTTGCACGACCATGCCGGCGAGCTCGACCCCGCCATCCTGGGGCTTGCTTTTGTATTTCTGCTGGTGGGTTACGGCACCAAGATCGGTCTCGTGCCCCTGCACAACTGGTTGCCGGATGCCCACTCGGAAGGCCCGACGCCCATGTCCGCCATCCTGTCGGGGTTGTTGCTCAACGACGCCCTGTACGCGGTGGTGCGCTGCAAGATGCTGGTGGATGGCTCCCTCGGCACGCACATGGCGGGTTATCTGATGATGGGGTTCGGTCTGTTATCGTTCCTGGTGGCATCTTTGTTCCTGCATCGGCAGACCGACATTAAGCGTCTGTTCAGCTATTCCTCCATCGAACACATGGGGCTGATGACTTTCGCCTTCGGCGTCGGCAGCCCCTGGGCCACCTTCGCAGCGCTGTTCCACATGACTACCCATTCCCTGACCAAATCGGCCATCTTCGTCACCGTGGGTCATGCCGCCCAATTGGCCGGCACCCAGCGCATGGACAAGATTCGCGGCTTGATTCTGACCCAGCCCACAATCGGCTGGGGGCTGCTAATCGGCACCGTGGCCATCGCCGGCTTCCCTCCCTTTGGCGTGTTCGCCAGCGAATTCCTGGTCTTGGTCGCCACCATGCACGATTACCCCTGGTTGACACCCCTGTTGTTGCTCGGGGTCGGGCTGGCTTTCGCCGGGCTGTTCCGCCATTTGCAGCCGATGGTCTACGGTGACGTTCCCGAAGGCCAGAAGGCCATTCCGGCGAATTTGTGGCCGGTGATGGTGCATCTGACGCTGGTGCTGTGGCTCGGCCTCTCGATCCCCGCGTTTCTGGGCAACTGGTTCAACCAGGCGACCCAACTGATTTCCGGGGCCTTGCCGCAATGAATAACAGTGGTATCGATAGCTTCAGCCTGTTTTGCGTCAAGCTTGGTTCACAGAACATCAAGGTCCGGCTGATCGAACCCAGTCCCCTGCCTCCGGCTCGTTTGTTCGAAGTCGACTCGGAGTATTGGGGCAAAGTAGCCGCGGAGGCCCAGGCAGACAACTGGCGCTGGGCCGGCGTCTGGGCCGAGGACTGCGCACTCGACCTGATGGCCAATGCCTGCCTGGAAAAACAGGGAACCTACGTCATCCTAAGGACCCATCTAAGTTCCGAGCGACCCACGTTGCCTTCCCATGTGCCGCATTACTGGGCGGCGGACCGGCCCGAACGGCACATCCAGGATCTCTTCGGCATCCGCTTCGAAGATCATCCCGACCCGAGGCGCTGGACCCGCCATCAGGCCTGGGATGAAAACGTCTACCCGCTGCGCAAGGGCTTTTCATCGGCCGAGCCAATCATCGCGGAAACGCCGCCGGACCGGGATTATCCCTTTCTCAAGGCGCACGGTGCGAGCGTCTACGAAATCCCCGTAGGGCCGGTCCATGCTGGCATCATCGAACCGGGCCATTTCCGTTTCTCGGCCGTAGGTGAAACCGTGCTGCATTTGGAAGAACGGCTCGGCTATGTGCACAAGGGCATCGAGAAAATCGCCGAAGGCCGTGAGCCGACAGGTTTGGCACGGCTGGCCGGACGGGTGTCCGGCGACACCACGGTCGGCCACGCCTGGGCCGCCTGCATGGCCATGGAACGTGCCGCCGAGATCGAAATCCCCGCGCGCGCAGCGCTTCTGCGCGGCCTTCTGGCGGAACGGGAGCGCATCATCAATCACCTTTGGGATCTGGGCGCCCTGTGCAACGACGTGGGTTTCACTTTCGGTTATTACCAGTTCGGCCGTTTGCGGGAACAGTGGCTGCGGGAAAATCAGGCCTGCTTCGGCCACCGCCTGTTGATGGACCGGATCGTGCCGGGCGGTGTGGCCGTGGATGTCACGCCGGAAACGGCGGAGCGCATGAGGCAATCCGTAGCCGCCTTGCGGGGGGAGCTCAACGAACTGCTGACGATCCTCGACGACAATTCCTCTCTGGAGGATCGTTTCCTCGGCGCCGGCATCCTGTCGACCGAACTCGCGTCGGCTTTAGGCGCTCTGGGGTTCGTCGGTCGCGCCAGCGGTCAGACCTTCGATGTGCGCAAGGATGCCCCCTACCCACCTTACGATCGTTTGAACGTGCGCGTTCCGGTGGAAAGCCAAGGCGATGTCTCCTCCCGTTTCTGGGTGCGCTACAAGGAGTTGCGCGCGTGTTTGCGACTGATTGGAGAAATGCTGGAGGGGCTGCCATCCGGCAAGCTTGCCGCGCCCTGGCGCACACCAAGCGAGGGTGCCGAAGGCTTCGCCGCATTGGAGAGCTGGCGCGGCGAAATCCTGTGTTTCATCCGCTTCGGTGCGGACAACACGATTGGTCGCTACTGGCCACGCGATCCCAGCGTTATCAACTGGCCGGCACTGGAGAAGCTCGTGCTTGGGAACATCGTTCCCGACTTTCCCGTGTGCAACAAGTCAGTCAACGGTTCCTATTCCGGCCACGATCTTTAGAGAGGTTTTCATGCTGCGACTCTACAGCAAGATTTTCAAAACCGGTGTGTTGACCGAACGTGTAGCGCCAATACCCAAGGATGAAGGGATTGAAAGGGAAGGCGCCAAGCTCAAGACGATCATCCATAAACGTTTCCGGGGTAGTCTGGCGATCCGGCAAGTGGACGCCGGCTCCTGCAACGGTTGCGAGCTGGAGATCCACGCCCTCAACAACGTCTACTACGATATCGAGCGTTTCGGCGTGCATTTCGTCGCCTCGCCCCGCCATGCCGACATTCTGATGGTCACGGGACCGGTTTCGCGACACATGGAAGCGGCCTTGAAACGTACCTATGAGGCCACCGCCAATCCCAAATGGGTGATCGCCGTGGGCGACTGCGGCGCCTGTGGCGGCGAGTTCGGGGTGTCCTATGCCAGTTGCGGCGCCGTAGACAACGTGATCCCGGTCGATCTCGCCATCCCCGGTTGTCCGCCGACACCCCTGGCGCTCTTGCAAGGCCTGCTGTCCCTATGTGGTCGCCTGTGAAGTCATGATTCCACCGATCATTCCGCTGCGAGACTTCGCCGATCCGGCGTCGTTGTCGCTGGAAACGAGGGAACAGGCCAGGTGTGTGATTAGGGCGATCAAATGCCATTCGCGACGCTGGGTGGAGTTGGATTTTTCCGGCATTACCAGCGTGAATTGGGAATTCGCCATGAAATTCATCCGGCTCGCTCAACTTGAGATGCCGGAAACATGGCTGGTGCCAAAGCACTACGAGAGGAACTGCGCCAAGTTAATCCATCCTCTGGTGAGTCGTCTGGAAAGGCTGCGCGAAGAGGCCTGGATCAATGGTTGTGAGCTATTTTCAACGGGAATCGATCCTCAACGCAAAAACAAGGAGAAGCTTGAGTGATCCGGGTTCGACTGCTTAGAGCGATGGCTTACTCGGCGGCCAACTCGCTCTGAGGGGAAAGCGAAGGCGGGGTGCTGAAGTTTGGCGATTCACGCGCCTGGGGAAAACTTTCGCAAAGTCGCTGGGCATCGGAGGCCTCCGAAACTCCCGGCCTGTGAGTATCCGACTCAAGGAAGACCTACTGGCTTTGACAGTAACGGAGTCGCAGGGCCCGCCTTAGCTGCTGACCCGAGCGGCCACATCGATTCCGACCGCCGCTCACCATGCCGTCTTCTGCCGTTCAAACGAACGATTCCCTCGAAAAAGAAACCGTCAGAATGACTCGACAAGCCGATCGACTGAAGCCGGTAGCTCTCGAAGACGCCCTTGCGGCTGGTAACTGCCGGCCGATCGTTCAAGAAGACGATGAACGGATCGTTTTGCGTTTCGATTGCAGGGCCGAACAAAGTGCGATGTTTAAATGGCTTCAAAAATGCCAGCCGGCATTAGGATCAGGCATTGGTCTGATCTGTTACTTGAAACTTAGGGAGACAGAGCTGTGGGTGAGGTCGGTTTCAGGGGCAGGTTGACCACCTGCGGATAGCTGTCGAGTTCGATGCTCAGGCGCAGGCTGCGAGCAGTTCTGGCCTCATCCTGGCCAGGGAAAAACAACACGCCGTAGGCTAGCTCGCCCGGCTGTATCCGCTGGTTGCGCAGGGACTTGGCCGCGAGATCCTGGCGAATCTTGGTTTCCAGGCCGTAAACCGCGTCGGCTCCACCGAAGAACGCACCGACGCTCGTGCCGACTTCGACACCCTGCAGTGTGGTTTTTCCCACGCCTTCCCCGAGCAGCACCCCCAGGGCGAAGCCGGTGACGGCCCCGGCGGCGCCGATGAGCGCGGCCGATTTGCCCGCCGCCTTGCCGATTTCCTGGAATTCGACCGCCCTGCTGATGCGGTTATAAGCCTGGTCTGCCGTCAACACAGGCCATGCCTGGCCATCCAAATCGATGAGGAAGGTCTGCTGAGGATTGATCCTAACGACGCTGTCGCTCCGATTGTCGAGCGAAAACCGGACGGGCAATAGCCCTGCTCCGCGAATATCGAAACCGAACGCGGCCTCCGCCTGTTGCGGATCGGGGTAGGGTTGCGCGGTCAATAGCGCGCCCTGGATGTCGATGTGATCGCTGCGGGGGGAGGGTAAGGGAACCGGTGCGACGCGTTCGCCGTAAGGCGCGCAGGCGGCGAGGGATACGGTGAGGCACGCCGCAAGGGTCTGGATTAGCCAGTGGCGGGCCGCTGTACGGGAAAATGGCTTGTGGTGGCTGGTCATGGTGACTCTGGGCTGCGATCAAATGCCGACCTGGGAGCGGTGCGGAATGGTCCGACGCCTCATCCACGGGTCGGCTTCCCTATATAATAGCCGTCCGAAAAACGACCGCTGAACCACGCTTGCAACAGACCCCATGATTGAACAATCCAGCGCCAAGATCCACGCTTTATCCCCGGCCCAAAAGGACCTGCAAATTCTCCGTGCCTTCATCGGCAGTCAGGTGATTGGTCAGGAGATGCTGATCGAACGGATGCTGGTCGCCCTGCTTGCGGACGGGCACATCCTGGTGGAAGGAGCACCGGGTCTGGCGAAAACGCGTGCGATCAATGTGCTCGGGCGGGGCGTCGAGGGCGATTTTCACCGCATCCAGTTCACCCCTGATCTGTTGCCGGCTGATTTGACCGGCACCGAAATCTATCGCCCCCAAGACGCCTCGTTTCATTTCCAGCAGGGCCCCTTGTTCCATAACTTGGTGCTGGCGGATGAAATCAACCGCTCCCCCGCCAAAGTCCAGGCGGCGCTGCTGGAGGCGATGGCGGAACGGCAGATTACGGTGGGGCGCAAAACCTACCCTCTGCCCGCGCTTTTCATGGTGATGGCGACGCAGAATCCGATCGAGCAGGAAGGCACTTATCCCTTGCCGGAGGCACAACTCGACCGCTTCCTGCTCTATGTCCGCATCGGCTATCCGGATGCCGCCCACGAGCGGGAAATCCTCAGGCTCGTGCGTGCCGAGTCGCGCCGCGGAACGAGTGGGGACACCGCGGCTTTCGGGCCATTGAGCCAGCGCGTGCTGTTCGACGCGCGCCGCGAGGTGCTCGATCTATACATGGCCGAGCCCTTGGAAGAATATCTGTTGCAATTGGTGCTGGCCACGCGCAACCCCGGTGCTTACGGTGAGGATCTCGCCCGCTGGTTGCAGTATGGGGCCAGCCCGCGGGCGAGCATCGCCCTGGACCGTTGCAGTCGTGCGAGGGCGTGGCTCAATGGCAGGGATTTCGTCACGCCGGAGGATATCCAAGCCATCGCCTACGACGTGTTGCGCCACCGTCTGATTCTGTCTTACGAGGCGGAAGCCGAGGGCGTCACCACCGATCACCTCATCCGTGAGCTGCTGCGTCGAGTCGCGGTTCCCTAGACGATTGTCGGGTCGTCGGCCCGACAGGTTCGTCCTCTGCCGGATAATGGTCCGCCGGAACGAGATTGCTGCATTGTGCAATAATATTTGCCACAAAGGTGGTTTTCTGCTGCTTTTAATGCGGTGATCGAGGCCGAACACCGCGGGGCAAGCGAATATGACAGGAGGTTGAAAATGCAGGCATTTCAGCGCGAGTTTATCGATTATGCGATCGCGTGCGGGGTCTTGCGCTTCGGCGAGTTTACCCTGAAATCGGGCCGCAACAGCCCTTATTTTTTTAATACTGGCCTGTTCGATACCGGGGCGAAACTGGCGAAGCTCGGCGAGTTTTACGCACAAGCCCTGCTGCATGGGGAAATCGAGGCGGATGTGCTCTATGGCCCGGCTTACAAGGGCATTCCACTAGTCTGTGCGACTTCGATCGCCCTCGCGCGGATGACGGGCCGGGAAATTCCCTTCGCCTTCAACCGCAAGGAAGCCAAGGATCACGGTGAGGGCGGCCGGCTGGTCGGATCGCCCCTGCAGGGCGCGGTTCTGATCTTGGACGATGTGATCACCGCGGGCACGTCGGTGCGGGAATCGGTGGACATCATCCGCGCCGCGGGCGCCGAGCCCTGTGGTGTGTTGATCGCCCTCGACCGCCAGGAAAGGGGGCAGGGGGAGGTTTCCGCCATCGACGAGATCGCCGAGCGTTTCG
>DATIXD010000079.1:0-8644 GCA_035518875.1 Methylococcaceae bacterium | reverse complement strand
GTCGAACCGGCCGACCGAGCGGGATTTGCTCGGCCATCGCTTGGCGCTCCGACGTGGTGGTGGCGCCTTCCTCGACCAACCCGGGGCAAATTGCATTGACGCGGACCCGTTTTGGCGCGAGCGCCACGGCCAATGATTTCGTCAGCACCGCGACCCCCGCCTTCGCCGCACAATAAGCCGTGGACATCGGCCAGGCCTTGATATTTTCGACTCCGGAGAAAATGAAGTTGACGATGTGCCCCTGCGTTTGACAGAGGTAAGGTGTAGCGTAATGCGTGACGTGGAAGCAGGTATTAAGGTTGAGGTCGATCACTTCTTCCCAAGAATCGGCAGTGACCTCGGTGAGATCGCGATATTCGAAGGGTCCAACGACATTGATCAACACGTCTAATCGCCCGAATCGGTCGATGACTTCATCGACCATGTCGCGCGCATTTTTGGCCCTGGTAAGATCGTAAGGTAAAAGGTGGCTGATACAGTTTTGTTCGGCGAGCCGTTCCTGGAGGGTGGCAACTGCACCGTGGTTACTGTGGTAATGCAGACCGATGGCGGAACTGCAACTGCTCAGTTCAAGGGCAACGGCGCGCCCGATGTCCGAGCTCGCACCGGTGATCAAAATGCGCTTATCCATCAGAACAACCTCAAATGCTGGAGAGGAGTCAGTCAATTGCTAGCTTTTTCGAACACTGAGGTATTGATATCTGCGCTCCGCCCGTCGCAATCCATACCCTTGGTAGTCCAATACATCACCCACCCACCGGTGCGGTCTATGCCAATCCAGCCGTACCGTCTTTTGCGCGCCAATGCTTCCGCATAGACCCGGTCTGAGGCTTCAATCAACCCGAGCCCGTCCCTGACCCGAGTCTCCAAGCGCACTGCGAGCCCATCGTCGACGATCTCTTCGCCGATACCGGTACAGCCGATGGCGGCAAACTCGGAAGCGTAATTCCCCCCAACGGTCGCGGAATCGGAAACCCTTTCGGGAAAATTGAATTTGCCCCCGCCTGTGGAGGTCGCCGCCGCCAAATGCCCTTTGAGATCCAGCGCCACGGCACCAACCGTGCCTTGGCGTTCGGGCGGCTCGCTTTTGGCAAGGCATCGAACCCACCTACGCGCTCGCTCGACGGTCACCGGGCTTTCCGGCGGAATACCCAATTCCCGGGCAAGCAGCTGAACCCCCAAGGGACCGAGGACGGATTCGGACCGCTCCTGAAGCGCATATGCCAGTCTGGAAGGGTGATTCACGTGGGTGGCCAGCAGCACGCCGGAAAATTTCTGTCGGCGGCCATCCATCAAAGAGGCGGATAACCGCGCCAAGCCGTCCTGCTGTAGGCTCGCCCCATATCCCGCATTGAATAGGTTCGAGGATTCAAGCAGCCGGACGGCCTCCGTCACCGCATCCACGGCGGATTGCCCGGTGACCAATTGCGGCCAAACCATATCCAGGACGTGCCGCAGAAAAGTCCGACAACGTTCACGGCGACCTGGATTCTTGTCTACGGGACCGGCCCCGCCATGAATCAGAATGATCGGGAGTTGAGCCTGATGAGCGCTAAGTTTTGGCATGGCGGAGGTTTTTCAAGTCTTTCAAAGTACCCCAAAAGAAACGGTTTGCCAGTCAAAACCATTGAACTTTTTAAGGCTCACCCGAGGAATTTGTCGGCATCCGCGCTGTCGATTCTGCTAATCCGATACATCGAGTACATCAAGGGCTTTGAACGACTCTGTCGTTTCGAACGAAGTGAGAAATCTTGCGGTCAGGCACGATGGGCATGAACCTCTCCGGTTGTTCGAACTGACAAGCCGTTAATGCAACGCATCACTGCGACGCCCATTACCACGATCTTCTATCGATAATCTATCGATCAACTTGCTTAGGTCCGGGACGATGTTTTCAAAGGTGAAGCGGTAATAATGAACGCCTAGCATGGCATAGGGTAAAACTCTTATGAATTGGTCAGGGCGGTCTTTATAAGTTCTCCATGCAAAGCGCAAGAACTCTCGCAGATAACTCCAGGGAAGTTGTCTCAGAGCGGCAACCATACGCGCCAACGATTCAGTGACGGGCAACCGCCGTTTCACATTTTTGGGCCTGTGAAGATAATTACCAGCAGGCAATCTGGAAAAGGTACCGGTCAAGCGATCAAAGTAAGCCCTGGGTGAATAGAGGGCATTCAACATTTTTCGGTAACCTTCGAAAAATGTTTTTGGAGGCAGGAGCGTTTTGATATTGGTATAACGGTAGCCTCCAATCAACCGATCCTCATCGCCTTCCCGGTATGTGAGTAAACGCCCTTCCCTTTGCATGCGGGCATGCAAGGGCGTGCCCGGCAAAGCGTCCAAAGGACCGATCATGGCAAAAGGAATGGCCGTCTCGGATATGAATTCGATTTGTCGATCGAAGATGGTCTCATCGTCATGGTCAAAACCGATGATAAACCCGCCGTAAACCGTCAAGCCGTAACCCTGGATCGTCCTAACGCTATCCAGCAGCGGCGCCCGGAGGTTTTGAGTCTTCCTGGCTTCCTTGAGGCTTTCCGGGTCCGGCGACTCCAGTCCGATGAATACCCAGGCAAAATTCGCGTCAACCATCAACTGCAACAGGTCAGCATCGTCCGCCAAATCGATGCTGGCTTCCGTGCCATAAACAAATGGATAGTCCCTTTCTCTATTCCAGGCCGCGACGTGAGGCAATAGACTCTTGACCGCCTTTTTGTTTCCTATGAAATTGTCATCGACGATAAATACCGTGCCACGGTATCCCGTAGCGTAGATGGCTTCAAGTTCCGCAATCATTTGTTCGGGCGTTTTGGTCCTGGGCTTTCGCCCGAACATGACGATGATGTCGCAAAACTCGCATAGATACGGGCAGCCCCTGGAGAACTGTACCGGTACGATCAAATAATCCTCAATCTTCAAAAGATCGACGCGCGGAACAGGTGTGTTGACCAAATCGGGTTTTGCAGCGCTGGAATAGACAGTTTTGTAGCCACCAGTTTGCTCGAGATCGGAAATAAATGCCGGCCAAGTGATTTCGCCCTCATTGAGAACTAGAACGTCGCACTGGGATTCGCATTCCTGCGGACAAGCCGTTGGGTATGGCCCCCCGAATACCACCAGCTTGCCGGCATCCTTACAACGTCTGGCGGCTCTGAAAAGGGTTTGCTTTTGGAACAGCATGGCCGAGAAACAAACCATATCGGCCCAATCGATGTCATCGTCCGACAGAATCTGACAATTCAGGTCCACCAATCGGAATTCGTAACCCGGCGGGGTCAAGGCTGCGATGGTGATTAACCCCAGTGGAGGCATCAGTGCTTTTTTCCCGACCATGGGAAGAAAATACTGCATTCCCCAATAGGTCGGCTCGAACTCCGGATAGACCAGCAAGATGCGGCGAAAATTAGCGGCGGATTTCATCGTCGGATCGTTCAGGTTTTGCCGCAGCGGTCAGGGCGCGAGCACCGGCTCGGCGCTGTGAGCCGCATTCAGCCGACCTTGTACCTGCGTGAAGAAACGCGTTTCGATCGCCCTAGGTTGAAGCTTCCAGGCCTTGATCTCCTCGGCATGGGGATGGCTGCCGAAGCTCAGCCTGGCGGCGTCGGGCTTTCGGGTAGCCTGCAACGACCCCTCTTCTTCAAACGTGGTCGCCAATAATTGGCCCTCCAACACGGAGAACGTTCTGATCACACGCCGACGCACGGGGCCAGGCTTCAAGATTTGGGTCGAAAGCTCGAGGACGAGTTGATTCCCTTCCGTCCAGCGACAGGTTTTCCAACCGGAGGTTTCGGTAAATTCGATATCGGCGATGAATTTGGGATATCCCCAAAATTTTTTCCCGGCATCCAAAGCCGCCTGTGTGGTGACCGGCAGCCGGTGGATATAGGCTCCCATGTCCTTGAATGACTCTTCGAAAAGCAGCGGGATCAATGGCAGGTTCAGCTTCGGCCGGAAGCGAACCGGAAAAAAGACGCCGACCTCGTTGTAGGGTCCAAGGTCGCATTTTTCATATTGCAGGCAGGCAATCCCCACGACGCTGAAGCCTGGTCTGAAAGGGACCAATTTCAGGCGGCGATCGGGGACAAGGGCCTGCAGGCTGGCGATCGGCACGGGGAAGAACGCCATCATCGCCGAGAACTCCTGAAACAGCAGGGGCAACTTGGCTTCCCCTGCCTCAAGCGCCGATTGCATGGGCCTTTCAGTTGATTTGGTCATGGATGCCTCCTTTGAATGTTCGGGGTCAAGCTTGGTTTTCGTTGCTCCCGTGCCACACAGCGGCGTGCTGTTCTTGCGTCTGCGTATAGGCGCCGGGCGCAAAGAAGCGGTCGTAAAACTCCAGATCCAAATGATGGGCCTGATGCGCGAGCGTGATCCGGTACGGCCCGAAATGAGCCGGGAATCGGCCGTATCGGGCATGGACATATTCGCAGTAAGCGATGGTCGCTGCGACGGCGGCCTCGGAATAGGCCGGAATGCCGGCCTTGACCGCTTCCGACTCTTTCCAGGCGTTGGGGGAAGAGCTGGCCTTGAGGCTGCCGCATTGTGCGGAAAACTTGGCATCGATGAAAGCCAAGACCGCCTTTTCCATCGAGGCATGGTAAGGCGGGCAGTAGGGCTTGAGTAGAACCTCCCCTGCCAGCTCCAAACCCAATGGCACGGGAACCGGCTTATTTTTCCCGAGCAGGTTCAGGACAGCCGTCATGAGCCTGCCGGCGCCCATCATTTTTGCCAGCGTTTGCTCGCCCATACGAAATCCCAAGGCCTCAAACCAACTCAGGTCGAGCCCGGCAAAATGAGTGAACCCGCCCAAGCCCATCGCCTGTTCGAGCAAGGACAGGTTGTGCGCCATGAAGGCTTGCTCCGCCATGAGACACTCGATGAGCAGGGACTCGAGATGCTGGATCGTCAGCACCCGCCCCTTATCCGGATCGTCATGGAGATGCTTGCCCTTGGAACGCGCGAATCGACCGATCCCCGCCGGTTTCCAGGCATTGCGCTCGTCTAGTATGAAATAGCCGATCTCCTCGCTGAAACAGGCCAACAGGAGGTTGATATACAGCGCGCTCAAGTCCGACACCGGCAGGAAATAGGTGCTGCCGGATACATTGGCAGACCACTTGTTGAACGGCGGCATATTGGGAACTTCCCTGGGAATCTCCACACGGCGATCGTGTAAGCGAACCCGCATCCGCTGGAACAGCGCTTCGATCTGCCGACTCTGCGCCAACTCGTTGAGCGCGGAGAGTTCGGACGCGGGCAGGCCTTGCGGCCCTCTGATCAAATAGCTGCCTTTATCGTTCAGCATCAACAAGGCGGTGCCATGCACCGCATCGGCGCTGGCGATGGTGCGCCCGACCAGGCTCACCATGATGTTGCCGCCGCCGGACTCCGGGCGGTTTCCGGGCGCATAGGGTAGCTCCCCCAAGCAGAATCCGCTCAGGCCCGCCGCGGCGAAGGCCAGGATCGCTTCTTCCAGAAGGCTCAGAGGCTGAGGCTCATGCCGGCTTGCATAGGCCAGCGGCCCGCCTTCCAGTTTCATGCCCAAGCCGAAGCGTCGCGAGCGGCGGTGCAAGATGGCCTCCATCAACGGATACCGCCAAAGCCGTTCCAGCAAACCTTGACCATCGTTGTGGATGTTCATCCTCATTCGACCCCATTGTGATAACTTCTTTCCGCAAGGGTTGCCCCATCTTCCTCTTCCCCGAGAATTTTTCAAGAATGAAATCGGTCTGTACAGCATCACTTGGCTTGATGACACGATTTGCACTCATGCTGATCGCGCTTTTGCCATTTTCGGTTCTCGCCGCCGAAGACAACTCCACAGAAATAACGGCTCTTGTCGGGGCCACCGTGATCGACGGCACGGGTAGTGCGCCCCGCGCCGACGCGGTCGTTCTGCTTAAAGGCGAGCACATTGCCGCGGTGGGCGGCCAAAATGGGGTGAGTATCCCCACCAACGCCCGCGTGATCGATGCCCGCGGCAAGTGGATCGTTCCGGGCTTGATCGATGCCCACGTGCATTTCTTCCAATCAGGCGGTCTTTACACCCGTCCGGACATCATCGATCTGCGGCACATGCGTCCCTATCCGGATGAGATCGCCTGGATCAAACAGCATCTGCCGGACACGTTCGCCCGCTACTTGGCCAGCGGGGTAACTTCCGTTATCGACTTCGGAGGTCCGTTCTGGAACTTCCAGGTGCGCGATCTGGCCCGACGGATGCTCGTCGCGCCACGGGTGGCGGTGGCGGGTCCTTTGATTGCCACCTACATGCCTTCCGAGCTGAAAACCGACGACCCACCGCTGATCGAGGTGAACTCGGCGAAGGAGGCGCGCGCGGTAGTCCAGCGGGAATTGGCTTATCGGCCCGATCTCATCAAGATCTGGTTCATTCCCCGCTCGGGTCAGGATTTGGCAACGCAAACGGAATTGGTCAGGGCTGCGATCGAGGAGAGCCATGCGGGCGATGTACGCGTCGCAGTCCATGCCACCCAACTTGAAGTCGCCCGGGCGGCGGTACTGGCGGGTGCGGACATTCTGGCCCACAGCGTCGATGACAGGAAAGTGGACGATGACTTCATCAGGCTGCTGAAAGACCGGAAAGTTGTGTACGTCACGACTCTGGTGGTCAACGAAGGGTACCGGGAGGTCTTGGGGCAGACGGTGCAACTGACGGACATCGAGCATCGCCTGGGGAATCGGGAGGTCATCGCGACATTCGCCGATCTGGCCCGGCTGCCTGCCTGGAAAACTCCGTTTTGGGCGCGCTGGTCGGTGGTGTGGCCCAGCCAAAAGATCATGTTCTCGAATTTAAAACGTCTGCAACAAAGCGGCGTGACTATCGCGGCCGGCACCGATGCCGGCAATATCGGCACCCTCCACGGGCCTGCGCTGCACCGAGAATTCGAGCTGATGGCCGAAGCCGGTCTGTCGCCGCAGGAGATCTTGACCGCCGCGACGCGGGGAGGCGCCCGGGTCATGGGACGCGAATCCGAACTGGGAACCATTGAAAACGGCAAGCTTGCCGATCTATTGCTGCTCAATGCCGACCCGCTGAACGATATCACCCACTTGCGCTGCATCTACCGCGTGGTGAAGGGCGGTGTCGTGCTCGATCCCGAAGAACTGGTCAAAGCGAAGTAGAGGTCCAAGCCCCCTACGCTCAGACGAGGAATGAAACGACACTAACGAGCGCCCATGGATCGGAGCGGCCGCACAGTCTGTTTCGGCGTCAAGAGAGCCGGGAAACTTCTTTTGATGGATCGTGCTTTACCCTATTTGCACGACAAGCACGCGGCGTATAATGCGGGCAGTTGCACTATTGGCGAGCAAAGTGGAAGCTTGACGCCCGCTGATTCCATGAGCTCATCGCGAGCACTCGTAGCTTCCCCGTAGGATATCGGCTTGTACCAATATCCGAGCGCAATGCTATTGGGACGGCATGAACCATGAACGATTCTTTTCTCATTGATCTGGTCGACAGCCTGACGCCGGTAGAGGCTGCCGAGGCTTCTTTGGCGGATGATCCGGTTAAACCAGCCGCTACGGTCCGCTATTCATCTCGGGGACGTTTGTTGGTCCTCGGCAACCACGATGCGGTTGACGCCGTTGTAGACAACCTCCCGACAAGTCTCGAGGTGTCGGTGGCGCTGGCGGGACCTAGCCGCCCTGACCTTTCGGCCAAGCTCTCGGGCGAAGGGGTGCGCTTGCTGAATTCGCTTTCCGGCATGGATATATTTGGATGGCTCGGCAGCTTCCGGTTGACCGCGACACAAAATACCGACCTTGAAGACTTGGCGCCTGGAGCCGCATTCTGCGAGAGCGGATTCGATTTGGTGCTCGACCTGCTCGAGCCCCCCATCGCCAGGCGCCCGAACCCCCCGATCGGCTATTTCGCCGCTGCCCTGTCCAACCCTGAAAAACTCGAAGAGGCCCTTGCCCAACTGCCCCATTGGGTAGGCGAGTTCGACAAACCCAACTATTACCATTTTGACCCGGGGCTTTGCGACTATCGGAGCGGCGGTGTCGAAACGTGCCGCCGTTGCTTTGACGTCTGCGGGACCTGGGCCATCACCAAGGATGAGACTCGGATTACCGTCAACCCCTATCTGTGCCAAGGTTGCGGGGACTGTGCCACAGTCTGTCCGACGGGCGCGATCAGCTTCAATTTTCCCTCTCCACAGCGCATGTTGGTGCGTATCGAACGCATGCTCGACGCCTATTTTGAGCATGGCGGCAAGGTGCCCGTGCTTCTGCTGCACGACGGCACCAAGGGTCGCGCCTGGCTCGGCGTTCACCGCGATCTCCTGCAAGTCAATGTACTGCCTTTTGAAATTGAGGCATTGGGTGCGGTCGGGGCGGAGACCTGGCTCATGGCACTGGCATTCGGAGCCGCCGAAGTCCTGCTTCTTGACACCGGTGGAATGAACGAGAAGACCCGTACATTGCTTCGTACCCAGATGGAGTGGTGCAGGGCAATCCTTGCGGGGCTCGGCTTTGCGCAGCAGGTCTTGAGGATGGTCAGCGCGGACGAAATGCGGAAGGCATCCGTACCCGTCCATCCGTTCCAGCCTGTGGAACCCTTGGCGATCTGGCCGGAACACGCCGGCAAACGGACCCTGCTCCGGGAGGCGATCCAACATCT
>DATIXD010000078.1:0-6909 GCA_035518875.1 Methylococcaceae bacterium | reverse complement strand
TTCGATCCGCACGTGGAGCGCACGCGCCAACGGCCGATCGCGGCCGGTCATGTCTCGCCAAACGAAGCATTGGCCTTGTTCGTAGGGTTGTGCCTGACGGCTTTCGGCCTGGTGCTGCTGCTCAATGGTCTGACCATCGCCCTTTCCGTGGTGGGGGCCTTTCTGGCGGCTTCCTATCCCTTCATGAAACGCCATACCTATCTGCCCCAAGCCTATCTGGGGCTGGCTTTCGGCTGGGCGGTGCCGATGAGTTTTGCCGCCCAGACCGGAACCATTCCCGCCGTCTCCTGGGAGCTTTATCTCGCCACCATCCTGTGGGCGCTGACCTATGACACCATGTACGCCATGGTCGACCGCGACGATGATCTGAAAATCGGCGTCAAATCTACCGCCATCCTGTTTGGGGATCTGGACCGGATCATTCTCGCCATGCTGCAGGCGTTCATGCTGCTGATCCTCTATGCCGTGGGGCGGGAGCTGGGCTTGGGTGCGGCCTATGATCTGAGCCTTTTGGTCGCAACCGGTTTTTCCCTGTATCAACAGCGCTTGATCCGTCACCGCCTCAAGGCGGATTGTTTCAAGGCCTTCCTGAACAACCACTGGTTCGGCGCGACGGTCTTCGCGGGCTTGGTACTCGACTACCTCGCTTGATCAACCATTCCCCCTGCCACCCCCGAATTCTTCGAAGGAGTCGGGTTCATTTTTTGGGGGATCAAGCGAGGTCGTCGGGCGCATCCAGTTTGTAGCCATAGCCACGCACGGTCTTGAGCAGTTTCAGGTCGTGGCCTTCGTCGATCTTGCGTCGCAGTTGACGGATATAAACGTCCACGACGTTGGTCAGCGGGTCGGCGCTATAGCCCCAGACCTGCTCCAGGATCCTCGTCCGGCTCAGCACCTTGCCGGGCGCGCGCAGAAAACATTCCAACAGGGCGAATTCCTTGGGCGTAAGGTCGACCAGCTGGTCCGCGCGCCGCACCTCGTGGGTTTCCCGATTCAACACCAGGTCGGCGACTCGCAGCTCCGTGGGCTCGGACCGGACCTCGCTTCCCCCGCGCCGGCGCAGCAGCGCCTCGATGCGTGCGAGCAACTCCTCGAATGCGAAAGGCTTGGTCATATAATCGTCCGCCCCGGAGCGCAGGCCGGTCACCTTGTCCTGCACCGTATCCATCGCCGTCAGCATCAGAATGGGGGTATCGATTCGGTTCTCCCGCAAACGTTCGCAGACTTGCCGGCCGTTCAGGTCGGGAAGTCCCAAGTCCAGGATGATCAGCTGAAACGCGCCCGCCGTGCCCAATCCGATAGCCTCCCGTCCGGTGCGAGCGACCTCGATCGTGTAGCCCTCGGCCTTAAGGCCCCGCCTGACGAACTCGACGATTCGCTCGTCGTCTTCCACCAGCAGAATGTCCACTTCAGGCTACCTCGGCTAGCATCGGCTGTTGAAGTTGCGGCAGTGTCACCGTGAACGTCGTGCCTGCGTTTTCGGCGCTGGCGGCCGCGATCTGCCCGCCGTGCGCTTTCACGATGGACTTGGCCACCGGCAGCCCCAGGCCCGTGCCGTCGGCGCCCGAACGGCGTGCGTTGGAGCTACGGTAATAACGGTCGAAGATGATCTCCAACTCCTGAGGAGGGATGCCGATGCCCTGGTCACTGATGCTCAAGCTCGCATCGGCGTCGTTGACCTGCAAGGCGATCTCGATCTGCCCGCCTGCAGTCGAGTATCGGCAGGCATTATCGCCCAGAATGAACAGCACCTGCTTGAGCCGTTGTTTATCGCCACGAACCCATACGGGCACGGCAGGTGCATCCAGCGTCACCGATATGGATTTCTCCTGCGCCAATACCCGCATGTCTTCGGCCGCGCCGCTTACCAATTCGGTCAAGTCGAGCGTTTCCCACTCGAATTGCAGATTGGCCGTTTCGGCGCGGGCGAGGAACAGCAGATCGTTGACCAGCTTGCCCAATTGCATCGACAGCTCGATGATGCGCTGCAAGGCGTCCTTGTATTCCTCGGCGTCCCTGTCCCTGCCCCGCAACGTGACCTCCGCCTCGCCGCGGATGACGGTGATCGGGGTGCGCAGTTCATGGCTGATATCGGCGAAGAACTCCCGGCGCGCCTGATCCAGGCGTCGCAGTTCGCTGTTCAACTGGTGCAATTCGAGGGTTCGCTCGGCCACCTTCTGTTGCAAAACCGTGCGCGCCTCCCGAAGCTTTTCTTGCTGAAGCTCCAGTTCCTGGGCCATTTGGTTGAAGTGCTTGGCGAGGTAGCCGAATTCGTCATGACTGTCGATGGCGATGCGGTAAACCAAATTCCCTTCGGCGATTTCGTCGGTGCCCCGCATCAATGCCTCGATCGGTTTCTTGATCGACCGAAACAGCAAAGTGCCGGCAGTAATGCTGAACAGCGCTGCGATGAATGCCGCCATCACGGCGACCCACCGCAGTTGGTCGACCAGGGTGAATAGCCTTTCCCTGGCCATTAGCGCCTGTTCGCGCTCGCCGTTTATCGCGGCGTCGATGAGCGGTTCGAATTTCCGGTCGATGTCGTCCTCAAGTACCTTGGACAACAGCAGCAAAGCCGCATCACGCTTGCCCTCCTGCCGCAAGCGCTCGACTTCGTCGAACCGGTACATGCCGGCCTTGAGGAAGTCGGTCAGACGGGCGACGCGTTCGGGCTCCTTCTGCTGTCCCTGGCGATCTTCGGCATCGACGACTGCATCTGTTTCCTTCGCAGTGGTGTTCATCAGCCGCTCGATGGCATCGTCCAGGCGTTTTCGGGACAATTCCACGTCCGCCGCCGAGGCTTCGCTATCCACCAACAGCAGATCCATGCGCTGTTTGAAGTGACGGTAAGCTTCCTGGGACAATTCCTCATAACGATCAAAGGCCTCGTAGGCCATCTGGCTGCGGTGAAAGTACAGCGCAACCTTGGCGGAGCCCCAATACAGCGCGAATCCGAGGAAAAAGACGAAACCCAGGGAGATGCTGATCACCAAGGCCAATCGGATGCGCAACATGGACGAGTTAATCAAGATTGAATCCTCGCTGATGCATATTTGAACAAGGTTGGGCGGGTACCGTTCGTCATGGGATTGGTTTTCGCTATAGGGTACCTCGAAAAAGCGCCGTTCAGGCGATTTTTCTCCCCGAAAAACGCATGCGCGGTTCGATATTGTATAATTGATTCAAGTGTTTACGGTTTTCAAGGCCTTCTACGAACGACTCATGGCGGCTGATCCCGAAGCCATGGGCGAGGTTCCTATGACAGCCCGCGCGCTCAAGCGCCTGATCGAAGCAAGCCGGGGCGAACGACGCGAGCCCCTGCGCTTTGGCGTGATGTTCCCCTGCTCGTCGCACAGTTATCGTCTGCGCTACTGGCTATTGTCTGGCGGCATCGATCCCAACCGGGACATGCGCATTCTCGTGGTTCCTCCTGCCCAAATGGCGGCACATCTGCGCGATGGACGAATCGATGGGTATTGCGTGGGCGAGCCCTGGAACACACTGGCGGTCGAAGACGATATCGGCTGCGTCCTTATCGCCAGCTACGAATTGTGGAACAATCACCCGGAGAAGGTCTTCGGAGTTACCTGCGAATGGGCGCAAACCCATCCGCACACTCACAGGGCGACCCTCGTGGCCCTACTCGAGGCCGCCCGCTGGCTGGACGAGGCGGCCAATCGCGCGGAAGCGGCCCGCCTTTTGTCCCGTCCGGAATACGTGGACGCGCCGGCATCCGCCTTGCGCGCGGGTCTACTGGGCCGGTTTCACTTTCACCCCGACGGCCAGGCGCGGGTGCTCCCGGATTTTCATGTGTCCACCGTTACGAAGCTGCGTTTCCCTGGCTGTCCCATGCCGAATGGCTCATCACCCAGATGCTCCGCTGGAGGCAATTGCGCGCGCCGGTGAACATCACGACGGCTGCGGACAGCGTCTACCGCCCCGACCTTTACCGCGAGGCGGCTGTCGTGCTGGGTCTGCCGTGTCCGCCATCGAAGGGCAAAGTCGAAAGCAAGCACGATGAGCATTGGCTGTTGACGACAGCCGCCGAAGCTTTCGCGATGGGCTCTGACCGCTTCTTTGACGATGGCAAATTTGAACCCGCGGAAATTTCGAACTATCCAAACCGTTGTTCGATGAACACTTCGTATCGCTTGACCAACAGGTAACACTGATTCCACTAGACACACACGACCAAGCCGATGAGTAACAAGATCGAAGAAGCCATCGATGACGACCCGCGCACGTCGTCGCCTGGAGCCGGCCGATAACCCGGTTTACAACCATGACCGCGGCCAGTTGCTGAGATTTCACTGCGAGCGCCATCGCAAAACGGAAGAGCAGGCGGGATAGATTGCAGTCAATTTGGCTGGAGATCAGGGGATTGTGGCCGTTACGCTAGGCCAACGACTCCGCATTGTGTACCCAAGGGGGCGGCGTTGCCTCCAACCAGGGGGGATTGTTTCCCGCCGAAAATGCGACTTCAAAACAGGGTCATGGCTTCATGTCGGCTTCAGAGCCGCAGGGAACCTTTGGGTCATGTGACAAGCATCTGGAGATAAGGGATTGACAGGCGCCTTTCGGGCTATCAAAATTCTTATCTAACTTAAGTGGCTACGTAGCTCAGTCGGTTAGAGCACAGCATTCATAATGCTGGTGTCGGTGGTTCGAGTCCACCCGTAGCTACCATATTTTTCAAGAACTTGGGTCCGCTTTACGCTGGGGCTTGTCACGTGAACTTCCTTCATTGTAGGAGGTTCCATCTGCCTTTCTGCTCATACGGCCATCCTCAAAATCGTGGCGCGCTGAGACTGCGAGAGCTTCTCGACCGCTTCAATCAGTTCGGCGATTTCTGCCGGCGAGTAGTGGACGGTAATGTCCCCGTTTACATGGTGAAGCAGCACTTTTCTCGTCTCCAATGGGACCCCGACAGCGCGTAGCCTTCTTGCGAACGTATGGCGTAGGTTGTGCGGCCCCGACAAGACATCGTCTCCTACCGGCAGGCCGGCTGACTTCCATGCCGAGCGCCATCCAGTGTTATTGATCCTTGCCACCGGTTTTCCCCGATAGGTGAATACATGCCCACCTTCCTGAGAACGGCGCGATTCGATGATCGACTTTGCCGTTTTGTTGAGGACCAGTATCCCGTCGCACTTGTTCTTCGCGTATTCTCGGGGAACGAAAAATACTGATGTATTAAGCTCCGGTACCTTGATCTCCCACTCCCATCGGAGTTCGCAGATAACGTTCTCTCTGGCTCCTGTGTTCAAGCCGAACAATGTCATCTCGGCGAGATGCGCCGGCATTGCCTCGAGCAATGCTCGCTGCTCATCCCATGAAAGTGGATACGGCTTGGCTTCGTCATCCCATTTTGGCAGCCTGATCAGCGGAGGCGTTTGTAACCATGGCTTATCGTCGAGATCGCGCCAGACCCTTGAGGCCAGGATGAGTATCCTTCTGACAACAGCAAGCTCTCGGGCAACCGTGTTGCTCTTCATGCCCTGACTTTTCCTGTGGTCTATGTAAGGCTGCAGCGTTCCTTGGTGGACGCTGTCCAGTTTCAAGTGGCCTATCCACGGCATGATGATTTCGAGCCCTTGTGCATCCCTGCTGATGCTGGACTTGGTTTCCTCGGCGAGATACTTCGTTGCGGCTTCGACGAAGGTTTTCGTCTTCGGGGCCGCAGCTGCCGCTTTAGCGTTGCCTACCGCCCGGTGGAACGCCTCCTCTGCTTCCTGCCACGAACTTGCTCTAAAGCGGACTTGAACGCGTCCGACTCCTGGGACGCGCTTATCGACTTTTCCCTGTCCTGTTTGCTTGTTCCATGTGAGACCTTGGAGCTTGGATTTTGACATGATTCGTCCTCCAGCCCCATTACGTTGCGGCTCTTATAGTCATCGAGGGCATGGTTCAAGTCAACAATATCGAAGCCGACACCGGTTTTGCCGATGCGAATTTTCTGCAACATCGGACGGATTTCACGCTCGAAGACGGTTCGTCCCATCCCGCAGTAGTAAGCGGCTTCTGGTGGACGCATGAAACGAGGAGCAAATTCAGGCATGGGAGTCTCGGCTAACACCCAACCGTTGGGCGTTAGAAATATGGTACGGGCGGTTTAAAAGCACTTACCTTGAGTAAATGGCGAAAATCGCGATTTATTTGAGCCGATAGCTTGCCGCGCTCGAACATAATCGCCGCATGATTCCGCGGTCGTGGCTGTTTTCCTCCTACCTGCTGTTGGCACCCCATTGGGCTTGGGGCGCGGACATGACGTCCGCCCCCGAGCCTCTTTTTTTCCTGGACAAGGAACGGGGCTGGTTTTGGCGGGAAAGCCAACCCGAGCCGAAAAAGCTCACAGCCGAAGCGGAAAGACCGACCCGTTCCAATCCGCCACCGTTTCAGGTTCCTCCCAAGCCGTTGCCGCCCGAACCGTTGTCGGCGGCTTGGTTTCGCAAGAACCTGGAGCATTACCGCGACCGCGCGATCGACGATCCGTCGCCGGAGAACGTGGCGGCCTATTACTACTTGCAGCGGGTGATGATGGACAAGGCCCATCGGTTCACCGATGTGGCACGGCAGGTGGTGATGTCAGATCCGTTTCTGGACGAGAACCAACGCCGGCCGATTGCGACCTTTGCGGCCAACGAGACCAACCGTTTGGCCGGCATTGCCACCGAGCAGGCGCTTGCGTCGTTGGCCCGCCAGGCCGGCATCCTGTTTTTCTTCCGGTCCGACTGCCCCTACTGCCACATCCAGGCGCCGCTGCTGGCGGTCCTGGAAAAGCGCTTTGGCTTCAAGGTCTATGCGGTGTCACTAGATGGCAGACCGATGCCCGGGGATCTCTACCTGGATTTCCACACCGATCGCGGTCAGGCGAATCTCTTGGGCGTGGTTTCCACCCCGGCGATGTTT
>DATIXD010000077.1:0-5854 GCA_035518875.1 Methylococcaceae bacterium | reverse complement strand
CTTAACGTTACCGCCCGTTCTTCGAAGAGGCGCGCGGCAGCCGTGCCAGGAAGGATTGCGGCTGGCCAGATTCTCCCTTGGCCTCGGTGTTGACGCCCTCGGGTGTGTTGGTCACCCAGCCGGCAAGCTCCGATTCGGTGGGGAGACGATAGACGTAATGCGGTAAATTGACGCCTTATGCTAGGTCAATGATTCGGAGGGAAACGCGCTGCCGTGGGTGAGTCATCACGTCAGGTTATTGCCCAGTGGGCGCGGGCTCCTAACGCCGGGAACCAGGCACGCGCCGGAAGGCGGGATTCGAGGGGTGTTTCAAGCCGACCTTTCAGCGCGAATCTGTGAAAGGATGAGGGCGCCCAGGAAGCCGGTGCAGGAAACAACCACGACGACCAGGCCGGGAAGCAGTTCTTTCCGTTCCAGCAGCGCGGAAAAATCCGGCACGAAATAGCTCGTCGCCACCAGGGCGGCCACGGCGAGGCTGAGACAGGCAAGGGTTAGGCTCATGATACGGGAGCCGACGCGGGCCATCCGGTCGGCGCGGCCGATCATGTGCGCGATGCAGAAGCCGTTGAGCCCGTCGGCCACCAGCATCCCGAAGGTGAATACCACGCCCAAGCCCATGACCGGCTGCCAGCCGCCGTAGTGCTTCGCGGTCAGGCCGAACAGGGCGGCCTGGCTCAGGGTGTCGAAGGAAAGGGCGAAAATGGCGCCGACGAGGATCACTAGGGACGGGCGACCGGCTCTTTGCCAGCTTCCGAGCAGCCGACCCTTGATTCCGACTAGCGGGACCGTCTGGCCGGGATCGGCACGCAGCACCGCGTGAAGGTTCAGAACGCCCAGTAGGGTGAGGAAGAAGACGGAGGTGAAGGTGCCGAAGGTTTCCAGCCATTGCGGCACGGCCCAGTGGCCGGCGAGGAGGTTCACCGCGAGGCCGATGGCCAGCACCACGACGCCATGTCCGACGGAGAACAGCACACCGCAGAAGCGGGCCAGCCTCGGTCGGGTGCGGGCGTTGAAGCGGGTGAGCCCGTCGATGGTGGCCAGATGGTCGGCATCGAAGCCGTGTTTCAGGCCCAGGGCGAAGACCAGCAGGGAAAGCGCGGGCCAATCTTGGGGCAGTGGGTCCATGATATTCCTCGAATGATGCGGCGGGCCGGGTGCGTACCTAGCGGAAACCCAAGATCCGCTCGGCGCCTTCTTCTTGCGAAGCCCGCCGCGCCGCGGCGGCGCCGGCTTCGATCCAGGCCAACCATTCGCCGAAACCCTCGCCGGTCTCCGCAGAAAGGCGGATTACCCGCAAGCCTCTATTCACCCGCCGCGCGTTTTCCAGGGCCAGTTCCACATCGAAGCGGAGGTAGGGCAGAAGATCGCACTTGTTGAGGAGCATCAGGTCCGCGGCGCGGAACATGTCGGGATACTTGAGGGGTTTGTCCTCGCCCTCGGTAACCGAGAGGATCGCCACCTTGTGCGCCTCGCCCAGATCGAAGGCCGCAGGGCAGACCAAGTTGCCGACGTTCTCGATGAACAGCACGCCGTCATCGGCCAATTCCAGTTTCGTCAGGGCCGCGCCCACCATGTGGGCGTCCAGGTGGCAGCCCTTGCCGGTGTTGATCTGCAGGGCCGGGGCGCCGGTGGCGCGGATGCGTTCGGCGTCGTTGGACGTCTGCTGGTCGCCCTCGATTACCGCCACGGGAACCCGGCCCCGCAGTTCCTCGATGCTGCGCACCAGGAGGGTTGTTTTGCCGGAGCCGGGGCTGGACACCAGGTTCAGGGCGAAGATTCCGCGTCTTCGGAAAAGGCTGCGGTTCCGCTGCGCATAGGCATCGTTCTTGGAGAGGATGTCCTGCTCGATTTTCACCATGCGTGCCTGGGACAGCCCCGGCGCATGGGCGCCCGCCGGTCCGTGGCCATAGTGCAGGGCGCCCAGGCCCGCAACCCGGCCGGTGACGGGCACGAAACGCGGTGCCGCGACGGCCTCGCGCTCCAAATTTTGGCCTTCCAGTTTCGTTTCGCCATGACTGCAACCGCAAGTCGTACACATCGTTCTATGCTCGCAACTATTCCACTTCCAATTCCTTGACTCGCATTTCCGTGCCACCGGTGGTCTGCACCTTGTACCCGCCGCATTTGGGGCAGGGGTCATAAAGTGAGGTCAGTTCCACCGATTGGCCACAATCCATGCACCAGCCGGCACCCGGCAGCGGCATGATGTCCAGCCGGGCGCCCTCGGCGCAACTGCCACGGACCACGGCATCGAAGCAAAACCTCAGGGCTTCGGGCTCCACGGACGAAAGCCTGCCGATTTCCAGCCACACCGTTTTGACCCGCACGAATTCCTGGCTTCGGGCGGCATCCTCGATGATCTGCAAGATGCCTTCGGCGAGGGACATTTCATGCATGGCCGGCCAACCTCACGTCGATCTTAAACGGAACGCACGGGTCGAGCGCCAGGGCCAGCCGCCGCGCCTGCCGTTCGAGCGTCCCCGCATCCCAAGCGCTTAGGCCGACCAAGCCGTTCCGGAATGCCCCGGCGGGATGGAAATTCCATTCGGTGGGCGCCACGATAAGATAATCGGCAATCCGGCTTTGTTCCAGGCGCACGTAGTGTATCAGGAGCCCGCGCGCTGTTTCGACCACCGCAAAGCCGGTTTCGGGCGAAGGCGAAAAGGCATCGCAACGCCGCCGGGAGGGCAATCGCCCCGTTATTTCCAGCGCCAGAAAGGCCAAATCCGCCATTCGTGCCAACACGCGGGCGGCGGTCGCGGAGCTTTCCCAGGCGACGGGTCGGATCTGTCGCCAGCGCGCATAAGGGCCGGTTTCGGCCGCTTCGCGCTGCCAAGTCGGGGCGCGGGCGAAACCCGCATCCAAATCGGCTGCCATGGCCCGGTAATAGGTTCGCGCATCGAGCCTATCGGGAAGGAACGGCGTGATGTGTGGCGCAGCGGTTTCATTTTCCAATTCAGCGAGAATTTTTCCACAAACCGAAGTCCGGTCGATGCGGGATTGTCCTTCCGAAGCGAGCCATTGCGCCGCATCGGTGCCCAAAAGCTCGCGTTCGCAAAACGCGGCGAAGGCGCGCCCGGTGCCGCTCCAGTCACCTCGAACCGCCACCTCGGCCAGGCGCCGATGCCAGGCGGCGAAGAGGTTATGCGCGGGCTCGAAGCCGAGCAGCGCGGGCCAATCCAGCAGGAGACGCCAGAGGTGCTCCTGGGCCGCTTCCGCCGGCAGGGCCACGAGCGACGGCCGGCTGTCTACGTCTTCCCGCCCTTCCGCCGCGGCCAGCGCGTGTTGTGCCGCGACGGTTTGGGCGTGTCGGCAGAGGCTGAACAGAAGCGGCACCACCGCCAGCGCATCGGCGGGTGTGCGGCCCACCAGCAAGCGGGACGCCTGCGGCCGCGCATTCCGGATAGCCACGTCGGTGACCGCGGTGCCGTCCCAGAAGATTTCCAGATTAAGATGTCCTTGGCTCATCCCGCTTTCCCGAAATTTCCCCGCAGGAAGGCACGCCGGGACAAGGTGGCGGGCGCCGGGCGGAGTTCCGCTTCGGGGCGGAACAGGGCGGCCATGATTTCCAGGGCGACGGCGCGCGCCGAGTCCTGGTCCGGAAATTCGGCCGGTGGCGAAAACAGGGAACAGCTTTGATAAGGGCCGAGGCCCTCCAGCCAGCCGCCGTGGAACTCGTACGCGCCGCATGGAAACCGCCAGTGCTGAACCGCGGAACCACCGAGCACGCGGAATTCCGGGTTGCCACAGGGCAGGAGCATCAGGTTCATCGCCCAAGGGGTAATCAGCACGCCCACCCAATGGTCCTGCCACAGGCTAAAACCCACCGCCTCGACCCGAAGGGTCGGGTTGTTGAGGGGCATGTCCCGCATGGCACCGCCGGCAATGGCGATGAAGGCGGATTCCACGGCTTCGGCGGGATTCCCGGGGCGGCCGATTTCCTCAAGGCTCATCTCTCAGCACCATGAATTTTTCTCGAGGCGCATCGCACTGTGGGCAGCGCCAGTAGGCGGGGAGATTCGCGAAGGGGGTGCCGGGCGGAACCTGCGATGCTTCGTCGCCCGCGAGCGGATCGTACACCCACCAGCAGACGCCGCATTCCAGCCGCGCGTCATCGGTCAGAGACCCGTCCGTTCCGGGTGCGTAGTTCTCGAACACTAGCCCTCCTGCATGGCGCGCAGGCAGTCGGCCAGGCGCTCGATGCTGTCGGCGATGTCCTCAGGGGCGGCGAGAGCCACTTCGGGTACGCCGGTGATCTCCAGGGTGTTGAGGATCAGGTTGTCGGAGGCGTTGAAATACTGCACCCACCATACCCTTTCCAGATTCGTGGCGGTGATGCGGCAGTTGCCGTAGCCGCGGGAGAGAAGGCTCACAATGCCACGCCCGAGCACTGCATCCAGGTATTCCAGATCCTCCGGCGTCATTGGCAGCAGCGTCAGGTTGATGACATGGGTCTCGCCGTTTTCGCGATGACGGCGGGTGCGATCCACGATCTCCAGAACCAGGGCCGGCGCATTCATGACGCCCGCGGGCGGCGGCGGAATCTCGACGCTGCTTGCAGCTTGCGCCTGCTCGAGGATCAGATCGGGAATGGCACAGGCTTCCAGGCGATCGCTCGCCAGCTCTCCATCGGGACCGTAGCTCAGGATTCGCCAGATGCCGGCGAAGGCGGTTTCCTGCACTTTTGCGAGGTTCGCGAGTTTGGCGCTGACTTCCCCTTCGCCTAGGGTCTCGTTGAGTACCCGGATGCAGCCCGGTGCTAGATCGTCCAGAACGAGGCGAGGGTAATCCTGACCGCCGAAGCGGTAGTCGCGCATGGCTTCGAGCAGCCGGCCGACGATTTCGCCGGCGGCCCGTTCGTCCTCCGGCGCGGAGGGCGCCCGCCGGGAGGGCATGCGAAACACCGGCATCTCGCCGGGGCTCACGATGACCTGCAAAGGTTCGTCGGCCTCGGCTGGGAACGGCGACTCGCCGATGATGGGAATGGGAAAGGCTTTCATCGTGCGCTCCGAATCAATGGCAGGAAGGTCCCATGTTTTCCGTACGGACCTCGATACCCACCGTGGGCGGACGGCTGACCGGGCGGGCCAGGATCTGGCGGGCTTCGGCCAGGAAGCTTGCCCAGTCGCGCATGCCCTCGATGGCGCCCAAATAGCCCCCGTCCCGCAGGAACACGAGGGCTGGCCAGAGCTTGAAGCCGTAGCGGTTACGCAAGACTCGGCCGCTTCCGGGCGGGATAACCCCGGCCCGGCAGGGCTGCGGAAAATCCTTGAGCAGATCGGGCAGCACCGCCGCCACGTCCCAGCTTTCGGGCACCCGTTCCGGGTCTTCGGGGAAGAACAGCAGACTTGCGCCGGGCGCACACGTGAACGCGTCGATGCCGGTCTCGTCCAGTGAAACCAAGCCATGCTGATTCACCAGTCGCGCCAGGAGGGCCGTCAGCCGGTCAATGGGTAAGTCAGACGGAGTATCGAAGGTCATGGGGGGCTTTATCTCAGGAAATCCGGCAATTGCGGCTCGCGGCGGGTCAGGTCGGCGAAGTAGGCGGACACATCCGTGGCCCCGGTCAGCACTGCTTGCAAGGCATCTAGGGCAGCGTTGCTTTGGGCCGCTTCCTCGTCGGTCAACAGGGCGCGGGCGGCGTCCATGAACGTCATCAGCCATTGCCCTGGAAGGACTTCGCCCACCAGCATCAGGTCGATCGAGCGTTCTCCGTCGCGGCCGAGGCAGCGGGCGAAACGGCCCTCCACGGCCAGGACCTGCACGGGAATCCCCAGGCACATGGCTAGCTTCCCCAAAGCACACGCCCGTCGCCGACGCGGCAGGCGGCTTGTTCCGACGGTCGGCCGGTCTC
>DATIXD010000076.1:0-2936 GCA_035518875.1 Methylococcaceae bacterium | reverse complement strand
TCGAGGGGCAGCGCTACGACGCGGGCGACAAGATCGGCTACCTGGAAGCGAACCTCGCATACGCCCTGAAGCGTCCGGAGCTGCGCGATGCGGTGAAGGCTTTGTGCCGGAGGCTCGGCGCGCCGTAAACTGCGCCCGTCCAGAGCCCGCCCGTTTCGACCGCCGATTCTTCGTGCTCGTCGCCGCCGCTGCCTTGCTGCCGCTGGCGCGCCGCGCGCTCGCGTGGGTCCCGCCCGCGGAGTTCCCTCCGGGCCGCATCGCCCACCGGCGCAAGAACGTGAAGACGCTCAGCGTGAAGGGCATCCGCACATTCATCGGCCGGAACGTCGAGGGCGGGAAGCAAGACGTCGCCGAGACGATCCTCGTGAACGCGACGAACGGCGCCTGCCGGCTCGAGGCAAGACTCCTAGCGGGATCTACCTCGAGGTGTCGGACGGCTCGAAGCGCGTCTCCGTCACCGAAGGGAAGGCCTGCGCGATCGAGAACGACCCGCGCCCTAGAGCGCCTGCTCTTCACGAGTGCCGGCAAGGACGAGCTGACGCAGGCCGTGCAGGCGTTCGGGATCCGCCCCGACGTGACCGGGCTCGGCTGGCGCGGGTTCCGCGTTTTGCCTTTAGACCGCCTCCTCCGCTTCATCCCCTGTTTCTGGCCATCTTTTACCCAATTTTGTCGTCGTTCTCTGTCGGTCTCTTGACTGGTCAAGAGACACGATCCAGCATCCCTGCGGGTTTGCGAGCGTGGGGTTGGAGCGGGAGATTGGTGGGCAACGCGCACGGGGTGCAAACTTTTGACAAATGCAGGTACACACGCCCGCCGGGGATTCAGCAACCGGCGTGCCTTCCAGACTCGGCCTGTAGCCCCGGGGAGATCCAGTCGCCTTTATTCGTCACCCGTCGGCACCTCGCTCGTTCCCCAAGACCGGCGTCAACGTCTTGGTATTTATTTCCATCACCATGTACAGGACCGGCGCAACAGCGTACTCTTGATCCCGAAGTGCCGTTGTGTTCGTCTTTGGCCTCCTCATGTGACTGATTAAATTCACCCGAGGTTAACCAAAGCGATCCTGAGTAGCACCACCTTTCACCATGAAGCACGCCTCTCCCACCTTAGCTCGAAGCTCCGGCCGCTACGTCCTGCTGGCTGTCCTTTTGTTGAATGCCGGCGTCGCGCTGGCTGACCCCACCGCCGAGGAAGTGATTGCGGCTGTCGGTATCCCGCCCGCGGACGTGCCCCGGCTGCAGCAAGGAGAAATCGTTTCCTTTTCCGTCTCCGAAGGCGGCGCCAAGTCCTTGGCCAGCGGTATCGCCATGTATGTCAAGGCGTCGCCGGCCAAGTTCGTAGACCTCGTCAAGCGGGGCAGTCTGTTGGCGGCCGATCCCGACGTCATCGCCCGGGGCGATCTGGCCGCAGGATCGGGTGCCGAGGCCTTCGCCAAGTTCGCCTACACCGCGGCCCAAGCCGACGAGGCCAGGGGTTTGCTGGAGGTTAAGCCGGGCTCCGACTTCAACCTATCCAGCCAGGAAATCGCCTCCTTCCAGGCTCTCCAGTCCCGGATCGATACGGGTAACGACAAGGCCGTTGCCGAAGCGGTTTCCGCCAATTACCGAGCGTTGCTGGCCGAGCGCCTGAAGGCCTATCAGCAGGGCGGCTTGAAGAGCATCGCCGCCTATGATCGTGGCGGGGGTGAAAAAGCCGATCCGAGCGCCGAACTGGCTGCCGATACCTGGGAGAACAAAGTCTTGGCCCGATATTTCCCGGTGCTGCAGCAGGCTTTGCTGCGTTCTCCCGCCACTTTGCCCGCCGGCGTAGAAAGCCAATTCCTCTGGATCAATCGCGAGGTCCAAAAACGGCCCACCCCGATTCTGAGCCACCACCTGGCCTATTCCTTGAATAACGGCGCAGTCATGGTGCAGCGAGAGTTCTATGTTGGGCATTCCTACAATTCCAGCCAAGCGACGTTCGGCAGCCTGCCCTACCTGGATGGCGCGATCGTTCTGTATGGGCTGCGTTCCTCCACCGACCAGGTGGCGGGGTTAGGACAGGCGGTGAAGCACTCGATTGGCCGGGAACAGATGAAGAAGGAAATCATCAAGCATTTTCAGCGTATCAAGGCGGCGCTGAGAGGCTGATCGGTTTTCGGTTGCCTTACTAAACGGTGTGGTTTAGTCTAGTCGCTAATCTCACTCCAAAGCAACTCAGCGTTCGAACGATGTAATGAGCGCAGTCGTCAATCCTAAACGACAGGCCATACTGGAGGCGGCCAAGCGTGCCTTTCTCGCCCACGGCTATAGCGGCGCCAGCATGGAAGCCATCGCCGAGGCCGCGCCAGTGTCGAAACCGACCCTCTACAACCACTTCAAGGGCAAGCAGGAGTTATTCGCCGCCGTGATCGCCGGCCAGTGCGAGGCCTTGCTGAGCACATTTTCCCGGGTCCAGACCGAGAGGCAGGATCCGGTGGTCAGCCTGAAAACCATCGCCCGCGGCTTCGTCGATCTCCTCTATTCAAGCGAGAACTTGGAGCTTTATCGCCTGATAATTGCGGAGCAACGCAACTTTCCCAGCCTAGGTGAAGTGATCTACCGATCTGGCCCAGGCTCCTTCCATGAGCAACTTTCGTCGTATCTGACCAAACTGAAGGCAGAAGGCGTGCTCCGCCTCGCGGATGCGGAGACGGCGAGCCAACTCTTTCTAGGCATGCTGCAAGGCCACAAGCACTTCCGCTGCCTGATGGGACTGCAGCCTGGCTTGAGCGCAGCGGAAAAAGAACGCACCATTGGCGCCGCGGTTTCCCTGTTTCTCAAAGGACATGATCATGAAGGCTAAATGGGGCTGGCTACTCCTCCTAGCGGGCTTGGCCGGATGCACCGTGGGACCCGATTACCGGGAGCCCGTGCCCGTCGTCTCGAACCGGTGGCAGGTGGAAAGGGAACTCGCCG
>DATIXD010000075.1:0-4985 GCA_035518875.1 Methylococcaceae bacterium | reverse complement strand
CGGCTTGAGCGCTCCGGTGACGGTCTATTCCGATGACTTGGCCGTTCCGTCGATAACCGCTGCCAGCCGCGAAGACGCCCAGCGCGTATTGGGTTATTTGCACGCCCGCGATCGTTTGTTCCAGATGGAGGTGTTGCGTCGAAAAAGCGCCGGTCGGCTGGCCGAGTTGTTCGGGGAGAGCGCGCTGACGCTCGATCGGCAACAGCGTTCCTACGGATTCGAGCAGGCGGCGCGGACGATCTTGGCTTCCCTCCCGCCCGATCAGAGACGGGCGCTGGAGGCTTATGCGATGGGCGTCAACGGCTTTATCGAACAGGCGCACGACTTGCCGCCCGAATTCATCGCCCTTGGGTTTCAGCCCGCTCCCTGGCGGCTCGAGGACAGCTTGCTGGTGGCCTTGGGGGTGTTTCAAATCCTGAACGGCCAGGAACAGGACGAGCGCATGTTGAGCGTGATGGAAAAAGCTCTGCCGCCGGATTTGTTCGCATTTCTGACGCCGGACGTGGACAGTTATACGACCGTCTTGCTGGGCGGCCCCGAGTCGCGTCGGCCGGCGCGGCCGATCCCGGCCCGGGCCTTTGCCGCGCTCGGCCAGCCGGACACGAACTTGACGGCGGGGGGCGTCGACTCGGAAGCGGTCATCGCCGGTTCCAACAACTGGGTGGTGAGCGGCGCCAAAACCCGCGACGGCCGGGCCATCGTGGCTAACGACATGCACCTGCGCCTGGGGCTACCGAACATCTGGTACCGCGCTTGCCTTCGCTATGCCGGGCGCGAGCTGATCGGTTTGACCTTGCCCGGCCTGCCGATGCTGGTCGCCGGCAGCAATGGCCGAATCGCCTGGGGATTCACCAATGTCGATGCGGATGTGCTGGATCTGGTCAAGCTTGAGCTGAACCCCGCCAATCCCGAGGAATACCGCACACCCGAGGGCTGGCGGGCGTTCGAGCGGCGCACGGAAACCATCCGCGTCAAAGACGGCGGCGAAATCCCGATTGAGCTGAGAGACACGGTTTGGGGCCCGGTGTCGTCCGCTCCGCTGCTGGGACAGCCGGTCGCGGTCCGCTGGACGGCGCTCGACCCTTCGTTCGTCGATCTGGGACTGCTGGACATGACCGAAGCCGATACCCTGGAGCAGGCCATGTCCGTGATGAACCGATCGGGCGGCCCGCCACAGAACGTGGTCCTGGCCGATGCCGACGGCCGCATTGCCTGGACCTATCTGGGCCGCTTTCCCCGCCGGCGCGGATTTGACGGGTCGGTGAGCCTGTCCTGGGCCGAAAGGCCGACCGCCTGGGACGGTTTCATCCCGCCCGAACAACTGCCGCGCGTGATCGACCCGCCGGAAGGCTATCTCGCAACCGCGAACAACCGCACCCTGGGACGCGATTACCCTTACGTGATCGGTCACAACTATGCCCATGGCTATCGAGCCTACCGAATCGCAGAGCGCCTGCGTCAGATGAGCAAGGCGACGGAAGCGGACTTGCTCGAGCTGCAACTGGACACCTGGAGCGAGTTTTTCGAATTCTACCGCCAACTCGCCCTTTCCGCGCTGGATGACGCTGCGCGCCGCGATCCCTTGCTGGAAGAAGCCGCGCGCTATATCGATGCCTGGAATGGGCGCATGGACGTGGAAAGCCTGGGCATCGGGCTATTGGCGACGTTCCGGCAAAAGCTGGCGGAGACCGTATTCGCGCCTATGGTCGGTCGCTGCCGAGAAATGGACGCGAGCTTCGCCTACACCTGGCGGAAAATGGAAACGCCGCTGCGCGCCCTGCTTACCGAACGAATCCCCGATACCCTGCCGGACAAGCGCTACGCCGATTGGCACGCATTGATTCTCGATGTCCTGAAAACCAGCGCCGGCGAGCTGAAAGAGAAGCATCGGGTCGCGTCGCTGGCGGAGCTTTCCTGGGGGAAAATCAACCGCATCACCATTCGCCATCCTTTCAGCCAGAGCGCGCCGGCCCTGTCCTGGCTATTGGACATGCCGACCGCCGACAGCGCGGGCTGCTCCGGCTTCTGCGTGCGTATACTGGGCGGCGGGCACGGCGCTACCGAGCGCATGGTCATATCGCCCGACCACCCGGGTGACGGCATATTGCACATGCCGGCCGGACAATCGGGTCATCCGTTGTCAGGGCATTACCGCGACCAGCAACCGGCTTGGCAGGAGGGGATTCCGCTGGCGTTTCGACCGGGCGATGCGCGTCACCGGCTGGTTTTCGAGCCCACCGGACGTGGCCTTTAGGCCGCGATGGTCCTTAGGATTGCTGTGGTTCGGCGGGACAGGCGGCCAAGGCGGCCAGCAGTTCGGCGACCGATTGGGGCCGTTTTTCCGGTGCGACGGTCAGCGCGGCATCGATCGCTTTGAGCAAGGGAGCGGGATATTTGCGCCTGAAGGCTACGGCGGCCGGGATCAGTTTATCCTTCACGGCGCGCTCAGGCGCCGGCGGCGGCGTCGCGCCATCCAGGCAGGTGCGCATGGTGGCGCCGACGGCATAGATATCGCTCCAGGGGCCGAGATTTCCTTCGTCCGAGTACTGTTCGACGGGCGAAAAGCCATTGGTCAGCACCTTCGCTATCTTGCCGCGGCCGGCGTGCGGATAGGGTTGCACCGCGCCGAAATCCAGGAGCAGGGGATCGCCGCCGGCGCGGATCAGGATGTTGTGGGGCTTGATATCGAGGTGCAGCAGTCCTCGTTCGTGGATCACCTTGAGACCATTCAACAAAGCGGGGAAAACCGTCAGCAGAAACTGCTCGCTCAGGCTACCTGCCTTGTCCTTCAGGTACTCGCCGAGAATCTTCCCGTATTCGTAAGTCATCACCAGGTAGACCGTTGAATTCGCCTGGAAGAAATTCAAGACTTCGACGATGTTGGGATGCCGCAACTGGGTGAGCACTTTCGCCTCTTCCAGGAAAAGCTTGCGGCCTCGCAAAAACAGGGACCGCGACGCCTCGTTGTTGGGTACCACCTTGTCCCCCCAGGTGCGATGAGCCAGGCGACGCGGAAGGTATTCCTTGATGGCCACCTGATGCTGATCGGCCAGCTGACGCGCCAGATAAACTGAGCTGAACCCGCCGCCCGCCAGGGGACGCTCGATGATGTATTGATCGACGATGGTGCCCGGCTGGAGGAAATACCACTCGCTCGGGTAATCGTCGGGTTTGTCGTGAGTTCCCATCGGCCTTGGGAAAGTTTCCTCATCTCTGAAATCGTCATACCATCATAGCCTTTTCGTAATCGTAGCGGTATAAACAAAACATGACGATTCGCAGCATGACCGCGTTCGCCAGCGCTGAACGCGACTGTGAGGGCTGGGTACTGGTTTGGGAAGTGAGATCGGTCAACCATCGGTATCTGGATGTCGCTCTGCGCCTACCCGAGCCCTTGCGGTTCATCGAGGCCGACGCGCGGAATCGGATCGGCGCCTTCGTGAAGCGCGGCCGGCTCGATGTTTCCCTCGCCTTGAAAAAGACCGCGCTCGGTGAAATGGGTCTGCAACTCGATCTGGAGCTGGTGCGGAGCCTGTTGGCCACCGCGCGGGAGATCGAGACTTTGATCGGGCAATCCCTGGCCGGTTTTTCCGCGCTCGATCTGCTCAAATGGCCCGGCGTGCTGCATGAGGCCGAGGCGGATCGCGACCGGCTCGCGCCCGGCGCATTCGAGGTTCTGGACGAGGCGATGGCAAAAATCATCGCCGCCCGCGAGACGGAAGGCAGGCAGCTGGCCGAGTTGGTTGAAACCCGTTGCCGCCAGATAAGGGAGCAGGTCGCCTGCGCACGCCAGCGCCTGCCGGAAGTGCTGGCGGCGATCCGGCAGAAAATGCTGGCGCGGCTCGCCGAGGTTTCGGCCAAACCCGACGCCGACCGTCTGGAACAGGAGATGGTTTATTGGGCGCAAAAGCTGGACGTGGCGGAAGAACTGGATCGGCTCGACTCGCACTTGGACGAGGTGCTGCGCACCTTGGAACAGAATCAGCCGGCCGGAAGGCGCCTCGATTTTCTCCTGCAGGAGATGAACCGGGAAGCCAACACCCTGGGTTCGAAGTCCGCCGATGCACAAACCACCCGAGCCTCGGTGGAGATGAAAGTTCTCATCGAGCAAATGCGCGAACAGATTCAGAATATAGAGTGACGCTTCAGACACTATCAGGTTGTTTCACCAACCCGCTGCAAGCCGCGAAATACGCGGCTTTTTCATTTCTGCTTGTTGCACTTTGTTTCTCACAATCCCATAATTAGTTTGTACTTAAAGTTGTACCTAATCGAAGGTAGGCCGAAATTAAGTACAACTTTTTTGGAGAAACCCAGCAATGACAAGGCTTACAGAGCTAAAAATCCGTCAGCTATTGAAATCCGGGCCTTTCGAGGGTGTCAGTGACGGCAGCGGGCTCTATTTGTGCTGTCCAAAAGGTTACGCGAAACCTTTCTGGCGACTTCGCTACCAGTTTGCCGGCAAGTCCCGCGTCATGAATATTGGCGGTTTTGACGTGCTACCGCTGGCCGAGGCCCGGAAAAAGGCCAAGGAACTACGCGCCCAAGTCCACCTGGGCCGTGATCCGGCGGGCGAGAAGCAGGAAAGGAAGGCTGAAGCACTCGCCAAGATCGAGGAAGCGAAGAATGCGCGGACTGTCGGGCAACTGGCGGACGAATACTATGCCCGCATGATCGAGAACCGGCTTAAACACCCGAATGTGGTGCGCTGCCGTATCGACAAGGACATCCGGCCGGCACTCGGGAAAATGCCGGTTGAGACTGTGAAGCCGCGGCATGTCGATGAACTGCTTCAGACCATTGTCGGACGTGGCGCGCCCACGATGGCGAATGACGTGCTGCGGCTGCTTCAGCGCATGTTCGACTATGCGGTTAAGCGGCACATCATTGAAGTCAACCCGGCTATCGCCTTCGGCGTGACCGACGCCGGTGGGAAGGAAAAGGGCCGGGAACGGGCGCTAAGTCTGGACGAGATAGCCATACTG
>DATIXD010000074.1:0-12308 GCA_035518875.1 Methylococcaceae bacterium | reverse complement strand
GGCGTTCGCGCCGAAATGGGGCGGTTCGAAGGCGAGCATTTGACCGCCCCGGGCCAGAGCCTTCTCGATTTCCACCAAGGGCGTACCGGCGCGCGCGGTCAGCACCAGCTCGGTCGGTTCGTAGCTCACGATGCCCCGATGATCGCGGATCGCCAAAGCTTCCCCCGCCCTTCGACGTCCATAGAAAGACTTGCTGCCACCACCGACGATATCCAGTGGAGTCAAGCTGCCCGAAGCCGCCAGCACCCGGTCCCGAAGCGGCTCGCTCAAATCTTGATCACGCACGTACTATTCCTGCCCACCCTTTCAGAAGCGGTCTTCAACATTGTAACGAGCGGCCATCAGGCGAGCGCGGCCGCAGCGCGGCAACCCGCATGTACGAGAGATACATGACCATTTCTCCGGGAGAGAAACGGGACGCCCGAAAGGGTGAAAAACACGGATGTTTTTCATCACCCTTGCGAGCACCGCTCGCGCCCGGATCACGGTCGCCCAGTGCCCAGTAAATTTGAAGACAGCTTCTCAGAATCGCTCCAGTTCGGGATGAGGCAAACCCGCCTCGTGCACGTGCATCGCGCCGAATTCGGCGCAGCGGTGCAGGGTTGGCACGGCCTTACCCGGGTTCAACAGCCTCCTGGGGTCGAAAGCCGCCTTGACGGCATGAAACTGGGCCAGTTCCTGCGCGGAAAACTGGAGGCACATCTGATCGATTTTCTCCATCCCGACGCCATGCTCGCCGGTGACCGTGCCGCCGGCCGCCACGCACAACTCCAAAATCCTTCCGCCTAACTCCTCGACCCGCTCCAGCTCGCCCGGCCGGTTGGCGTCGTACAGAATCAAAGGGTGCAGATTGCCGTCGCCGGCGTGAAAGACGTTTGCCACGGCGATGCCGAACTCTTCCGAAAGCACTGAAATTCCCCGCAGCACCTCGGCGAGCCGCCGCCTGGGAATGGTCCCGTCCATGCAGTAATAATCCGGCGAGATGCGCCCCACCGCCGGGAATGCCGCCTTGCGGCCGGCCCAAAATTTCTTGCGCTCGGCCTCGTCCCTCGCCTGCCGAACTTCGACGGCACCCATGGCTTGAAAGATCTCCCTCGCCCGCGCCGACTCTGCAGTGACCTGAGCTTCAATTCCGTCCATCTCGCACAACACCAGCGCAGCGGCGTCCACCGGATAGCCCGCATGGACGAAATCCTCGGCTGCCCGGATGGCGAGGTTGTCCATCATCTCGAGACCGGCCGGGAGCAGCCCCGCACCTATGATGGCCGCGACCGCTTCAGCCGCCCGCTCGATGCTGTCGAATGCGGCCAAGAGCACCCGCGTCGTCTCCGGCACCGGCAGCAACTTGAGCGTGATCTCGACGATCACGCCCAACAAACCTTCCGAACCCGTCACCAAGGCCAACACATCATAACCGGGGCCGTCGAGACCAGCCGAGCCGATTTCAAGCAGTTCGCCATCCATCGTGAGCAGCTTGACCGCCAGGATGTTGTGGACGGTGAGGCCGTATTTTAGGCAATGTACGCCGCCGGAATTTTCCGCCACATTGCCTCCGATGGTACAGGCGATCTGCGAGGAAGGATCAGGCGCGTAGTAAAGTCCATGCGGGGCGGCCGCTTCCGAGACCGCCAGATTGCGGACCCCCGGCTGTACCCTCGCGAGGCGGTTGAGGGGATCGATTTGCAGGATGCGGTTGAACTTGGCGAGGCTCAGCAATAGGCCGTTTTCCAATGGCAACGCCCCGCCCGACAGGCCGGTGCCCGCCCCGCGGGCGACCACCGGTACGCCCAATCGATGACACTGGCGCAGGACCGCCTGGGCCTGCTCGATGGTCTCGGGCAAGGCCACGATCCAGGGCAAGACTCGATAGGCAGAAAGTCCGTCGCATTCGTAAGGACGAAGATCCTCGGGATCGGACAGCAGGCAATCCGGTTTCAGATATTCGCCCAAGAGGCGCAAGAAAGCCGCCTTGGCGACAGCATGCTCGATTCGCTCGGAAGGATGCAGGCGATAGCTCATGGCTGAATGCCACGCTTCGCATCCAGACCGGCTTGACGATCCGGCGACAGGAACAAGGGGTGCAAAATCATCCCCGCGATAAAACCGCCCAGATGCCCCCACCAGGCCACATCGGCGTAAACCTCGCCGCCGGCCAAACCGCTGGTGGCTTTATACAGCTGAAAGATGACCCAGGCACCCAGAAAGGCGATGGCGGGCACCTGGATGAACAGGGGTAGGAAGAACACCCAGATGACGATGCGCGCATAAGGATACATAAAAAAGAACGCCCCCATGATTCCGGCCAGACCTCCGGAGGCACCGATGGCCGGCACCGTTGACTCGGGATTGGCGTAGACCTGGAGAATCCCTGCAACCACGCCGCACAGCAGGTAAAAAGTCAGGAATCGCACCGCACCCATGCGATCTTCCACATTGTCGCCGAAAATCCACAACATCCACATGTTCAGCACGATGTGCAGCCAGCCCCCGTGCAGGAACATGCTGGTGACGAAGGGCGTGTAATCATGCGCCGGCAGCCTCGCCGCTTGCGCCCACTCCGGATAGCCGTAGCGCGCCGGCACCAGTCCGTAAAGATAAAACAGATGGGTCAAGGTTTTCTCGGGCAGGAACCAGCCGAGCAGAAACACGGCGAAATTCAGGACGATTAGCGACCACGTCAGCCACGGCGTATGCCGACAGGGAATGGTGTCTCGGAAAGGAATCATGATCGTCCGCGCCTGCTTAAAGTGGTTTCTCTCCGGAACGCTCCGGGGGCCGGCTTGTACTCAAGGTCTCGCCGCACGGCCGCGAAAATCGAAAAAGGAATCCAACGCGCCCAGAAAAGCCATTCCCACCAACGCGTAGTGCGGAAGAAAAGCCAGCGCGATGTAAGGCGGAATGGCCCAGCCCCAAGGCACCCTTCGTCTCGCCACCACACCATGAATCACGGCCAAGCCCACGAAAAAGTACATCATCACGCAGATCAGAAACAAATCCACCAGCAAGCCCTGGCTGAAGTAACCCGAAACCAGCAGCAGCGCGACTACGCCGGGCAAAACCATGCGCGGTAGGCGCAAGCGGCAAAATTCTGGAGCGAATCCGCCCGGATGATAGAGCAGCGACTGCCACCACCGCGCGATCAGGAGACTGAACATCGCGCTCGTCCCGAACAGCAGTGCGATCAACCCGTTCATCAACCGCAAGGTGCCATCGCGCTCGAATCCCTGGACGGTCGCACCAGGAACGCCGGTGACGGCACGTCGGAGCCAAGCCTCCCAGAAAGCCACCACGTCGCCGACCAAGGCATGCATGATAATGACAAACAGCGCACCGGCCGATGCCACGATCATCAGGGCTATGCCCTGGGACTCACTGCGCCTCAACGCTTCGGCCGACAACAACACGAGCAGCCATAGGGCCAACACGACAGGGAACCCTAGACCCGGCCGTGACTGCACCAGAAACCAGCCCGCCGCAACCAGAATCGAAGCCCCGACCGAAACGAAAAGACCGTCCCGCCAGCCCCGGCGCAGCGCCACCAGCCCGACGATACCGGCACTCAAGAAGGCAAGTGGAAGCAAGGACAATGACAAGGCGCCGAAAAAACCCGCCAAGGCCATCGCATGAAATCGGCTCCGCATCACAAACTCGGCAAACTCGCGCATGCCCAAATCCTCGTTTTCGAACCTCGGGTTTCGTGCCGCATAGATTAACGTACTGCTTGTCTCGAAAGTAAAGCCACTCAAACAATCCTTGCCCTTCTTGGAGAGAGCTGGGTGGGGGTGAAAAGTAAATGCCTTCAGTTTCGAGACGCCCTGTAATTACTCGGACAGCTGAAAGCCGTTTTTGTTTTGGACCACAATTCCGATTGTCTTGCATTGGGCGATTGCCGGGAGTGAGATTAAACTAGACCGGTCTATTGCATTGGAGATCAGTTATGCCAACCGATCATCTGCCCCCGCTTGATCCCGACGATCTCCAGTCCGTGGCCGGTGGCGGCCTCGTGGATCGGCGGCTGTTCCTGAAACGGGGCGTCGTGTTTAGCGTCGCCGCTTTCGCCGGCCTCAAGACCCAAGCTGCCGGGTTAGAGCGCCCCGCGTGGATGCTGGAACCCGGCAAACCCTTTTCCAATTACGGCCAGCCCTCGTCTTTCGAGACGGAAACCATCCGCTGGATCTCCAGCAATGCGGCGGCGCCCGGCAACGGCATCTCGTGGACGCCATTACATAAGCTGGCGGGCACGATCACCCCATCCGGACTGCATTTCGAGCGCCATCATAACGGCGTGCCGATAATCGACCCGGCCCAACACCAATTGCTGATACACGGCCTGGTGAAAAATCCCCTCTTTTTCACCATGGAGCATCTGCTGCGTTATCCGATGACTTCGAAGATCTGCTTCATCGAATGCGGCGGCAACAGCAATGCGGGTTGGCATGAGGAGCCCATGCAGGCGGCCGCGGGCAATCTGCACGGCCTGGTTTCCTGCAGCGAATGGACCGGCGTACCGCTGGCGGTGGTATTGGAGGAAACCGGGCTTTTGCCGAATGCCCGCTGGCTGATCGCCGAAGGCGCAGACGCCGCCGCCATCAATGTCAGCATCCCGATAGAGAAGGCCCTGGACGACGCGATTCTGGCAATCTATCAGAACGGCGAGCGGCTGCGTCCGGAAAACGGTTATCCGCTGCGTCTCGTCCTGCCGGGTTGGGAGGGCGTGCTCAACATCAAGTGGCTGCGCCGGCTGCAGGCCGCCGACCAGCCGTTGATGGCCCGCAACGAAACCGCCAAATACACGGAATTGCAACCGGACGGCAAGGCGCGCCAGTTTACCTTCGTCATGGAAGCCAAATCGCTCATCACCCATCCTTCGCCGGGGCACAAGCTGCAAGGCCCGGGGCTTTATCAGATAGCGGGGTTGGCCTGGAGCGGACGCGGCAGGATCGTGAAAGTGGAGGTTTCCGCCGACGCCGGCAAAACCTGGGCGGAAGCCGCGCTGCAAGAGCCCGTATTGTCCAGGAGCTTCACCCGTTTCCGCATCCCCTGGCGCTGGGACGGTTCACCCGCCATCCTGAAAAGCCGAACCATCGACGAAACTGGCTATGCCCAGCCAGAGCGCGAGGACTTGATCGCGATGCGCGGACGCAACGGCTATTTTCAATACAATGCCATCGTCAGTTGGGCGGTGGCCCAAGACGGAAGCCTCAGCCATGTCTACGTCTGAGTCGAATCAAAATCGTAGGATGTACATTGTCGCCCCTGCCCTGGCGCTGCTGTTACTCATGTTTTCGGCGAACACGCATGCGGCCGAAAAGTTGGAAGGCCCGAAGTTGGGCAGGCCGGCAAGTCCACAGGAAATCGCCGCCTGGGACATGAGCGTGTTCCCCGACGGCAAGGGCTTGCCACCCGGAAGCGGAACCGCCGTCGAAGGCAAGACGGTATATGACAGCCAATGCGCGAGCTGCCACGGCCCCAAAGGCATGGGCGGGAGTGCCGAGGAACTGGCGGGTGGAAAACATGGCTTGACCGAACCCGATCCGGACAAGACCATCGGCACTTACTGGCCTTATGCGACGACAATTTTCGATTTCGTGCGCCGCTCCATGCCGCTCGATAAGCCCGCCTCGCTGAGCGACAACCAGGTTTATGCAGTCACCGCCTACCTTCTTTACCTCAACGGCATCATCGGCGAACAAATGGACATGAACGCGACCACGCTACCCCAGGTCCGGATGCCCAACCGGGAGGGATTCGTGTGGATCGATGTTCCCCAAGACCGCAAATAGCGTTTGTTGCAGGCAACGAGCCCGTTTCCTTTACCCTGACTGATCGAACCGCTGCCTATGTCTGGATGACGGACACGCTCAAGCACTTTCGCCATGCGCACCGCAGCCGCGTCGCCAAAGGCCTGCTCCGCAAACGCTACCGCTAGCAGGACATGATGACGCCGTACCAAAAACTGAAATCGCCACTGAGGCTCAACGCTACCCCAAGCCAGACGTCACCGTCCAACAATTCGATGAAATTGCCGATCGATGCAGCGATAATGAGGCCGCCCGCCGCCTTAAGCAGGCCCCGACAGAACTCCTTCAACTCTTCAACCAATCCAAACAAACCGCTGCCTGAAGAGGCTCCGCCTCGACCCGCCTTCAGGCTCATCTCTGCATTGGAAAGGACTCTGCCCCCGATTTTCAGGAGCTTGGTGGGGTTTTCACCGTAAAGCCCGTACTCATTCCAGCCAAAAGGTGGGCAGGCTCTTTGCCGTGATAACGCCGAACGGCGGTTTCAACCCCGTCATCGAGTTGCGGGCTGAGTTCGAGCGGGGCCCGATTTCAATTATGCGGAAATGGACCTGTGCGGCCGTCGGTACGTTTTGAAATCAAAGTAACCTGCGGCGTGGTCGACGTTCTGATTCGGCAGTCGCGCCGACATTCAGGACAAGCATAGGCTTGGGTGTCATGTGCGCCCTTGTAGGAATAGGATATCCGCCAGGTGATGTCCACACGGAACACGCACCCGCAAAAACCACACGTTTGCTGAAAATTGCTCGCCGTAAGCGAGGGGTTGTGGGGTGTTAAGCTTGTAGATAGCATCTCAACCTCTGGAGTCTGGATCGCCATTAGACTTGCCCTCGGGAACCTCATCGAACGGCAATGTTTTGCAGCGTATCGAATTCGAGCTTACGTCCAGCCACCTCCCTGTTGCGAAGAGCCGAATCGTAAGTACATGCCGCGTTCCGGCCGCGTCGGACGCGGTTTGGGGAACCAACCAAGATAGCGGCCGCCGACTTCAGGAAGAAGTCGGCAACCGGGAAAGCGCCCAGTGCGGGACAAAGCCCTTACAAGCCGTTGATCGGCTTAATCCGGCCACGGCAACCTAACACACTCCAAGGCCAGTGACAAATTCCCGGGCTCTAGCCCCGCAAGAGAGTACAAACACTAGACAATCCCGAGAACTCGGCGTATGGTTTCCTCAGTTTGTCGCGGTGCAAGATCGGTCTTCGCCCCGAGGATACGGTAGTTCCCTTTCAGTTAATGCCTTCCGGCACCTGCTAGTCCCCGCCGCCTCCTGTCAAACCGCACGCGGTGTGTCTTTTGGCCCACCCTGTGGTCATTCCAACCTACGTGCTCTCGCCAAAGACCGATGCCGCGCTCGTCGCGGTAGTCGCGAGCCAGGAAAAACTACATGGCTTTTACTTCTCTCGGCCTTTCCAAGGCTCTCTTGCGCGCCGTCGCCGAACAAGGCTACACGTGCCCCACGCCCATTCAATCGGCAGCCATCCCGGCCGTACTGGACGGCCGCGACTTGCTGGCTGCGGCTCAGACCGGTACCGGCAAGACCGCCGCTTTCACCCTGCCTCTGCTACAGCGCCTGGAAGATGGCGCCCAGGCTAAGGACCGACCGCACGCCGGACGAGCCCCGCGAGCCTTGGTGCTGGTGCCGACCCGCGAACTCGCCGCACAAGTCAGCGAAAGCGTGCGCGTCTATGGCCAGTACACCGAGACCCGGGCCGCGGTCGTCTTCGGCGGCGTCGGTCTGCAGCCTCAGGTGGATGCTCTACGCCGCGGTATCGATCTCCTGATCGCAACGCCCGGACGGTTGCTCGACCTCGTTGGCCAGCGTCGCGCCAACCTGGCGAAAATCGGTTTTCTCGTGCTGGATGAAGCCGACCGCATGCTCGACATGGGTTTTATCCATGACATCAAACGCATACTGGGATTGCTGCCGAAAGTCCGCCAGAACCTGCTCTTTTCGGCAACCTTCTCGGAGGATATCCGTGAGCTCGCGGCGGGGCTTCTGCACAACCCCCTGAGCATCGACGTCGCACCGCGCAACGCACCGGCGGAACGGATCAGCCAATGTGTTTATCACGTCCCGAAGGCCGGAAAGCACGCGCTACTCGCCCACTTCCTGGGCCGGGGGCGCTGGGGCCAAACCCTCGTTTTCGCACGAACCAAACACGGCGCCGACCGACTCGCGGACCAACTCGGCCGGAACGGTTTTCAGGTCGCCGTGATTCACGGTAACAAGAGCCAGTCCGTACGGGCCCGTGCTCTCAGTGACTTCAAAGCCAATCGGGTGCAAGTGCTGGTCGCCACCGACATCGCGGCACGCGGCCTCGACATCCAGCAACTGCCGCATGTGGTGAATTACGAGCTACCGAATGTTCCCGCGGATTACGTACACCGCATTGGCCGGACTGGTCGCGCGGGCGCCGGTGGCGAAGCGGTATCGCTGGTATGCACGGACGAGGCCCGGCAATTGCGGGACATCGAGCGCCTGCTGGGCCGAAAATTGCCGGCCCATCCGGTGCCCGCGGAAATCCTGTCGGCGGTGAAAGCAGAGCGGACGCCGCCGCGGACACCTCAGCCAAGCGGGTCTACTGCCGCGCGACGGCACGGCGCAACAAGCTCACAACGCCGCGCCTCTTAGCACCGCGATCGTTTCTACCGTAGGAGAAATACCATGCTGCGAATCTATGCCGGCAATTTACCCGCCGACCTCACCGAAAAAGAATTCACCGAGTTGTTTGCCGAGCACGGGCGGGTGCGCTCGATGGAACTGGCGCGCGACCTCTTTAGCGGTCGCTGCCGCGGTTTCGGCTTCATCGAAATGGAGGGCCACGAGGCCCGAGCCGCGATCAGTGCCCTGAACGGGCACACGCTACGCGGCAACTGTCTTCGCGTCAACGAAGAGCGTCCCCGTGGGCGGAGCGGCGGCAGAAGGCGTCGTTAACGGCTGATCAATCGATCGGCAACTGTCTTTTTTCTATCTTTTCATCTTTTAGGAGTTTTTCATGAGCAAGAAATTGTATGTTGGCAACCTGAGCTACACCATAGGCAACCGTGAGCTGGAAGAAATGTTCGCAGCGTATGGCGCGGTCGAGTCCGCGAACGTCATTATGGATCGCGATACCGGCCGCTCCAAAGGCTTCGGTTTCGTCGAAATGAGCAACGATCAGGGTGCTCAGGCCGCCATCTCCGCCTTGCACGGTAAGGATTTCGAAGGGCGCAATTTGACCGTCAACGAAGCCCGCCCGCGCGAAGAAAAATCCGGCGGCAGCTTTGGCGGCGGTCGGGGTGGTTTCGGCGGTGGACGCCGGTATTAGAAGCCACCGGAGGTGGGGCCCCGAGTAGCGCCCTACTCGGGGCCGCAATTGAATTGAAGAGGCCGACTCGCGCAAGCGACCTTTTTGCTATTGCAGTGCTCGCGACGGGAATGGTAGTTAGGACTCGCAAGGGACAGCCCGATCCAGTATGCCGAACAGAAACCGGAAATGAAAGCCGATCCCTGCCAGTACTCCGAAATGCAGTAACTCGTGGGGCCCAATCACGCCGGGGATCAATACCGGCATCCGGAGGAATTCCAGCAGGCCCCCGAATGTGTAAGACAGACCACTGTAGACTAAGGGCCTGACCAAACCGGTGCCGTAGCGGCGCCAAAGCGTAATGCCCGATGCCAGACCGATCCAGCCAAGCCCCAGGTATGATATCAAGCCTAGCCACTCGGGGATGTCGTCGAAGAAGATGACCTTGAGTGTGATGCCCGTCGTCGCCAAGACCCAGATCAACAACAACACGCCCCAACGCCCCCAGCCCGTGAACAGAATCGAATGGACCGGGGTGAAACTGCCGGCGATCAGGGCGAAAATCGCGGCATGATCCAGCCGTTGCAACACCTGGTGACCGCCGCCGCCTGGCGTGAGCAGATGGTAAACGCCGCTCATGGACAGCAGGAAAACGCAGCTAAAGACGAATATCCCCAAGGCAAATAGGCGGGCAGCGCTTCCCCTACCCCGGCGCAGCAGGAAGAATCCCATGACTGCAAAAATCCCTGCGCTCAACAAATGACTGAGGGAGCTGACGGGTTCAGCAAAACCCGGGATGTAATAGGTTTCCATGGTTGGCATCATCGACTCCCTTTGGATAAACAGACCAGGCTGTTTGCGGAACTACCCAACCGTTCGGCCCGTATAGCTGTGTTTAAGGTCAATACGAACCGTCTGGAGCGGGAGTTTCCCGACATTGCCGCAACCGAAATGATTTCCTTGAATGATCCATTTATGGTGGTGAAACGGTTATCGAAGGATCACAGCGGTGTCATCGCGGCAGAAGACGGCAATGACGAGGTAATAGACGTCCGAGCCATTGAATGGACTGATTGCCATGAAGTTGAATGGAAATCTTATTTGGCCGATCGGGTGCTGATGGCCACGTCGAAGCATTGAAGAGAATGGTCAATGCCTCAATGCAGGGATACACCAGACCCACAGCATTTCTTGAATCTCTTGCCACTGCCACAGGGGCAAGGGTCGTTGCGACCGAGTTTGGGCGTTGCACGGTATGGTTGATTCATTGGTAGGGGTTGATGCTCGCGCTTTTCGTATTCGCGCCAGTAGCGATAGAACTCGTTTGCGACGACAGGCAACATCATCACCAGTTCTTGGCGCTTTGCGAAGTCGATGATCATGTCAGGCTTATCGGGGTTTTGTCCCATTTCCAGCAACACGATGGGCGCAAAGCAATGGTAGATGTCATCTTCCTCCTTGAAGCATTCATCCCACAGCTCATCGTTGAGCGACGTGCCAATTCGAAACCCTTCTGCCCAGGCTTTACCCAAATCCGTATCCATGGCGTTTTCGGGCACTTCATCATTCGGGTAGGCTATCAGGGGCACATAGAAATCCATCGTTTCGCCAGGGTTTCTTCGAACGCCAGACAACACGGCATTCCAGTGCCGCAGCAACAGCTGCGTGATTCGCTGAGCTTGTTCGATCGATTCGAAGACCGGGCCGTCATCCCCGCCCCAGAGAACCGGCATCCACTCAGAAGTCGGGATTGGTCCTGGACCCACCGCAATCGCGCATAAAAAGCCGTCGGCTTTTTCCAAGGTCATGCAATGTTCGGATTCCGCTTTGGATTCCAAGAACTCAGCGAGTTCGTCAACCTCTTCCTGACTCAGCGACTCAGACAATTGGTCGTAATTGACGCTTACGGTCTTTGGGGTGACGTCGGCCATGTTTGTTAAATTTAAGTAGTGAAAGCGCGATGATAGCAAAACCGCCAGATTAAAGAGCATGCCCACGGTTCGCATCGCTGCCGATCCATTGTGACTCCGCCAACGAGCAGTCAGATTGCACGCTGATTGACAATCTGGAGTCCGCCCCGATGTGGGGACTTACGCTGCAGTTTCGTCTTCCTCGACCTTTTCTTCCAGGGCCAAAACGCTCGACTGAGCTTTGTCCATCTGTCCGGAGAGCTTGAAGCGCAACCTCAACTCATTGATGGAATCCGCATTACGCAAGGCCTCCTCCATGCTGATCTTGCCGCTGACCTGCAGATCGTAAAGCGCCTGATCGAAAGTCTGCATTCCCAATTCGCGCGACTTGGCCATCACTTCCTTGATGGAATGGATCTCGCCTTTTAGGATCAGCTCCGCGATCAGGGGAGAGTTCAACAGGATTTCGATGGCCGCCGCGCGACCGCCCTCCAAGGATGGAATCAGGCGCTGGGATATGAACGCCTTCATATTGAGCGACAAATCCATCAGCAACTGGTTGCGCCGCTCTTCCGGGAAGAAGTTGATTATACGGTCCAGCGCCTGATTGGCGCTGTTGGCGTGTAAGGTCGCCATGCACAAATGCCCGGTTTCGGCGAAGGCGAGCGCAAATTCCATCGTTTCCCGATCGCGAATTTCTCCGATCAGGATGACATCGGGTGCCTGACGCAGGGTGTTCTTCAGGGCGGGCATCCAATCTTTGGTATCGCGTCCGACTTCACGGTGAGTCACCAGGCACGACTTGCTTTTGTGGACGTACTCCACCGGATCTTCAATGGTAATGATGTGGCCATGACTATGCTCGTTGCGATGGTTGATCATGGCCGCGAGGGTGGTGGACTTACCCGATCCCGTCGCCCCGACCAGAATCACCAGGCCGCGCTTGGTCATTACCACATTCTTGAGTATCTCGGGCAGGCGAAGCTCCTCGAGCGTGGGAATTTCCGTGGTGATTGTCCGCAGCACCAACGTGATCTGGTTTTGCTGCACCATAATATTGACGCGGAAGCGTCCGATTCCTTCGGGCGCAATGGCGAAATTGCACTCCTGGGTGGCTTCGAACTCATTGCGCTGATAGTCGTTCATCAAGGCATAGGCAAAGGTTCGGGTGTGCTCGCCGGTCAGCTTGTTGGCGGTGAGCGGCGTCATTTTGCCATGCACTTTCATGGAGGGCGGAAAATCATCCGCCAAAAACAAATCCGAAGCCTTGCGCGCCACCATCGCCTTCAGAAACTCGTAGACAATCTGTAATG
>DATIXD010000073.1:0-4331 GCA_035518875.1 Methylococcaceae bacterium | reverse complement strand
TGCGTCCATTCCCCGATCGGGAACGTTGGCTCGCCCAGGCTCACGCCCGGAGTCTTGGCGACGAACTTGAACTTGCTGCGGTAGAGGTGATAGCCCTTGGCGATGTCCCAGGAGAGCAGGGCGCGGTCGGCGGTTTCCGTTTTCGCGGCGAAACGGTAGGCCTGCTCCTGGGGCAGAAGCTCGGCGCTGTCAATCGCGCAAGCCATCCCTGCGAAGCACAACAGAAACGGAAGGAAAATCAGGCCTGAGATTCGGGTGTTAGCCACTGACTGATCCACTGCAAATAATCGGGAAGACCGCGCCCAATAGGGACAGCGACAACCTCGGGAAGTTCATAGGGGTGGCGCTCCCGCAAGCGTGCCTCGAGGAGGGGATATACAGCCGTTTCGGTCTTGATGAGCAGGAGGGTTTCCCGGGCGGTTTCGATGGCGCCTTTCCAGAAATATACCGAGGTCAGGCCGGGCAGGATGTTCACGCAGGCGGCGAGGCGTTCGCTCACCGCCATCTTCGCCAGCTCCGTGGCGGTTTCCTCCTCGGGGCAGGTACATAAAACTAGACAATATTCCGTACTCATGGCAAAACCACCCAATCGGTTCCATTTTAAACGCTGCGAGGTTTGAATGAACATAGCGCGATGGCTGCTGCTCGCCCTGCTGAGCCTACCCATTCTGGAAATTTATCTGCTGATCAAGATCGGCGCGGTCATCGGCTTCCTGCCCACCCTTCTGCTGTTGTTGGGCGCCGCCTCGCTGGGGACTTATCTGCTGAACACCCAAGGCTGGTCGACCTGGGTACGCTTGCAGCAAAGTTTGGCCGGTGGCGAGTTGCCGACGACGGAACTAATCGACGGCGCGATCATTCTGGCCGGCGGCGTCTTGTTGCTCCTACCGGGCTTCCTCTCCGACGTGCTCGGATTATTGTGCCTGTTTCCGAGGACGCGCCGGGTGATCGTGGCCTATGTGATCAGAAAGCGCTTCGGGTTTGGCTCGGGCCCACCGCCCGGACCGCGCACGATCGAAGGGGAATATCGGCGGGAGGATTGAGCGTCCTATCCCGGGCCTTAGCCCCGTTCGCCGCGATTGAATGTTCGGCAAGACTCAAGGCGAACCGGAGGGCAGCGGCTTTCCAGCAAGCGATCCAATAAGGGATAACAGCCATTGTAAAGTTCGTTCGATCAGAGTTCGCCGACGTGGCCGCCGCCGCAGGTCGCGGCGGGCTCGTTGGGATCGACCGTACTCTTGCTCAGACCGGAATAGGCGGGGCACCAGCGCAGGTAGGCCGAGGCCACCAGTATCCCGCCCAGTACCAACAGCGGTATATTGCCCAGGAACACCGAAGCCAGCAGGGATACGCAGCCTGTGCCGTAACGAATCTTCTGATCCTTGAGACCGACATTCAACTCGCGCTTCAACATTTTCTTGAAATCGAAACTCATCGCAAAACCTCCCCTCTAAAGCTCGTGGATTTTCCAGGCTTTGTTGCGTTTGTGCAAGGCCGAATCCGGTAAAATACCCCCATGGACATCACCCCGATCATCGATTCCCTCAACAGCGCCCAGCGCATGGCGGTCACCGCGCCCCCCACAGCCATGCTGGTGCTCGCAGGGGCCGGCAGCGGCAAGACTCGCGTGCTGGTGCACCGCATCGCCTGGCTGATACAAGTCGAGGCGGTCTCGCCCAATAGCATCCTGGCGGTCACCTTCACCAACAAGGCGGCGAGGGAGATGCGCGGACGCATCGAATCGCTGCTCGCCATTCCGTCGGGCGGGATGTGGATGGGCACGTTTCACGGCCTGGCGCATCGCCTGTTGCGCCGCCACGCGCGCGAAACCGGTCTGCCGGAAACCTTCCAAATCCTCGATTCGGACGACCAGTACCGCCTGATCCGGCGCATCCTCAAGAGCCTGGAGTTGGACGAAGCGCGCTGGCCGCCGCGCCAGATCCAATGGTATATCAATGCGCAGAAGGACGAGGGCCGCCGCGCCCGCCATTTGCAGGAGTCCTACGATCCCTTCGAACGGCAACTCCAGCGCGTTTACCGGATTTACGAGGAGCAGTGCGATCGCTCGGGTCTGGTCGATTTCGCCGAACTGCTGCTGCGCGCTCATGAATTCCTGCGCGACAACCCGGAGCCCCTGGGTCATTATCAGCGGCGATTCCGCCATGTCCTGGTGGACGAGTTCCAGGACACCAACAGCATCCAATATGCCTGGCTGAATCTGCTGACCCAGGGGCGCGACAACCTGTTCGTGGTCGGGGACGACGATCAGTCCATCTACGGCTGGCGCGGCGCGAAGATCGAAAATATCTACAAGTTCCAGAAGGATTATCCCAATCATCAACTCATCCGGCTGGAGCAGAATTACCGCTCCACCGGCAACATACTGGGCGCGGCTAACGCCCTCATCGGCTACAATCAGGGCCGGCTCGGCAAGAACCTTTGGACCGAGGGCGGTGCGGGCGAGCCCCTCGCGGTTTACGCCGCCTTCAACGAGCAGGACGAAGCCTATTTCGCCGTCGACCGGATCAGGCAATGGACGCAGGAAGGCCACCGTCGATCCGAATCCGCTATCCTTTACCGCTCCAACGCCCAGTCGCGCCAGTTCGAAGAAAAGCTCATGGCGATGGGCATTCCCTATCGGGTCTACGGCGGCTTGCGCTTCTTCGAGCGAGCGGAAATCAAGGACGCCCTGGCGTACCTGCGACTACTCTCCAATCGCGACGACGATCCCTCCTTCGAGCGCGTCATCAACACCCCGACGCGCGGCATCGGCGCCCGTACCCTGGACGCCATCCGCGATCTGGCCCGCGCCGAACAATCCTCGCTGTGGCGGGCCGCCAAGCTGTTGTCCGAAGGCGCTGCGCTGCCCGCCCGCGCCCGGACACTGCTGACGAGCTTCCTGCAGCTGATCGAGACTCTGGGGCAGGAGACCCGCGAAAAACCGCTGCACGAGCAGGTCATGAGCGCGATAGATAAGTCCGGCCTGACCGAGTATTACCGGAAGGACAAAAGCGAACAGGCGGAGACGCGCGTGGAAAACCTGGAAGAACTGGTCAACGCGGCCCGTCAGTTCGAAAATGAGCCGCTAGCCGAGGAAAACCTGGGCAGGCTCGACCAATTTCTCGCCCATGCCGCACTGGAAGCCGGTGACACTCAGGGCGATCCGTTCGAGGATTGCGTGCAGCTGATGAGCCTGCATTCCGCCAAGGGCCTGGAGTTCGATCTGGTGTTTGTCGTCGGATTGGAGGAAGGTCTGTTTCCCAGCATGCAATCGCTGGAAGAAGCGGGCCGGCTGGAGGAGGAACGCCGGCTCTGTTATGTCGGGATTACCCGTGCCAGGCGCAAACTCTATCTCACTTACGCCGAATCGCGGCGGCTTTACGGCAAGGAGACCTATCCCCGCCCCTCCCGCTTCCTGCGCGAAATTCCGCCCGAACACCTCCAGGAAATCCGGATGAGGGCCAGCATCAGCCGGCCGCTCACCGCCCAATCCGCTCCGGCGTCTTCTGCCCTGTCTTCGGGAACCACAGGCGGTTTCAAGCTCGGCCAGCGCGTCACCCACCCCAAGTTCGGCGAAGGCGTCATTCTGCAAGCCGAAGGCGAGGGCGCCCAGGCGCGGGTGCAGGTCAACTTCGCCAAAGAGGGCGTCAAATGGCTGATGCTGTCCTACGCGAATCTGGTTCCCGTTGGATCTTAGGGGACGGGTTTTTGGCCACTCTCCCATCTCAGCGGCCCGCACGCTGGGTCACCAGAACATGCTGCAGCGTTTGGCGGGCTTGCTGGAGCCAGGTATAGACCTATGAGCACAGATATTGCCGAGAAGGACCCATTCGCAGAGGGGTATGATGCGGCCATTGACGGTTTGTCTGAGACACAGAATCCATACCCCGTGGGTAGCGAAGAACACGCGAGTTGGGATAAAGGATTCAGGGCGTTCGAGGAAGATGATAATGACGCCTGACCGAGCATGAACGGCCTTGCGCTATCGCCATAAATCAAGCCGGCGGGCTCAACTTCTGCTCGCGACAGAAAAAACTCGGCAGCCATGCTTTCGGCCGCCGGGCTATCCGCCTCGCCCGCCAACCTGCGGCTGGAGGAGTCAGGCAGTCTTCCGGGCGTCCATCATCCGTTCGATGATCGGTCGGAAGATGATTTCCATCGCCAACCCCATTTTGCCGCCGGGAATGACAATGGCGTTGTAGCGCGACATGAACGAGTTGTGCAGCATCGCCAACAGGTATTGGAAGTCCACGTTGAATTTGCGCGGGTCCTTGAAGCGAATGACGACGAGACTCTCCTCCGGGGTCGGAATGTCGCGGGAGATGAATGGA
>DATIXD010000072.1:0-3981 GCA_035518875.1 Methylococcaceae bacterium | reverse complement strand
TTCGGGCAAGAAAGCCTCTGCGCAGAGCGGTGCGCCTCAGCCGCTCATGCGAGGAATGGGAAGATAAAAACCCCAGAGAAAATGTCAAATGTCAAAGCTCCAATGTCAACGTGGATTCGAAATTAAAGAAATCATTGGAGTCTGGAATTTGAGATTACCTTGATCGTTGGAAAATCAATTAGGACTTTAGGATATATGGATTCCGTAATTCAAGTTCGAGATCTGGTCAAGGTTTATAGTTTAGGCGAGGTGGAGGTTCAAGCTCTCCGGAGTGTTTCTCTATCGGTCGGCCGTGGTGAATTTGTGGCGATCATGGGAGCTTCAGGTTCCGGGAAATCCACCTTCATGAATATCCTGGGTTTTCTGGATCGACCCACGAGCGGGCAATACCTTTTAGAAGGCATCGACGGTCAGAACCTTTCAATGGATGAATTAGCGGAGATCCGAAACCGAAAGATCGGTTTTGTCTTTCAGGGGTTTAATCTGTTATCCCGGACGTCCGCCCTGGAAAATGTAGAGTTACCCCTTGTCTATGCGGGCGCTCCAACTGCCAAACGGAAGGAGATGGCGCAAAGGGCCCTGTCCGAAGTGAATCTGAAGGGGAGGGAGCATCATCATCCCAGTCAACTTTCCGGAGGGGAACAGCAACGGGTGGCCATCGCCCGGGCCTTAGTTAACCAGCCCTCCATCCTCTTAGCCGACGAACCCACGGGTAATCTTGATTCCAAGACCAGCGTGGAAATCATGAGTATCTTTCAGCGTCTCAATCAGGAAAAGGGGATTACGATCATTATGATTACCCACGAGCCCGATATTGCTGCTTTTGCTAAACGGAATATCCTCTTCAGGGACGGAGGGATTGTCGATGATCACAAGAATTCGGTTCCCGCTGCTGCAGCATCGGGGGGAGGGTTAAAATGACGCGTCTTTTCGCAAGCCTCCGAATAGCCCTGAGAGCACTGACGGTCAATAAGATGCGTTCGGCACTGACGATGCTGGGAATCATCATCGGTGTGGGCGCGGTGATTGCCATGATTGCGGTGGGCTCGGGCGCGAAGAAACGGATTGCGGAACAGATCGCCAGCATGGGGTCTAATCTGTTGATCGTTATGTCAGGGAGTTCGACGAGCGGAGGGCTGCGAGGAGGAATGGGGACTGTGCCAACGCTGACGGTCGATGATGCGAAAGCGATCCAGGCGGAAATTCCGGGCGTCAAATATGTGGCCCCTAACCTTGGTGGGGTAGCTCAGGTGATCTTTGGCAATCAGAACTGGTCTACGATTGTGAATGGGACGACCCCTGAGGTTTTGGAAATCAGGGATTGGCCCCTCTCTTCAGGCCGGCCCTTCACACAGCAGGATGTCGATGGGGCGGCTAAGGTTTGCCTCCTTGGAAAGACCGTTGTAGAGAACCTTTTTGGGGGAATCGATCCATCGGGTCAAGTCATTCGGATCAAGAGCGTCCCCTTTACAGTGCTCGGAGTCCTATCTTCCAAAGGGCAATCGACGTGGGGACAAGACCAGGACGACGTCATCTTTGTCCCGTTGAGGACAGCGCAGAAGAGGCTTTTTGGGATGCAGTTTCCGGGGATGGTAAAGCAGATCGCGGTCCAGGCAAGGGAGCCGGAGCTGATGAAGGATGTGGAAAGTCAGATTAATGACCTTCTGCGGCAGAGACATCATATCCAGCCGGCTCAGGATAATGACTTTAATGTGAGAAATCTCACGGAGGTAATGGCGAGTGCTGAGCAGTCAGCCAATGTGATGTCTCTTCTCTTAGGGGCCATCGCCTCCATCTCCCTGATTGTGGGGGGGATCGGGATCATGAACATCATGCTTGTCTCCGTCACCGAGAGGACGAGGGAGATTGGCATCCGGATCGCCGTGGGCGCCAAGGGCAATGATATTCTCTTCCAATTTCTTATCGAATCCCTGGTGCTCAGCCTGATCGGAGGGATCATAGGCATCGGTGTTGGAGTCGCAGGAACGGTTGTCCTCGCTGCGTTTACCCAATGGCCGACGCTGTTCTCAACGCAGGCAATCCTTTTGGCCTTCCTCTTTTCAGGGTCAGTAGGAGTTTTTTTTGGATTCTACCCGGCCCGTAAAGCTTCTCTGCTCAACCCCATCGAAGCCCTGAGGTATGAATAAATAAAAAGGGCTTTCTCGCCCCTTTGGTCAAGTGCCGATCTTTTGTTTCGATGCTCCGGGAATTGATCCGTGTCGGTTTTTTTGTCTAAGACCCCAACAGATTTCTGGAGGAGAGGGACCGCAAGCGAGCGAACGATCCGAATAATACAAGGGGCGGTTCCCGCTTAGCCACAAGGAGTTGTCGCCAGGTAGGTTCCGCCCCTCTCAGAAAACAGATTTGAATCGACACCAGTCTGCCGTGGTGGCATTAACTGGCTGCGGCTGCGGGCGCCGCCACCGCTTGTGCGGCGGCTGGCTGCTTCGCCAAATAGCTCGCGCGCAATGGCTTGAGTACAAACTGCGCCAGGAGCGCCGAGGCCCAGTCGAACACGACTGCGACCGCGAAAACGCCAAACCAGCCAACATTCGGCAGCTTGAACTTGGCGGCAAACGGCGTCCAGACGTTAGTCACCGTCAGCACGAGCCCGTACACGATGAAAACCGCCGCCACGATGAACAAGACGGTTCGTGCGTTGCGTGAGCGCGCAATGCCCAAGACGGTGGGACCCAAGAACGTTGTGAAGAACAGGAGCAAAAGGCCGATCAGGAGCATGATGTCCGCGCGAAAGTCGAATGCTTTGCCCGCGGCGAGTGCAGAGCCGATTGGCACGAACACCGACGCCGTGCCCTTCGCCGTGTAGAGCAGTCCATAGTTCGTGGTGGCAAATTTTTTTCCAAAGAGATCGCCGCAGGTTGCGGGAAACAAACTGTACACCTCGCCCCAACCGAAGAAGGTTAGCCCGGAAAGGACGACGAAGAGGAATGGGTTGTGTGCGAAGGTGACCAGGGCGAGAATTGCGAAACCTTCAAGACCGAAGGCGAGAGTCATCGTATTCTCGCGGCCAATGTGATCGGAGACCCAGCCGAAGAAAGGTCGCGTGATTCCGTTGAGGATGCGGTCGAGCGAGAGCGCGAAAGGCAACGCCGCAAGGGTGAGGCCGAACATGCTGACCGGCACATCGGCGACCTTAAAGTCCATCGCCATCGGCGCTAGTTGTGCGACCGCCATCAATCCGCCGGTAACTGCCATCGTGAACATCAGGTACAATAGCCAAAAGGCGGGGGTACTAACCATTTCCCTGGGGAGTGAGTCTTTTGCAGCCTGTTGCACTCGGGCTGCCGGCGCGGCGGCAGGTGTCTCGCCGGGTTTGGGGGCGCGCAACAGAATACCGCATATCACGACGACAACCCCCTGGATGAGACCCCAGGTCAAGAACGCAGACTGATACCCACTTTTCGCGATCTGATTCGTGATCGGAATGACGGTCAATGCGGAGCCCGCGCCAAACCCCATCGCCGTTAGACCCGCCGCTAAACCACGTCTGTCGGGAAACCATTTCAGCGCGCTGCCACTCGCCGTGCCGTACACAATGCCGGCGCCGACACCGCCGATAATACCGCCGATGTAAAGCATCGGCAGCGAGTCGGCGATCGAGTTCAGGTACCACGCGATGGCGACAAGGATACCCCCGAGGATTACGACGACTTTGGGCCCAAAGCGGTCGACGAAGTACGCTTCAAGAAAATTGGGCCACGTTTCAAAAAGAACGAACAGCGTGAAGGCGATCTGGATCGCAGTCCTCTCGGCATGGAGCTGCTTGGCGAGCGGACTGACGAACAGAGTCCACCCGTACTGGAGATTGGCGATGGCAATCATGCCTAGAATGCCGATGCACAGCATGAACCACCGGGTGGCATCGTTGACTTGGGTGGTGGATGGACTTGTACTAGAGACTTGGGTGGTGGACGGATTTGTACTAGGCATTTTCTCCTCCTTTCAGGCCTTCGACTTTGC
>DATIXD010000071.1:0-3586 GCA_035518875.1 Methylococcaceae bacterium | reverse complement strand
CACTATGTTTTGCCGACCACGAACCTGAAGGCGCAAAAGCGGTTCGTTTCGTCGATCGCGCGGCGCCTGGACCAGCTCGGAGCGTTGACCCGAGGCCAGCGGCAGGCGACGAGCCAAGGCATGTTTACCGCGTCCGACAATCTGGAAAGCGAATATGCCACGACGGCGCTCCACAATTTCTTCGTCGACCTCTACCGCGAGCGAACGCCCCTGAGTTTCCAGACGGTGACCCGCCAGATGGGGCTGAACCTGCTCGACCAGGATGGCGCTTTCGAGGAATCCAAAAGTGGGGTATTCAGATAAATGCGGTGATGCTAGCATGCGCTGGTGGCAAACGTTGGATTAAGATTCCGACCGCAAGCAGGCAAGGACTACCCAAAGGATTACGCTGATTTTCTGGGTTGGTTTCCAGATGATGCGGCTTGTCTGGACTATTTGGACTGGCTGCGTTGGCCGCACGGATTCTCCTGTCCTGAATGCTCTGGCGAAACAGGGTGGCGTATGAAGGATGGGCGTTGGTGGTGTAAAGCGTGCCGCCGCCGGATTTCCGCTACAGCCGGTACAATCTTCCATCACACGAAAACGCCGCTTACCGTATGGTTTGCCGCCGCTTGGCACATGACTTCAACGAAGAACGGGGTTTCAGCTAAAACGCTCCACCGTCTTATGGGATTTGGCTCGTACCCGACAGTTTGGGCGATGTTGCACAGATTTCGCGGTGCTATCGGACACGCAGAGCACGCGCGGCTTTGCGGCGATGTTGAAGTAGATGAGGCGATGGTAGGCGGCGCTCGTCCCGGCAAGCGCGGGCGAGGTGCTGCTGGTAAGACACTCGTCGCCGTGGCTGTGGAACAGCTTCACCCCAAAGGATTCGGCCGATGTCGCATTCAAGTCATTCCCAACGCCGAGGCCGATACGCTGCGTTCCTTTCTATTGGGAAACGTAGAGCCCGGTTCCACGATTCTTACCGATGGATTGTCCTCCTACCCGCTGGCGGCGGGTGATGACTATGTTCATCAAAGCACACCGGTCAAGGGCTCCGGCATGGACGCGCACGAACTTCTTCCTGGTGTGCATCGCGTGGCAGCTCTCGTAAAAAGATGGTTGCTCGGCACCCATCAAGGCTCTTTCAGCACCGATCATCTGCAAGCTTATTTGAACGAATTTGTCTTCCGATTTAACCGCAGAGGTTCACGTGCCAGAGGCATGCTCTTCTACCGACTCCTTGAGCAGTCGGTTGCGATGCATCCCATCTCCTTTCAGGACTTGGTGGCAAATCCTAATCCCAGAAAAACAGGGCATGATCCTGCTCCGCCGTGCTCCACAAAAAATGCCCCTACGTCGCTCCATGTCGAGATCCCTCGAAGCCCTTGGCGCCGTTAAGTAACCGCATTTATCTGAATACCCCACTTTTGTAATTGCCAAAATCGCACAGACGCTTTGGATTGCCGTCCAAGCCGCTGCAATCTTGCCAGGGTTCGTTCAACGGCAATTTATTGCTGAAGAGCACATACATTCGATTGTTGCCGACGTCGATGACCGGAGTGGAGTTCGCGCCCCGCGGCTCGAATCCGCCATTCAATGGCTGATGGTTTTTATCGAGCATCAAGTCGGTGGCCCACATCTGCTGTCCGGTAGACGCGATGAAGCCATAAACCTTGTTGTGAGCCGTGGCGATGAAGAGTCCGCCAGCCGTTGTTTCCACCACCCCGACTGGCGAATCAACTTTAAAATGCTGCTGGTGAACGAAAAGCGGCTGCGTCTCGATCGTGCCGTCGAAACACCCCACTGGATTGCCGGGCGGCGCCGCGGCAATAAATGTGTCGCAGCGAATCAGCCAATATTTAATGTGCATGCCGCGATCGCGCACCGCTTTGGGTGTGAGGACTGTCTCCGCCAAATACGCACCCGTCCTGAAATTATCGTTGTGATGAGTGCTCACATTGGGATCGGGAGCGGGCGCGCAACCGAGCAGCGCTGCAACGAAGGCGACCAACACAATATTGCCGCTAAAACTGTGCGACATCCTTCTGGCGTTCATTAAGAGACCCCGCTCCGGTTTTTGCTTTCCGATCGAAAAGGATAGGAAATTCAATCTTAATCGCCCATTTCGATCGAATGATGCGCTGGGTGCCTAACCCCGTCAAGCGATGAGCGGCATGAAGAGAGAACGCGGTGATATGGAGCTAATGCATTAGCAGGAAGCAGCACAGCAACACGGCTGACTGAGCCTGCGTGCCAAACGGACGAACGCCCCAAGAGGCGTTCTTATGCCTCCCAAACAGGCAATCTCACCTCGAACTGCGCCCCCGGCTCGCAGTTCAGGACGTCCACTTCGCCGTCCATGGCGCGCGCGAGTTGGCGCACCAGGGCGAGGCCAATGCCGGTGCCGACGGTTTCGCGGGTGAGTTCGCTGCCGGGACGGTAGAACAGTTGAAAGATTTTTTTCATTTGTGATTTCGGCACGCCGGGACCGTAGTCGCGCACGCTCCAGATAACGGCATCGGCGCCGCGGGTGCGCACGCTAATGTCTATGGATTTGTTCTCAGCGCGGGCGGCGAACTTCAGGGCGTTGTCCACCAGGTTGATGATGATCTGGGTGAAGGCGTCGACGTCGACCCAAAGCTCGCGCTCGGCGCAGGCCTCTTCCATCCTGAAATGCACCTGGAATCCGGCGCGTCCAATCTGGCCGTTGACCTTGGAGCGGAGCAGATCCATGAGCGTGGCGACGCGCACGTTCTTAAAGTCCAGACGCAGGTCGTTGCGCTCCATGCGCGCCAACTGCAGCACATTGGCGATGAGGCGGGAGAGACGCTCGCTTTCGTCGTGGATGAAATCGTAATACTCCCGCTTTTTCTCCTCGGACACCCAGCCTTCGCGCAGCATCTCCCCGTACATGCGGATGGAGGTGAGCGGGGTTTTCAGTTCGTGGCTGACCGCCGAGACGAAGTCCTGCTGCTGGCGCGCCAACGTGATCTGGCGCAGGCCGAGTCGGTAGAGGGCAAGGAAACCCAGGGTCAGCACGCCGAACAGCACCCCGCTGGTCCAGGTGACGATGCCGGCGCCGGGACCGGCGGGCAGTCGGTTGATGGTCCACAGCAGCTGCAGATTCCCAAGCGGTGCCGACAAGCGCGTTTGGTAAAGCTGGGTGCCTTCCAGTTCCTCGGCACTGGCGTAGACCTGCCGGTCGCTGCGGCCGGGAATAACGCTCAGCACGTCGCCCTGGTAGGCGACCACGAGGTTGCTCATCTGTGCCAGAGCGGTGTCCTGGAAGGGCTGGCTGAACGCGCCGCGCAGGAAGGGTTCCTGCTCGATGAGGGCGCCCTGTATGGTGCGCTGGCCGTTGCGCCAGACCTTGCGGAACAGCACGAAGTGGCCGCTGTCGAGCAGCACGAAGTCGAAGGGATCGATCTCGCTTTCAAACATACGCACGCGCGCGCCTTCGTTGCTGCTAGCCGCACGGCCCGGAGCGGATTGCTCGGCCTCGAGCAGGGCGCTCTGCTCCTTGCGCGGGGCTCGCGATGGGCCCTTCGCCTTTTGCATCGGCTCCATGTCCGCCTTCTTTCCGCTCGCCTCGCGCTTGCGT
>DATIXD010000070.1:0-5008 GCA_035518875.1 Methylococcaceae bacterium | reverse complement strand
CCGATCGCGCCTGAAGTTGCGCCAATTAGCGCCGCAATCAACAACTGCCCGGGGAGTGATAAGGAAACGTTCATGAGGCTAATCGTTCCCCCCATGGTCGTGGCGATACAGGGTCACATCACCGAAAAGCTGCTTCAGTTCCTGGGGGGTAAGCGATTCCGCGGGAGGGCCATGGCACAGAAGCTGCCGGTTAAGGCAGAGTACGTTCGCCGCATGACGGAACACCACATTCAAGTCGTGCGAGATGAGCAAAATCGTGGTACCCCACTCTTCGCTCAGACGGTGCATGATCTGATAAATGGTCTCCGTGAACCCGATGTCAACAGCCGCAGTCGGTTCGTCGAACAGCAGCACATCAGGATGGTTGAGCATGGCCCAGGAAACAAGCAGCCGCTGGAGTTGGCCGCTTGAAAGCCTAGCGAGCGGCTTGCTGAGGACGTTCTGATCCAGGCCGACCAGCTCCAGTTCATGGGTGATGCCATCAAGAAAACGTTTCTTCGGCATCCAGAACCGGTCTGACTTGAGCAGAAAGAACTCGGTGACGGTAATCGGGGCCGAAACCGGAATCGAAAATCGCTGCGGAACGTAGCTGACCGAAATTCCGGGCCGCCATTCAACCAGCCCTTCGTAGGGCACGAGACCGAGCAATGCCCGAAGTAGGGTCGTCTTCCCGCCGCCGTTGGGTCCGACAATTGCCGTCATTTCGCCGCAACGAAGCGCAAACGATACGTTTTGGATGACGCGTTCACCGCCAAGCAGGACCGAGATATTCTTTACGTCGACAACAGTTTCCATAGGGACTTCAGTCAGCACGTTCTTCCGCGACTTCATTAAAGTTGGCAAAAGTTGGCCATCGATACCCGTGATCTGATCGCGGCCTGACGGAATCCATCACATTCGCGACAGCTAACCCAATTCCATTGATGGATTACGGTGATGGAACTTGCGTCTCCGCCGCCCATTCTGATTTATCCCTGAAAAGAACCTCATCAAAACTCTTGTGATCCGTCTTGAAGCCGGCCTTGACGACCAGATTCAGGTAATCAGTGGCGAAGTATTCCAGTTCCGCTTCGCAGAGTTTGATGCGGCGCAAGAAAAAGTTGTAGGCCAAAACCGCCGGAATAGCAGCAGCGATACCGATGGCGGTGGCGATTAGCGCCTCGCCGATGGGTCCCGCAACGACATCCAGGCTGGCGGACTTGGCTCTGCCGATGTCTTGGAGCGCGTGCATGATGCCCCATACCGTACCGAACAGCCCGACGAAAGGCGCCGTACTGCCAATGCTGGCCAGCCAGGACAAACCCTGTTCGAGAATCCTGCGCTCCTTGTTGATTTGCTGTCGCAGGGACCTTTCCAAAATCGCCTGTGCATCGCCGCTTAACTGCAGCCTCCGCGAGTCATTGCGGCTCAGCTCGTCAATCACGGTACAGCCAGCTCCGGCGATGCGGGACAAGCCGCTTGTATCGTCACCGAGGCGATGAATCATAGCCAAGTCGGCCGCCCCCCAAAATGCCCGGGCATAGGCGTCATTACTTCGACTGCTTCGCCAAAAGGACCAGCTTTTGTAAACGATGAGGCTCCAAGTGATGATGGAAAAACCAATCAGGACGAAAAGGGTGCACTGAACGATAACGGCGGATGTTAGGTGAGGCATGAGATGAGCTGTCAACGTTGTAGTTTGAATTCGATCGGCACTTTCACCCAACTGTCAACGGGCTGGTCTCCCCTGCGGGCCGGAAGGAAATGCCAGTTTTTGACCTGTTGCGCCGCGGCGTCATCAAGTAAGGCGTGGCCGCTGCTGTGCTCGATGTTGATTTGGCCAGCCACCCCATGGGCAAGCACCTGGACGCGCAGAATCACTCGTCCCTCCCACTGACGTTCGATCGCGAGAGGCGGGTATTGGGTCGGCGGGTTTTTCAGAGAAGGCGAGCGGAAAACCGCTTCCACAAACGGCAGCGGATGTGGTGGACCGCCCCCTCCTTGCGATGGCGTTTGCAATGCCTCCACTGCTGGTCCGGAAGATGGTGAGGCGGCCATCGGAATATCCGTTCCGGCCTCGGACAAAGGCGTCATCTGCGCTGATCGCCTAGGCGCCGACCTGGGTTGGGGCTTCACCCCCTTTTTGGGGATGGGTTTCTGCGGTGGTTTTTCGGTAGTGCGAGGGGATTTGGGTAACGCTTGCATTCGAGTTTGCTGCGGTTGTGGAGCTGGCTGAGAATGGGCAACAATTGAATTTCCGCCCTGAGATTGCTGCGGTTGCGAGGCCGACTGCGACGGGATCGTGATCAAGGAGACTTCGATGATCTGCGCTGGCCGAACCACTGGATCGGGTTTTAACTCGCGCCACCATTGCCAGACTGCCATATGCAAAACCACCGAGGCGGCACACGCCAAAACCACACAGCTCCATTGTCCTTCGGGTTGAGCGTCGACGGGGCCGGCTAAATCCCGGAGAGTGGACATTGGCTTTGAGGAAGCCGCCGGGGCTTGCCGATTTCGGACCACAGGCTGAGATTTTTCCAGCCTGTGGTTCGAAGCGGCTCTTGATGGAATTGCGAATGCGTCAGGAATCCCATTGAACCTTAGGGGGTTTGCCCGTGCTCCTTCAGCATTTGGTCGTGGTCGGCTTTCATCTTTTCGTGATCAGCCTTCATTTTCTCGTGTTCACGCTTCAGGGTCTCATGCTCCTTGAGCATGCTTTGATGTTGCCTTTCCATCTCGGCTTGGGACAGTTTGCCAGCCTGATGTTGGGCTTCCATGGCGGCGTGCTTCTTGACGATCTGCTCGTGCCGTTTGACGATGGCGGCATGCTCCTTGACCATCTTTTCGTGTTGCGCCTCCAGTTTCCGATGCTTCTTATCCGGCTTGCCGGCGCTGATTTTCTCGTGTTCCTCGACCATCTTCCGGTGCTCGTCCTCCATCCTGGCGTGTTCCTCCTCCATGGCCTTGTGCTCGGATTCCATTTGTTCATGCTGAGCGTTTAACTCATCATGGGTGAGCGCGTACGCCGACCATGGTAGGACCAAGGCGCAAACAACGAAAAATAGGGTGGTTAGATGCTTCATCTTGCAAACTCCTCTGATTAATTGAACAAACAAGAAACGACCGCATGGCTGGAACCGTTTCCGTTCAATTCCCAAAACCAGCGTCGCTTCGATTCTTTGCACTTTCCGTCCTCGCTTTCAATCCATCGGTAGCCATGATCCCGTTCAAGCATTTCGAATGCTTTTTTCGGCGAACGCCGCCGTTGCATTGGGCTCTAATCGAGAATGAACTGGCAGATATCACCCTCCGCCGACCCAACGGCCACCGACATTCCCCTCGGATTCCAGGCCAACCGCGAAAGCTGATTTTTCAGGATGCAAATATCCCTCATGCCGCCTTCGGGTATATGCCAGAGGATCAACATGCCGTCTTCCCCAGCCGTGGCGAGAATATCTTGCTGCGGATGAAACTCGAGGTCGGCGATGCGGTCGACGTGGCGACTGAGCACTAGCGGTTCCCGATTGGCGGGACCTGTCCCGGAAAAATCCCACAGCACCGCTTCCTTGCCGGAACCGCTGGCCAAAAACCGGGAAGCCCCATTCCAGTCCAGCAGACCGATCTTGCCGGGATAGCCGGACATACCGACGTTCTTGGCGGTCTTCACGTTCCAGACGAACAGGCTGGCATCCTGACAGCCGGCGGCGAGGTGCTTGTCGTTGGGCGAAAGGCTCAGGGAGAGGAACGAGCCTTTCCACTGAAAATGCTGTTCTGCTTGCTGACGGCCTACCCGCCACAGCTTGGCCCCGCCGTAACAGGCGGTGGTCAACTGGCGCCCGTCACGCAGCCAGGCCAAACCCGTCACCGTGCTGGCATGATCGTCGTGCGCCTGAATCAGTTCGCCGTCGTCCTTCCACAGCTTCAAGCACTTTCCGGCCGCCGTAGCGAGCTGATTGGTTCGTGGCGACCAGGCGACATGCTCCACCCAGCCGCTGCCGCCTTCCAATACTTGAGCCTCCGATCCGGTCGTGGCGTCCCACATGCGCGCCTTGCCGTCCTGGCCGCCGCTGGCCAGCCAACGGCCGTCGCGCGACCAGTCCAGCGCCAGTGTTCCCATGCCGTGGCCAGGCAATTCATGAACGACCCGACCGGTTTCTCCGGCAAGCAGCAGGATGGGGCCGCTGGCCGAGGCGGCCGCCAGGGTCGAACCATCCGGCGACCAAGCCAGGGCGGTAACGTAATCGCTGCCCGCGACCCGCCATCGTGGCTCGATGAGTTCGATGGGGGCGTTCTCCTTCAAGCCAGACATAGCCGAAACCCCTCGTTCAGCGCCTGTCGATCCAGGTTGCGGCCGATGAAGACCAATTGGTTGTGGCGCGGCTCGTCGCCCCAAGACTGATCCGCCTGCATGTCGAACAGCATGTGCACGGCATGGAATACCAGCTTCTTGTCCATGCCCTTGAGGCTGACAATGCCCTTGCTGCGGAAGATGTCCGCGCCCTGGTCCCGCAGCAGATCGCCGATCCAGTTGTTGAAGCGGCCGTAGTCCAGATCGCCGGGCTCGCTGATGCCCACCGACGTCACTTCATCGTCGTGCTCGTGACCGGCGTTCCATACACGCATCTGCAAGGGTTCCACCACCTCGTCGCCCCGCCGCAGCGTCATGTCGAATTCGCCCGGGTGATGCTGGGTGTAGCAGGCGTAATGTCCGTCCCGCTCTACGGTGATCCGGAATTGTTTGATGCCATCGGCATTCAGATCCAGTTCGTGGAAGCCGGTCGCTGTCGCAATGGAATTGGCGGCGATTTGCCGGGGGGAGTCCGAGAACAGCCGGACAACCTCTTCCTGTATCGCTTCCAGACAGCCCTCGCCAACATCGGTGACCGGCTGCCAGGCCAGACGCATGGCGGGATCAGGGCCATCGTTGAGTATCCAGCGGTAATCGCCGGCGGCCAGATGAAACAGCCCGGCCCATTCGAACGGGTATTCCGGCTCCAGAAACGTGGGCTTGATCGACAGGGCGCGA
>DATIXD010000069.1:0-26028 GCA_035518875.1 Methylococcaceae bacterium | reverse complement strand
TAAATAATACTAAATTGATGCCCGCTTATCAATTAAATCTCAGCTGCCGACGGAGACACTCAAATTGCCCCGTAACGCGTCAGCGAGAGTAGACCCAAGCAGGCGTAAAAGCCTGCTAAAACGTCGTCCAGCATGATACCCAAGCCGCCATGAATCCGCCGATCGAGAAGGCCTATGGGCCAGGGTTTGAGTATGTCGAATAAGCGGAACAGGACGAACCCGGAAACCAAGGTCGCTAGCGAAACGGGAGCGGCGATCATGGTGATGAAGAAACCGACGATTTCATCCCAGACGATCCCTGAATGATCCTCCACCCCCAACAGTTGCTCGCAGCGTCCGCAGATCCAAACGCCGGCCAGGAATAGCACCATCGTCAAGCCAAGATAAGCTGGGAGCCCCAGCGAGGAGGCCGCCAGGTAGAGTGGAATCGCCGCCAGGGTCCCCAAGGTGCCCGGCGCGATCGGAGTAAGGCCGGAGCCGAAACCGAAAGCCAGGAAGCAGATCGGACTCCCGAACACAATATCCGGCCCGATTCGGACAGGCTTGGTCTTGTGTTGCGCCATGCTCATACGGCCGGAAAAAAGTGCTGGTATCCGATAGCCGCTAAATCAAGTATTTGGCCGTCCTTCTCCAAACGCAGCCCCGGTTGGCTCTCGATGCGACCGATTCGGGCGCAAGGGCAATTCAACGTCGCCATACGCCGCTCCAATTCGCCCTCACACTCTGGTGCAACCGTGAAGCACAGTTCGTAATCATCGCCGGCCTGCAAAGGCATGGACCAGTCGTCGTTGGCTTCGACGTAACGCCGAACGGATGCCGACAGGGGCAGGTGCGACCATTTCAACGTGGCGCCCACATTGCTCATTTTTAGGATATGGCCAAGATCGGCCGTCAACCCATCGGAAACGTCGATGCAAGCATTGGCCACGCCGATCAAAGCCAGGCCAACCAGAACTCGCGGATCGGGTTGTTCCAGATGGGCTACGGCTTCCGGCGCTTCGATGTCGGTTTTCCTGAGCAGGATCTTCAGCCCGAGCCCGGCGGCACCCAATTCGCCTGTCAGATAAACCCTATCGCCTACCCGGGCGGTTGAGCGCCGCAAGGCCTTGCCTGCTTGGACCAGTCCCATCGCTTGCACCGTGATCGACAAGGGTCCGCGCGTCGTGTCGCCGCCAATCAGTTCCACGCCATAACGCTCCGCCAATCCCAAGAAGCCCTTGGCGAAGCCGGTCAACCAGCTTTCCTCGGCCTGGGGTAAAGTCAGGGCAAGGGTTGCCCAGGCCGGTTCGGCGCCCGTCGCCGCCAGGTCGCTGAGATTGACCGCGAGCGCCTTGTGGCCCAAGCGTTCCGGGTCGGTACCAGGGAGAAAATGAACACCCTCGACCAAGGTGTCGACGGTGACCGCCAGATCGGCTTGGGGACCGGGCCGCACCAAAGCGCAGTCGTCCCCCACGCCCAGCAGCGTCCCCATGCGCTTGACCGACTGCCGAGTGAAAAACCGTCGGATGAGTTCGAATTCGCCGAGCGCCAAGGTCATTCGTCGATAGCGGTTAGACTCGTCCCGCCTTGCTGGCGGCAATCTCGACCGCCCGGTGCTTGTGGGCGATCTTGTCCAGAATGCCATTGACGTATTTGTGGCTATGCGCCGCGCCGAAGCTCTTGGCCAGGGTAATGCCCTCGTTCAAAGCCACGAGGTAAGGAACGTCGGGGCGGAACAGCAGTTCATAACAGCCGATGCGCAAGATGGCGCGCTCCACCGGATCGATGTCGGCGATGGCCCGGTCGACGAACTCGCCCAAGGCGGCGTCAATCACATCCAAGCACTTGGGTACCTCATGCAGCAGCTCGCTGAAATAACTCGCCTCGGCTTTGCCTAACCCATGCTCCTCGACGAACTGCCGCTCGATCTCGCCGAGGTTCAGACCGGTCAACTGCCATTGATAAAGCGCCTGCACGGCGCTGCGCCGCGCCAAACTTCTGGCCTGGTTCATGTGCTGCCCAGCCCGCGTATCAGGTTGACCATTTCGATGGCGGACAGTGCCGCTTCCGCACCCTTGTTGCCTGCTTTGGTGCCGGCCCGTTCGATCGCCTGTTCGATGGTGTCCACGGTCAGCACGCCGAAGCTCACCGGGATCTCGTACTTGAGGGAGACGCTGCTCATGCCTTTCACGCACTCACCCGCCACGTAATCGAAATGCGGCGTCGAACCGCGGATCACCGCGCCCACCGCGATAATGGCGTCGTAGCGCTTGGCCGCGGCAACTTGCTGCACCGCCAGGGGTAACTCGTAAGCACCGGGCGTCTTGACCAGATGGATGGACTTTTCGTCGGCACCGTGGCGAACCAGGGCGTCGATGGCGCCTGCCACCAATTGATCAACGATGAAGCTGTTGAAGCGCGAGGCCACGATGCAAAAGCGGGCGGAATCGGCGACCATGCCGCCTTCGTAAGTTTTGATTTCGGACATAAATCTTCCCTCGGGTTGACTAGGAAACGTATTCGACCACTTCCAGATCGTAACCGGACAGCCCCAGATATTTCTTCGGCGCCCCCATGACGCGCAGCTTGTGGACCCCCAGATCGGCCAAAATCTGCGCCCCCGTGCCGGTGGTGCGCCAATCGTCGCCGCCTTCGTCCCGACTCTGGATGGGCACGCCGTGGTCCTCCATGCTGTACTGATGGATGCGCTCGACCAGCGATTTGGTGTCTTCCTCCTTGCGGATGACCACCAACACGCCGCGGCCTTCCTCGGCGATCTTTTTCATGGCGCTGCGCAGGGGCAAGCTGACATCGTCGCGCTTGGCGCCGAACAGATCGCACAAGAGATTGCGCCCGTGCACCCGCACCAAGACCGGCTGGCCGTCGTCTACGCTGCCCATCGTCAGCGCCAGATGCAGCTTGTTGTCGATTTGATCCTGATAGGCGTACAGCCTGAACTTGCCGTATTCGGTGGGGAAATCGCAGTCACAGATGCGTTCCACCGTCTGCTCGTTCTGGATCCGGTAGTGGATCAGATCGGCGATGGTGCCGATCTTGAGCCCATGCGCCTGGGCGAAGCATTCGAGTTCGGGCCGCCGCGCCATCGAACCGTCGTCGTTGAGTATCTCGACGATGACCGCCGCCGGTTCCAACCCTGAAAGACGCGCCAGATCACAACCCGCCTCGGTGTGCCCGGCGCGGTTCAACACCCCGCCCGGCTGCGCCATCAGCGGAAACACATGGCCCGGCTGCACCAGATCCTCGGGCTTGGCGCTCGTAGCGACGGCGCAACGAATGGTGCGTGCCCGATCGGCGGCCGAAATCCCGGTGGTCACGCCGGTGGCCGCCTCGATGGAGACGGTGAAATTGGTGGAATGCGGCGTCTTGTTCTCGTTCACCATCAAAGGTAGGCGTAACTGCTGACAGCGCTCACGCGTCAGCGTAACGCAGATGAGACCGCGGCCGTAACGCGCCATGAAGTTGATGTCTTCAGGCCGCACATGGCTCGCCGCCATCACCAGATCACCCTCGTTCTCGCGGTCATCATCATCCATGATGACCACCATCTTGCCCTGACGCAGATCCTCGATGATTTCCTCGATGCTGTTCATTTCATCTCTCTATCCGATGAATCCGCTTTTTTCGAGCAATTCGCGGGTCACTCCACCGGTGGATTCGGCTGCTCGCTCGCCGAGCATCAGACGCTCCAGGTAGCGCGCCAGAATGTCGACTTCCAGATTGACCTTGCGCCCTGGCTGGAACTCGTCCAGCGTGGTTTCGGCCAAGGTATGCGGCACGATGTTCAGATCGAAACGGCGACCGTCGACGCCATTGACCGTGAGACTGACGCCGTCCACGCAGATCGAGCCCTTTTCGGCGATGTATTTGGCCAAACCGGCGGGCGCCTCGATGATGAGGCGCATCGAGCGCGCGTCAGCGCGGCGTTCGACGACTTGGCCCACGCCATCCACATGGCCGCTGACGATATGCCCGCCCAGGCGGGTCGCCGGCGTCAGCGCCAATTCCAGATTGACCGCCGAACCGGGCTTAAGATCGCCCAGCGTCGTGCGACTCAGGGTTTCGCGGGAAACGTCCGCGCCGAACTGTTGCCTGCCCAGTTCGACCGCCGTCAGGCAGACGCCGCTGACAGCGATACTGTCCCCCAAGACCACGCCCGCCAGCGGCAGCTTGCCGGCCGCAACGGTCAGGCGGCAATCTCCGCCTTTGGATTCGATCTGAGCAATCCGCCCGATTGCCTGGATGATGCCTGTAAACATGGTCAGACGTGACTTAAGCTAAGGGTTTGTGTTAATGCTACCAGCAGTGCAGCCTGAAGGCCGCCCTACATCGCCGCCGGTTTGAGGAACCGCAGACGCAAATCCCGTCCGACCCGTCGGACGTCTACGAGCGTCAAATCGAAGCGATCGTCCATGCGCACCAAGCCGGGCAGATGGAACGGTCCCCGCCCTTCGTCGCCGAGAATGCAGGGCGCCAGATAAACCACCCATTCATCCACCAGACCTGCCCGCAACAGCGCACCATTCAGGAACGCCCCGGCTTCGACCATCACTTCGTTGAATTCGAGCTCTCCCAGCCAATCGACCAGAGCCTCCAAATCCACCCTCCCGTCGCGTCCGGCCGGCAACGGATGCACCTCCAGCCCCGCAGCCCGGAGCGCATGCGCCGCCGCAGTCTCCACGCCAACCACGATCGTCCGGCCTGGCTGGGTGGCCATTTTTGCAGACAAAGGCATCCGTAAGCCGGAATCGACGACGATCCGGATGGGCTGGCGAGCCTCGCTGTCCGCCCCGTCCAGCCGCGCTGTCAACGCGGGATCGTCCGCCAGCACCGTACCGATGCCGGTGAGTATGGCCGAGCTTCGGGCTCGCAGCCGATGCACATCGCGGCGGGCTTCCGCCCCGGTGATCCATTGACTTTCGCCGGAAGCCATCGCGGTACGCCCGTCGAGGCTCATCGCCAGCTTGCTGACCACATAGGGACGGCCGCCGCGCATGCGCTTGCAAAACCCCGGGTTGAGCGCCTCGGCCTCGGTTTCCATAAGACCGCAGCCGGTTTCGATGCCTGCCTCCGCCAATACCCTAAGACCGTTGCCGGCAACCCTCGGATTGGGATCGGGCATCGCCGCAATGACACGGACGACACCCGCGGTCATCAGGGCTTCCGTGCAGGGCGGCGTCTTGCCGAAGTGGCAGCAAGGCTCCAGCGTCACGTAAGCGGTTGCGCCGCGCGCGGCAGCGCCCGCCACCTCCAAGGCCTCGATCTCCGCATGCGGGCCGCCGGCCCGCCGGTGCCAGCCCTCACCCACAATACGACCCTCCCGGACGATCACGCAACCGACCCTGGGATTGGGATCGGTCGTGCCAATCCCTCGTTCCGCCAGTCTGAGCGCGCGCGCCATGTAGCCGGCATCTTCAGGGGTGAATTCGCGAGTGTTCGCCATTGGTCTCTATGGATTGGCGCGGGGCCAGACGGTCTACGAAGCCATGCGGAAACCGCCCGGGCCGGCTAGGCGTCGAACATATCCTGCTGTTCCTTAGCCTCGTCGGGGCTCGGTTGCTTCTCCAGACGATCGATGACCTCCCGGAATTCGTTGACATCCTCGAAGCTGCGGTAAACCGAGGCGAAGCGCACGTAGGCGACGTGATCGAGGGAGCCCAATTCCTGCATCACGCTTTCCCCGATCAGGCGGGAAGGCACTTCACGCTCACCGCGCGCCAGCAGACGCTTCTTGATGCGGTTGATCGCCGCCTCGATCCGATCGCTGCCGACCGGCCGCTTTTCCAAGGCCCGCAACATGCCCGCCCTGAGCTTCTCTTCCCGGAAAGGCTCGCGGCTACCATCGCTTTTGATGACTCTCGGCAAGTTCAGTTCCGCCGCCTCGTAGGTTGTGAACCGCTCCTTGCATTCACTGCATTCCCGGCGCCGTCGCACCTGATCGCCTTCCTGGGAAAGGCGGGAGTCGATCACCCGGGTGTCTTGGGCGCCACAAAAAGGACAGCGCATCGTCCCGCCCTTTCAAGCCGCAATCGTGCGAGCCAGCCCGTCTGCCTATGCCGCGTAAACGGGAAACTTACGGCAAAGCTGCAGCGCATCGTTCCTGACGCGCTCGATTACCGCTTCTTTTTCCGGATCGTCCAACACGTCGCAAATCCACCCCGTCAGCGTGACGCATTCTTCCTTGCCGAAACCACGGGTTGTGACGGCCGGCGTGCCGATGCGGATGCCGCGGGTGACGAAGGGCGACTGCGGATCGTTGGGAACCGCGTTCTTGTTCACCGTGATGTTGGCGTTACCCAGTTTCTCGTCCGCTAATTTGCCGGTGATACCCTTGTCGATCAGGTCGACCAGGAACAAATGGTTGTCGGTGCCGCCGGAAACGATCTTATAACCCCGCTTGATGAATGCCTCGGCCATGGCTCTCGCATTCTCCAGCACTGCCGTCTGGTAATGCTTGAACTCGGGCTGCAAGGCTTCCAGAAGAGCGACCGCCTTGGCGGCGATCACGTGCATCAAGGGACCACCCTGAATCCCGGGAAATACCAGAGAATTGATCTTTTTTTCCACATCCGGGTTCGCCCTCGCCAGGATCAGGCCGCCGCGGGGGCCGCGCAGGGTCTTGTGGGTCGTAGTGGTGGTGACGTCGGCAATCTGTACCGGACTCGGATAAAGGCCGACGGCGATCAAGCCGGCCACATGCGCCATATCGACCATGAGATACGCGCCCACGGCATCGGCGATCTCGCGAAAACGCCGCCAATCCACCACGCGGGAATAAGCGGAAAAGCCGGCCACGATCATCTTGGGTCGGTATTCCTTGGCGAGGGATTCGACTTGGTCGTAGTCGATCTCGCCGGTCGAAGGATTTAGGCCGTACTGGATCGCATTGTAAATCTTGCCGGAGAAATTCACCTTGGCGCCATGGGTCAAATGCCCGCCGTGCGCCAGGCTCATGCCGAGAATCGTATCGCCCGGATTCACCAGCGCCATGTAAACGGCAGCGTTCGCTTGCGAGCCGGAATGCGGCTGGACGTTGACGTAATCGGCCTCGAATAGCCTCTTGGCGCGTTCGATGGCGAGGTTCTCGACGATATCGACATATTCGCAGCCGCCGTAATAACGTTTGCCCGGATAACCTTCGGCGTACTTGTTCGTCAGCACCGTTCCCTGGGCCTGAAGAACCCTTGGGCTGGCATAGTTTTCCGATGCGATCAGCTCGATATGGTCTTCCTGTCTTTTTTCTTCATTCTGGATCGCTGCCCACAACTCATTGTCGAATCCGGAAATTTCCATACCCTTGCTAAACATAGTTCTGGCCTGTTGTGAATCTGGGAAGGTGCGGTATTGTAACGTAGATGACGCTTGAACCGGCAAAAAAGTCGAAGCTCATCACCACAAGAGAACTCCCCTGTGGTCAGTCTCTGAAGTGTCATTTCCAAGGCGCTAGGGCTATACTCCGAAGCGTTGGTCCAACCCCTCCAGTCCCATGACGACCACCAGCCCGCTGCCGAGATCCTTTCGAAAACCTGTCTCTTCAACGCAATGGCCGCGACGATCACCCTTCAATCCCTGCTGGAAACCCACGATCAGCCCTTCGCCATCATCGATTCCTCGCTCACGATCCTGGCGGTCAACCGGGCTTACGAGCGGTGCTTCTCACAGGATCGGAACCAACTGATCGGCCAACCCTGCTGCCGGATCACCGGGCAGGATGCGACCGGCCAAGCCTGTCGCCATCGCCAGCTGTTTCAGGATTTCGAGCCTTACCGACTGATCCATCCAGGTAGCAATGCCGCAGGCCACCCGTATACTTACCAGGTTCGCGGCTATCCATTGATCGATGCGGACAGCGTGATCTATCTCGGCGAATCGATCCTTCCCCTCACATCCACACCCGTTTCGACGCAGCCCAAGATGATCGGGCAATCCCGGGTTTTCCGCCAGTTTGCCAGTCAGCTGGACCGGGTCGCCGCGAGCCAGGTGCCGGTGCTTCTGGAGGGGGAAACCGGCACCGGCAAGGAAGTGGCTGCCGAATACATCCATGCCCGTTCGCCGCGTCAGGATCGCCCGCTTGTGGTGGTCGACTGCACGGTGCTGGGGGAAGACCTATTCGAAAGCGAGTTGTTCGGCCATGAAAAAGGCGCTTTCACCGGCGCAGCCGGCAGCAAGAAAGGCTTGTTCGAGCTGGCAGACCAAGGCACCTTGTTTCTGGACGAGATCGGCGAACTGCCCCTCTCGCAGCAACCCAAACTGCTGCGTGCGCTGGAGTCGGGAACCTTCCGAAGAGTGGGCGGTGCCGAGCTGCGACGCGCCGATGTGCGCCTGGTCAGCGCCAGCAACCGCTGTCTTCCGGAAATGGTCAGGCGCGGCGAATTCCGCGAGGATCTTTACTACCGGATCGCGGTGTTTCCGGTACAGGTTCCCGCCTTGAGGGACCGGCGCGAGGACATCGCCCCGATCGCCCATTTTCTGCTGAGCCAGATCGCGGACTGCATGGGCAAGCGGTTTAGCCTCACCCACGGGGCGCTGGCCCGTTTGCTCGGACACCCCTTCCCGGGGAATGTCCGGGAACTGCGCAACGTCATGCAATTGGCCGCCACGCTCGCAACGGGAGAACAACTTGATGCGGAGCACATCATCCTGACCGGCGCCAAAGGCGCCCCGCAGACAGTTACTCGAACGGGCGAATCGCGCAGCTTAAGCGCTGACCCTTTAGCGGATTTGGAAATCGCCTATATCTCGGATTTACTAAAGAAACACGAGGGGAGCCGGAAATTGACCGCTGCGGAGATGAACATCAGCGAGCGGACCTTGTATCGGAAATTGAAACGCTACCAACTCAACGGCTGACCCTCATGCACCCATCACCGCAATCTTCCGATCTACTGCGCGCCCTCTGGACTCTCGATGTCTTGGGCAAGAAACCGGAATATTTCACCCCGCCGCAAGCCATGCGAGATCGTGTTGAGTCCCTGGAAAAGCTGCCGCCGCTCCCCGAAATCGCGCGCCGCTTCCTGGAGCTGAAATCCGATCCTTATTGCGATGCGGCCAAGCTGGCGCAAATCGTCGAGCTCGACCCGGCTCTGGCCGCCCAGGTCATTCGCTGGGCGAACTCCGCACTGTTCGGCTATCGCAGGAGGATCCTGACGGTCAAGGACGCCATCGTCCTGGCACTGGGTTTCGAACAGGTATTTTATCTCGCCTTCAGCCTGTGCTCCCTGAAACCGCTACAAGCGCCCACCGAGGGCCTTCTGGGTAAACGCTTCTTCTGGCGACAGACCCTGGCCGGGTCTGCGCTCATGCAAAAACTCGTATTGCTGCTGGATGCCGGCGAACGTCCCGACCTTGCTGCGGTTCATCTCGTCTATCTGCTCCACAACACCGGGCATTTGCTGTTGGCGCACCTGTTCCGCAACGAGTTCGATTACCTGGTCCGCGTGGCCGGAGCCAATACCGGATCCCCGCTGATTTCGATCGAACGGTTCACCCTCGGCGTCGACCACGGACAATTGGGGGCTTGGCTCATGCAAGCCTGGAGCATGCCGGAATATCTGCAAACCGTCATCCATCACCACCACAATCCGTTCTATCGCGGCGATCACGAAAGGATAGTGTGGCTTACCTGCTTGACCGATCACCTGCTGGGCCGGATCGGCATCGGTGACGCTTGCCACTTGTCGCTGGCCGACACACCGCTTTATCGGAACCTAAAAATCGACCCCGCGACAGCCGAGGAATGCCTGCAAAGGATCGTGGATGCGCGGGAAGAACTCGACCGGGCGGTAGCCTGCCTGATTTGAATGGGATGACGCCCTGTTCCGGCGGGCGCCACGCCCACCGCATGCTGCTGCGGCGCTAATAATCCAGACGCACCTCGAAGCTTTCGAACTCCCCATTCGGAGCGCCTTCGACCACTTCCACCGAATCCACCCGCGCCCTAGGCGGGCCCTGCCTGCACCAATCCAGAAAAGCCTGGATATTCGGGCCGCTGCCTTCGGCGACGATTTCCACCTGACCGTCGGCCAGGTTTCTCACCCATCCGCAAACGCCCAACGCCCGCGCCCGCTCGCGGGTCACCGCACGAAAAAAGACACCCTGCACGCGGCCCGACACCCATACATGCACTCGTCTAGTCTTCATCGAAGCTCACACTTTTCGCCTGATGGTCCAACAATAATGAATCCGGGGATTGCGCTCGAAATCCCTCGGTATGGTTTTCGGAGTAATATCCTCGATGGCCAGCCCGGGCAAGGATTCGACGTCCAGCCTGAACTTGCGGAAATTGGTGGAAAAGATCAGCAGGCCGTCCGGTGCCAGGAGGCTGGCGGTCTGGCGCAATATATCCACATGATCGCGCTGAACGTCGAACGGCCCCCGCATGCGCTTGGAATTGGAAAAGGTGGGCGGATCGAGAAAGATCAGATCGTAGCACCGCTCGGACCTCGAAGCCTCCTGCTCCAACCAGATCAGGCAATCGGCCTGAATAAGCTCGTGCAAATAGCCCCGAATGCCGTTCAGTTCGAGATTGCGCCGCGCCCAGTCCAGATAGGTGTTGGACAGATCCACGGTCGTGGTCGAACTCGCCCCGCCCATCGCCGCATGGACCGTCGCCGCGCCGGTATAGGCGAACAGGTTGAGAAAGCGCTTGTCTCGTGCCAGCTTCTGGATCATCAAACGAGTCGGCCGGTGGTCCAGAAACAGGCCGGTATCCAGATAGTCCTCGAAATTGACCCACAACCGGCAACCGCCTTCTGTCACTTGATGAAAACGTCCAGCCTCCGCCTGCTTTTCGTATTGCGCCGCCCCTTTCTGCTTGCGGCGGATCTTCAGGAAAAGCTGTTCCGGGGGAATTCCCAGAATCGCCGGCATCACCGACAGCGCCTCGATCAGCCGCACCTCGGCCTTCTCCGGATCGACACTGGCCGGGGCTTCGTATTCCTGGACGTGCAGCCAGGTCTGATCACCCTGGTAGACATCGATCGCCAGCGCGTATTCGGGCAGATCGGCGTCGTATAGCCTGTAACAGGACACGTCGTTCTGCCGCGCCCAGCGTCCCAGATTCTTAAGATTTTTGCGCAGCCGGTTGGCGAACATTTCCGCACCGGGACCGATCTCATCGCGTTGCGCGAGGGAGCGGGCGCGGCGCAGGAGCCGGTTGACCCGGCGGCTTTCCTCGCTCAGGCCCGATTCATCCTCATGGGGGATGAAAAAGCGCGCGGGGTCGACGGCGAAATTGAACAGCTTGCACTCGATGGCGCCGTTGTAAAGCTTGTAGTACCGGCTCGCGCGGATACCCAGCTTGAAGGCCAGATCGGGATTGCCGGTGAAAACGCTCGCGTTCCAGCCCATAAAGTGGGTCTTGAGGGTCTCACCCAACTCGGCGTAAAGAGAACCCAGGGTTTTCACATCGCCCAACCGCTCTCCATAGGGCGGATTGACGACCACCAACCCGGAAGGACGACGGGGCCTGATTTCCGTCACTCCCTTCCTTTCCGCATGCACGAATCCCCTCAAACCCGCGCGCTCGATGTTGCCCAGCGCGGCGTGGACCGCGCGTCGGTCGATGTCGTAGCCGGCAATGCTGACCCTCAGGTTCTTTAAACCGGATTCGCGGCGCGCCCTTGCTTCCTCGACCAGTCCTCGCCAGGCTTCCGCGTCATGCCGCTTCCAGCCGAAAAAGCCGAAATAGTCGCGCAACAGCCCCGGCGCTATGTCGGCCGCCATCCAGGCGGCCTCGATCGGCAGGGTACCGGATCCGCACATGGGATCGATCAGATCCCCGCCCGCTTTGGCGATTTGCGGCCAACCGCCGCGAAGCAGAACGGCGGCGGCCAGATTCTCCTTCAGCGGCGCGCTGCCGCCCTCCAGGCGATAGCCGCGCTTGTGTAGGCTCTCGCCGGACAAATCCAGGCTCACGCTGGCCACGTCCTTGTCCAGATACACGTTGACGCGCAAGTCCGGCCGCTCCAGCCGCACCGAGGGACGAACACCGAACGTTTGTCGGAACTGATCGACGATGGCGTCCTTGACTCGTTGCGCCCCGAACTGGGTGTGGGTGATCTTCGACCGGCTGGACGAAAAATCCACCGCCAGCGCGGCATCCGCATGCATATGCTCGCCCCAGTCGATCCGGCCGACACCGGCGTAAAGTTCCTCGGGTGTGGCGGCGGGAAAGGTCTCCAGTTTCAACAGGACTCGGTTCGCCAATCGCGACCATAGGCAAGCCCGGTAGGCGGATTGCAAATTGCCTTGAAAAGCCACGCCGGCGCGAGTTTCAGCCGCATCCAAGAAGCCAAGGCTGCGCAACTCGTCCGCCAGCAAGAGTTCGAGTCCCAGCGGGGCCGGGGCGAAAAAATCGTAATGGGTAGTCAAGAATGCTCCATCAGTCGGCGGCAATCTCGGGAGAAATGATCAAATCCCGCAGGGTCATCTCTTCCAGGGTGACGCTATGCGCTTGTTCCAGCCTGTCCATCAGTCCGTCGACGGCGGGAATGGAGAGCGCTTTCTCATCCATCGGGAATTCATCCTCATGCGCTCTGCGCAAGGTTGACAGAATCCCCAGCACGCTGATCGTCGATAGATCCCGAGTCGGGCCGAACACCTGTCGTTCCTGATCCAACAACATGATCAAGCCGCGTTCCCGCAGGATGGTCAACACCTCGTCCACGCAATCTTCGGGCAAATCGAGCCGCTCGGCCAACGCCTCCGCGCTCCAGGCCGCCTGCCCGAGATAAAAATGCTGGCCGATCAGAACCATGATCGTCAGCCCTACCCGTTCGACCAAGCGGCTGCTGAGCCGGACATTGCCGTGCTTGAAGCGCAGATACCGGGGATGTTGGTAATAGAACGAAACCTGCACGCCCAAAAGCAGAATCAGCCAGCTGACGTAAAGCCAGATCATGAATAGGATCAAGATGGCGAAGCTGGAATATACCGCATGATACTGGGTCGAATTGGCGACGAACTGCGAGAACGCCCACCCGGCCGTTTTCCACAACAATCCGGCGACGATACCGCCGAACAAGGCCGCAGCCGGCTTGACGCGTGTATTGGGGATATAGCGATAGGCGAAAGTGAATGCGGCGATGATGAAAGCATAAGGCAACAGAGCTTGGACCGACTGATAAATCAAGCCGGCTAAGCCCTTGAACAGGGGATTGTTCGGTCTTTCGCCCATCAGGGCGCTCAGACCGCCGAAGACCGAAAACACCAGCAGCGGTCCCACCAGGGTGAAGCTCAGGTAATCGCTGAGGCGCCGCAGAAAGCTCCGGGAGGCGCGCGTGCGCCAGATATGATTGAAGGATTCCTCGATTTTCTCCAGCATGGAAATACTGGTGTAGAACAGAAACAGGAAGCCGAGGAAGCCCAGCACCCCGACCTTCAGCCTTTTCACCGAATCGAGGATGGAGGCCGTCACCTCGCCGGCCTGGTTACCGAGCGGCTGGAGCATTTCCAGCAGCAGCGGTTCGAGCTGGGTGTGCGCGCCAAACGCCTTCAGCACCGAGAAACTCACCGCCAGCAGCGGCACCAGGGCCAACAGGCTGGTATAAACCAGGCTCATAGCCCGGTAGTCGAGACCGGCCTCCGTCACCTCTCGCATGACCGCATAGAGCGCTTGCGATATCCGGCCGAGTCGCAGCCGCACGGGCGCCGCGTCAACCCAGAGATTCGTGAGGGAATGCTTCTGCTTGTTCATGTGTCAGTACGCCGTCGCCGAGCCGTGATAGGGTGATGCTCGGCAAAGCGCCTGCGCGCCCGCTCAATAAGAAACTGCGCGCGCCAGATTCGCCTCACAGGCGCTCAACTGCCTGTGATAATGCCAAGCGGTGGCGGCCACCCGGCGGGCGACGGCCTGCAGCCAGGGCTTGGCACGCCAGCTGCCGCGTTGAAAGCCGCCCTGTCCCTCGTGGTAGGCCAGATACTGGTTATAGGCATCGGACTTGCCAATACCCAGTTTGACAAAGCTTTGGTGCATATACCAACTGACAAAATCCACCGCGTCCTCGAACTCGTCCCGATCCGCCCAGGTGTTGCCCGTATTCTCCCTATACCAGTCCCAGGTTTCATCCTTCGCTTGTCCGTAACCGTAAGCTGATGAGGGCCGCCAGAGTGGAATGCCCAGAAAGCGGTAACGCGGCGGCCGCGCATCATCCACGAAAGCGGATTCCTGGTTGATGATGGCCATTTGCACGGGGATGGGCGCGCCCCAGCGATTGGCGGCCGCCTCGGCGCTGGCGTACCAATCCTCTTTCTCCAGGAAAATCGAGCAAATATCGGCCGTATTTCGGGGCGGTGTGGTTGCACAAGCCGCAAGGCTTAGGCAGAACAAAACCCACCAGGTTTGCTTCATATCGACGCCGGCGTGCTTCTCCAATTGGCGAGCATTATAACGGAGGCTCAAGCCCCACGGTTGACTGAGAGGGTGAATATCCTTCCGGTTCGGGCTTTCCCGGCTTAGGGATTAGTCCTTGCAATTATATGAACATGGATGACAATTCGGTAATATACAATTTGAATTGAACCAGCCGGCGATTTGGCGCCAAAAAGAATAATGCAAAATCAATCTTCGCCCATCAGCATTGGGGAACTCCTCGCAGGCAACGTGCAACTTGCCTCGCCTCCCGAGCTGTTTCTGAAGCTCAATGGAATCCTCGACGACCCAACGAAAAACATGCTCGACGCCAGCCGCGTGATCGAGCACGACCCGGGTCTTTCCGCAAGGCTACTGCGGATTGTCAATAGCGCTTTCTACGGCTTTCCCAGCAAAATCATTTCAATCACCCAGGCGGTCAGCATCATCGGTATCCAGGAATTGCGGGATTTGGTGCTGGCCACTCTGGTGGTGGAAAGATTTTCATCCCTGACCAGCGGGCTGATGACAATGCGGCAGTTCTGGATGCTGAGCGTGCGCTGCGCCTTGATTGCCAGGTATCTCGCCGCTCGCCATCCGGAAAGCAAGCGTTTGCACGCGGCGTTCATCTGCGGTTTGTTGCACGAAATCGGGCGCTTGGTGGTCTACCATCGCATCCCCGAACTATCCCGCGCGGCCCTGTTGCGGGCGAAAAGCGACGGCTTGGCCGAGCATGAGGCGGAACGCGAAGTGATGGGGTTCGACCATTACCAGGTGGGCGCAGAACTCACTCGCCGCTGGCGACTGCCGGAGGTGATCGTTGCCACCATCGAACATCACGATACGCCCGAAGCGGCCGCTGAGTTCGATCAGGATGCCCTCCTGGTGGTCCTCGCCAGTGAACTGAGTACGCTCGATTGGAGCGATCAGCAACTGCTGGACAGTCGGCTACCCAAGGATGCGCCCATTTGGGGGCGGATTTCCATGGAAAGAGAGGTCTTGGACGAGGTTCTGCCGGCAGCCGAGACCGCCTTTGGCGAAGTCTTCAGGCAAATCTACCAAGCCTGATCCCGGCTCGTTTTCAACACGGATCAAGCTGTTTCGCCCTAAACCGGCTGCATTGACCGGCCCATGCAGCCGGCGGCGGTTTGCCGCTCTAATCACCCTCGCCCAGTTTCCGCACGATCAAGTTGCCGATCGCACGCGCATGCTCGGCCGTGCCGTTGAGCGCGGGAATGTAGCGGTAGCGCTCGCCGCCAGCAGCGAGGAAAACTTGCCGGTTGGCGATCGCGATTTCTTCCAGGGTCTCCAGGCAGTCCACGGCAAACCCCGGGCACACCACGTCCACCTCCCTGACGCCTTCGCCGGGCAAGTCCTTCAGCACATCCACGCAGTAAGGCTTGATCCACTCCGCAGGACCGAAGCGCGATTGAAACACCACCCGCCAGCTGCCCTGCTCCAAGCCCAGTTGGTCCGCGATCAGGCGGGCGGAATGCAGACATTGCTCGGCATAGGGATCGCCCGCAAGCCGACACCGCTCGGGTAATCCGTGAAAGGAAAACAACAGCAGACTCGCTTTGCCGTGAGCCTTCCAGAACTGCTCGATGCTGGCGCTCACCGCCCCCACATAACCCCCATCGTCATGATAATCGCTGATGAACCGGAGCTCGGGAACATGCCGCCAGTTTTGCAGCGCCTTCCCGACCGCATCGAAAGTTGATGCGGTCGTTGCGGCGGCATATTGGGGGTAAAGCGGAACGATCAGGATCCGGTCGACGCCGGCTGCTTGCAACTTTTCCAGTTGGGCGGCAATGGAAGGGCGACCATAACGCATGCCGATTTCGACCATTACCCCGCCCTGCCCCGAGGTCCCCAAAGCCACTCGCACGGCTTCGCCCAGCTCTTCGGTCAAAACCAGCAATGGGGACCCCTTGTCCGTCCAGATCGTACGGTAGGCTTTCGCCGATTTGCGTGGGCGCACCCGCAACACGAAGAGGTGCAGAATGAACCACCAGATCGGCCGGGGAATCTCCACCACCCGAGGGTCCCAAAGGAACTCGGCCAGATAACGGCGCAGCGCGGACGCCGTCGGCGCCTCGGGCGTGCCGAGGTTGACCAGCAGCGCGCCGGCCTTGCCCTTGCTTTCGGACATGTCGCCCTTCCCGATGCGATTATTTGCGGCTGATCAGACTCAGGAACTCCGAACGGGTGTTGATCTCTTTGCGAAACAGGCCGAGCATCGACGAGGTAGTCATCACCGAATTCTGCTTATCTACCCCGCGCATCATCATGCACAAATGCTTGGCCTCGACCACGACCCCAACGCCCCGCGGGTTGACGGCTTGCTGAATGGCGTCGGCGATCTGATGGGTCAGCCTTTCCTGGATTTGCAGACGCCTCGCATACATCTCCACGATGCGCGCAACCTTGGACAGACCGAGGACTTTGCCTTTGGGCAAGTAACCGACATGGCACTTGCCGATGAACGGCAGCAGATGGTGCTCGCAAAGCGAATACAGCTCGATGTCCTTGACGATCACCATGTCTTCCGTGTCCGCCTCGAAAATGGCGTTGTTGAGGACGTTCTCCAGACTCTGGTGATAACCGCTGTTGAGGTAGCGGAAGGCCGCGGCCGCCCGCTTGGGCGTATCGACCAGCCCTTCCCGGGTCACGTCTTCGCCGATTGCTTGGATCAGCTGGGAAAACGGGGTTTCCATCTGATTCTTCATGGTTGTTTTCCGGAAAAATTGAAGGTGATCCATTATACCGCTTGGCTTCGCGATGTCTTTCTTGGCGATGGCCTCGGTGAAAACCCCGCTGCCGCCAACAGGACCGAGACATCGGCGCCCGGTTTCGCGGCGTTCTCGCTCAAATGTCGCCGCCACAGCCGACCGCCCGCCGCGCCGTGGAACAACCCCAGCATATGCCGGGCAATCGCTTGGAGCCGGGTGCCTTGCGCCAGTTCCTCCTCGACATACGGAATGAACGCCTCGAGAACCTGATGACGCGATGGCAGCGGATGATCATCGCCGAACAGGAAGCGATCCGCATCGGCCAACAGGTAAGGGTTGTTGTAAACGGCGCGCCCGATCATGACGCCGTCGAAGTCCCGCAAATGCGTGGCGGCTTCATCCAGACTCGCGACGCCACCGTTCAGGACGATATCCAGGACCGGAAAGTCCTGCTTGAGCCGCCGCGCCACGTCGTAACGCAGCGGCGGGATTTCCCGGTTCTCCTTGGGCGACAAGCCTTTCAGCCAGGCTTTGCGGGCGTGAATGATGAAGGTTCGACAGCCCGAGTCGGCGACGGTCCCAACGAAATGCGCCAACTCTTCATAGGAATCGCGGTCGTCGATCCCTATCCGGGTCTTGACCGTGACCGGCAGCGCCGTGGCCGCCTTCATCGCCGCCATGCATTCTGCGACCAGTTCGGGTTCCGCCATCAGACAGGCGCCGAAACGCCCGTTCTGCACCCGGTCGCTGGGGCAGCCGACATTCAAATTCACCTCGGCGAAGCCCAGATCCTCCGCGATGGTGGCGCATTCGGCGAGCGCTGCGGGATCGCTGCCGCCGAGTTGAATCGCCAAGGGATTTTCGAGGGGGTGGAATTTCAGTAATCGAGCCCGATCCCCACGGAGAATCGCGGCCGTAGTCACCATTTCCGTGTAGAGCAGAACATGCCGCGAAATTAGTCGCAGGAAATAACGAAAATGCCGATCCGACCATTCCAGCATGGGGGCGACTGCTAATCGTCGACTGTTAATCAATGAAGGTTTATCTTGCTCTCCAATCACCCGGCATCACCGCGTTTGCGCTTACTGCTTGTCTCGAAAGTACGGCCACACGAGCAACCTTCGCCCTTTTGGGAGGGTAAGGTGAGGGTGAAAAATACATGGCTTTACTTTCAAGATACTTTTTATTTCATCATATTCCAATCGTCTGTCGGGAAATTACTTAAGTCACCGAAACGGATAGAACAACCACGACACTAACCGCCTCCGGCTTTGCGGCGACCTGCAAGGACTTGGCGCCCCATTGAGTCAAGCGATCAAGCATTCGATACTGTCCTGAGGAAAACCGCGATGACAACTTTACAGCCCGTTCGATTGACCCCAGTTCGCCTCTGGCTTGCCCTGCTGGCAGCGAGCCTGTCCGTTCAGGCTGAGGAGCTACGCTCGCACGGCCAAGTGCTTTACGTACCCGTCTATTCGGAAGTGCCCTATGGAGACAAAGGCTTCAACATCAATCTGACCGCCACCCTCAGCATCCGCAATACCGACGGCAAGAACCCGATCAGCATCGAACGGGTCGATTATTTCAGTTCCACCGGCGTGTTGGTCCGTTCCTATCTCAAACAGCCCATGCTCCTTAAACCGATGTCCTCGGCGGAACACATCGTCAAGGAGTCGGATCGCAGTGGAGGCATCAGTGCAAGTTTCCTGGTTGAATGGGCGAGCAAGGTTCCCGTCGCGCCGCCTATCGTTGAGGCGGTGATGGTGAACAGCACCTACAATAACGGGATCGCCTTCAATAGCCAGGCAAGGGTTCTGGAGGAAAAGCCTTAGCCTGGATGTGCTGGAGCATGCGTTTTTCCGGCTAAACCCTCGGGAACCGCCGATCAGGCTTGAACGAAACGGCCCAGGGACAGCATAATCGGCGCCCGATAAGGCAGGGAAGGCGCGCGGACACCGAGTCGAGCGCTAAAACCTCAGAAAACCATCCCAACGCCGGGTAGCGTTCCGGCGGGCGCTGACGGGATGCAAGCGGGGCTTTCAAAAAAGGCCCACTGCCCGCTGAAACATCCTCTTGCCAAAGACTTGAACATCGAGAGGTAACCCGTGACTGCCCGGCTCATTGCGATCGTCAAAAGCAAAGCTTTCATCATCGTGGCGCTGCTGGTTGTCGGCTATGCACTGACGGGCTTCGTTCTCGTCCCCTATCTCGTGAGCCGCTACCTCCCGGCCTATGCCGCAGAGCAACTTCACCGGCAGGCCTCGATCGGCAAGGTCCGGTTCAACCCATTCCAGCTCACCTTCGAGGCCAATGACCTCGCTTTAAAGGAAGCGGACGGCCGTCCGATCGCGGGCTTCAAGCGCCTGTTGATCGATTTCGAGATCGACAGCCTGTTCCGGCGGACGTGGACCTTCGACCATATCCTCTTGGAGCAGCCCTCGGTGCTGCTGGAAATCGGCGCCGACCGGCGCATGAACTTGGCGGCCCTGGCCGACTCGTTCCCGAAGTCCGAGGAACCGGCGGCGCCGGCCTCTCCTCCTCCGCCGGTCCTGTTCCGCCACATCGTTTTAAGCGGGGGCCATTTCACCTTCAGCGACCTATCCCATTCGACCCCCGCCAGCGCGACGCTGGAACCGCTCGACCTCGAGTTGCGCGAGCTTTCCACCTTGCCGGAGCGGCAAGGGCCCTATACGCTCCGAGCGGAACTGGGCGGCGGCGGCAAACTCGCCTGGAACGGCCAGCTCTCGCTGCGGCCGTTGAATGCCGCCGGGCGGTTTGAACTCACCGGACTCGATTCGGCGAGGGTGTGGCGCTTCCTGCGGGATCGGGTCAATCTGGCGGAGCCCCAGGGCACGGTCGATCTGAAAGCGAACTACCGCTTCGCGCTCGGTGACGGCCCACCCCGGATTGCCCTCGAGGACATCGGCGTCACGGTGGGAAAGCTTTCACTCAAGCCTGCAGATGCGGCCGAGCCGATTCTGGCGCTCGATGCCCTGCGTCTTGATGCAGGGCGGTTCGACTTCAATGCCAGGGAACTTTCCGTCGGGACAGTCGAGATCGGGCCGGGTCAGGTGCGCGTCGATGTCGATGAAAGCGGGGCGCTCAACTGGCAGAAATTGACCCGCGCCAGCCCCGCGCCGGCGTCGGCGCCGGAACCAGCGGCCGCAGAACCTGCGCAGCGGTGGAAAGTTTCCCTGCCTTCGGTCCGCATCGACCGGGTTGGGCTACGCTACCAAGATGTAAGTCGCGCCAAGCCGCTCGGCCTGGATGTGGGTGCGATCGACGTGGGGTTCGGAGCCACGCTGGAGACCCGGGCAGAAGGCCTCGGGGGCGCCGTGCGGGACGGTACGCTGAACTTGACGAATGTAGCGGCTTCCGAAGTCGCCGGCCGAGCGCCGCTGCTGGAACTCGAGCGCCTGGCCATCTCCGGCCTGGGCGTCGATCTGGGCGCGCGGGACGTGCGCCTGGGACGTATCCTGCTCGCGGGGGGCGGTGCGCGGGTGACCCGAGAAAAGGACGGACGCATTGGTCTGTTGGATTTTATCAGCCCCCAGCACCGCGAAACGCTCAAGCGGGAGGTGGCAAAGGTCCAGGCGGAGGCGCAGGCCGAGGGTAACCCGTGGTTGTTGGGCTTGGATCTTCTGGCGCTGGATCAATTCACTCTTGCCGTGGCGGATCAAGGCATCGAGCCGGCGACCATGCTCGATGTGATCGTCAAGCATCTCGCACTCTCCGACATACATACGGACGGCAAGACCCCCATGGGCTTCCAAGCCGCGCTGGCAGTCAAACAGGGCGGTTCCATCGATGCGGAAGGACGCATCGGCGCAAATGCTCAGAAAATCGACGGCGCGCTGAAAGTGGTCGAGCTGAGCCTCATGCCGATCGAAGCTTATGTGGCGCGCTTCACGACGCTGAAGTTGGCATCCGGCCATGTGTCAACCGCAGGCAAATGGACCTACGAGCAGGGCGAATCGGGACCCAGCGTGGGCTACGACGGCACCTTCGGCATTGGAAACCTTATGTTGAAAGAAGCCGGGAGCGGCGAACGATTTCTCGCCTGGCGATCGCTTGACGCCGGTGGTTTCAAGTTCGGCCTCGCGCCCGACCGGCTGAACATCGCGGAGGTGCGGGTCCGCGAGCCGGGAGCCAAGATCGTGGTGTTCGAGGATCGCAGCGTGAACCTGGGCAAGGTGCTGAAGCAGGAAAAGAGCGTGCCCCCGAACGACCCCGGCGCCCCGGTCAAACCGGGCAAGACGCCGGCCGGCAAGACGAGCGGCGCGGCTTTTCCGGTGAACATCGAACGGGTCCGCATCGAGAAGGGCGAAGTGGATTTCGCCGACCTGAGCCTGGTCATCCCCTTCGCGACGCGCATCCGGGAATTCAACGGCAGCGTCAACGGCATCTCGTCCGTACCATCGAGTCGAGCGAAGGTGCAGTTGGAGGGCCGCGTGGAAGACTATGGGCTCGCCAGGGTGTACGGCTCTTTGCAGCCATTGCAGCCCAAGCAGTTCACCGATATCACTGTGGTATTCCGCAACGTCCCGATGAAACCGCTCACACCCTATAGTGCAACCTTCGCCGGACGTAAGATCGCCTCGGGCAGCCTCAACCTGGAACTCCAATACAAGATCGATAACAGCCAGCTCGCCGGTGAAAACAAGGTGGTATTGGAGAAGTTCACTCTCGGTGACCGGGTTGAGTCGCCGAAGGCGATCAACCAACCGCTCGACCTCGCCATTGCGCTGCTCACCGATGCTCAGGGGAAAATCGACGTCGCCGTACCGGTACAAGGCGATTTGAATAACCCCCGGTTCCGCTACGGTGAAGTGATCTGGCAGGCGATCGTGAATGTCATCAAAAACACCGTGACCGCGCCGTTTCGCGCTTTGGGCAAGGTTTTCGGCGGCGATACCGAGACGCTGAGTGCGGTGGTCTTCGAACCCGGCAGCGACCAGCTGCTGCCGCCGGAGCAAGGAAAGCTGGCCAAGTTGGCGGAGGGGCTGAAGCAGCGATCACAACTCAAGCTTCAGGTACAGGGGAAATTCGACGGCAAGTTCGACGGTGGGGCGATGCGCTCCAAGCGGGTACGCCAGGCACTGGCCAAGGCTCTCGGCGTGGAACTGGCGCCTGGAGAGGACCCGGGCCCTGTGGCCTATGACAACGCCCGCACCCAACGTGCGCTCGAAGCGTTGCTGGAGGCGCACGCCGGCTCGAAAGCGGTCGCCGAATTCGAAACCGCGCACGAGAAGTCAACCGGCGCGAAAGCGCAGCGGGTGAACCCGGCCCTAGCGCTGGTGGGCCGGGCGAGTCCCGACACGGCGTTTTATCAGGCGATGTTCGAGCGGCTGGTGGAGTTGGAGCCGCTCGCCGAGGCGGAACTCGTCTCGCTCGCCCAAAACCGCGCCAAGGCGATCGTGAGCGCGCTTTCCGGTTTCGGCATCGAGTCGGCCCGGATAGCGGTGCTGAACCCGGCCCCGGCAGAAAAGGCCGTCGCCGAGGGGGTGGAAAGCGCGCTCACCCTGGCGCCCATCGAGACCGGCGGCTGATGCCGGCGTTGGTCAATATTAGAAATTCGGAAGTCATGAAAAAGTCCCCCTTCCCCTTTCGGGGGAAGGATGGGATGGGGGGCGATCAAAAGGAGTCGCTATCGCGACGGTTGTTTGAATCGGGTTCTCGCACCCGAAGGCGAGTTACTTTTCTTTGCGCGGCCAAAGAAAAGTAACCAAAAGAAAGGCCGCCCGGTTGCCGCGAGAGCCCCTGCGCTCCTCGCTTTCGACGGGGGGCGATCAAAGGGGCTTCCTGCCCCTTGATCGCCGCGCTTCATCCATGAAGCGCTCCTTCGGACTGTTCCCATCGAAAGCTCCGGTGCTCAGCGCGGCAAAACGGGATGAAAATGAAAAGGCTGCATAACACAGACCTAGGCGGTCAAGCATCAGCGAGATCCCGTTGATCGCCGCGTCATGCGGCAAATGACTACTCAAGTGCCTGCAGGTTGAGACACTTCTCGATTTTTGCAACGATTTTCCCAATTGTTTCCACATGCGACACCGCTTTATCGCCTGCCTCGTGCACATATGTCGATAAACCTCGCAGCTGCCTTGCCGCCTCTCGAATGCAGTTCTTTGAAGGGAAAAAGCCAAGCGAAATGCGAGCCATTAACCCATAGAATGGAATCGCGTCGAGTTTTGCCAAAAGCTCGCAAGAGCTCTTGAGCAGCGCTTCATAAGCCTTGTCTGAGCGTTCAGGTGCGCGTGCGATAGGCGTGTGAATTACTGGCGCGTGAAACGCAAGATTGAACCTTACTTCACCGATTGCTTTTTTCAGCTCGTGTGTGGGATCAATCAGGAACTTCGAGAGAAGCTGACCGATCACATAAACCAGCATGCCGCCGAGAATTGTGAATGCAGCTATCCAGATGATCTTCTCTAGTTCATTCACGGTACCCTCCTGAATTTCTGCCGCATAACGTTAAAATCAGCCGACGCTCGGAGCGAAGCGGAAAGAGGTCGGTTGGAGCGCAATCTTTAGGCCGAGATTTCACCCTGTAACGATCATGCGACGGAACCGCTATCACGTTCTGCCTTTACAAGGGTTGACCCTGCCGGGGTGATTTGAAATAAAGCTCAACCTCGCTGACGCGGCTTTAACTGCGAAGAAATAACCTCAATGTTCTTTCCCGCGTGATGCCTTCGCAGCTGACGTTCGATGGAGCAAGCTTGGCCGAGCGGGTGCACCACAATCGCTTGAATCGGTACCCGATCGGCTGTCCACATCAGCGGTACGTAGTGTCCTAAGCCATCAGGACGGGGAAGTGCGCTTTCATCTTTCTCATCGAAAGTTTTAAAGTTGATGAAAAGCAGTCGGCACTCATACTCACTCCTCCAGCCCGGGTGCTTCATCAGTGCGCACGTGAACCCCAACATGCGCGCAAGCGCGTCGTGAGCCCATTTTGTCGATGGGGGCATGCGTGTTGTGTCGCCCTTCTCTCGCTCCAGCCATATGAGGGTTTTCAAGGCGCTGACCGTCCAATAATCCGCAAGACGATCCACCTGCTCTTCGACCATGGCTACGCTAAAAAGGTAAATTGGCGGATGTGAAGATGACACTTCAAGTGGCCATGCAAGCGCTTTTGCATCGAAGCCAATGGCGACGTGGGGATCATTAGTGTTCGGGGTATGTAGGCCGCCCTCATACGCTTCCCAGTGTTGCCGTGTGTCGCGTTCCTCGGAAAGAGAAAATGCGTAAACATGACGGTCTTGCCTGAAGCGTTTTGCGGCTCGTTTGGCGAGTTGTTGCACTATGCGCACGTGGGCCGGGTCCCAACCTTCATGGATATTTGTCACAAGTTCGGTGACTCGACGAAGCCCGTAGCAAATCTCGTCTGTGTCATTGCAGAGGGCCAAGTCAGATAGCCAGATCTGCCGGCCCGCCAGCATCTGCTTTAACACCGAAAAGCGAGTAAAGTGCCACAGGCGTCCGTCGTCATCCCCGAGCGGCATATGGTATTTTTGTAAGGCTCCCATATGAAGAGGATGATTGTTCATGTTGCCTATGAAGCAATCCCACAATAGTTCGACTATGTCGATTTTGGTCATTAATGGCCCAACATGAATTAAATACCCCCGGCAAAGCTGAGGGCTTACTTCACTGCGTTAAAAAAACACGATCTCAAAAATTCTGCGATTACCGGAACCCCGCCCAAACGTCTTCGATGGTTCGCCGTGACACTTTTATGCCGTACTCCGTGTTGAGCCTTTCCAAAGCCTCCTCCGGAGAGGCCGGGGGAGGACTCATGTCAGCCAAAAAGCCGCCGATATCCTCGATTACCGCCCAGGGATAAATCAGCCAACGCCAGGCGAGAATCTTTTGCGCGTAGAAATCGGGGTTGACCGGGGAAACCTGTTTATGCTGGAGAACGGCCACTTTCAGCTGCGCCGGGGTGAAGCTTCGGATGTGTTCGATAGCCAATGTCAGTGTGTCGCCGGTGTCGTTGACATCGTCGACCAAAAGCACCTTGAGGCCGTGCACGTCGAGAGAAAGCGGGGAAGATAGCCGCGCCTGGGGGCTCATGTGCGCACCCGCTTCGTAGTGGGCGATGCGGATGCTGGCCAGATTGTAGACACCGAGAAAGTCGCAAAGCAGTCGCGCGGGGACGTAGCCGCCTCTCGCAACGGCGACGATCACGTCCGGCTGGAAGCCGGCGTTTCGGATCATGCCGGCCAGGCGTCTGGCTAGGCGGTAGACTTGGCCCCACGTCACCAGCTCGCAACGTATTGGTTTTTCCGTCATTGTTCTTGTTCTTTCAGTCGTTTACGGTATCGGGGCAAGGGTGGCCGTCAGGGTTCCATCATTGTAGGGTGGGTTAGGCATGGATGCCGTAACCCACCAAATGGCCTGGGTTCGGTGGGCTACGGTTCACTGGTGGCATCCGTGCCACTCGCCCTAGCGGGCAGCGAAGCTGTGCAAATCGGCTTTCCTGCCGATTTGTCGCTAACCCACCCTACATTCATGTTGATTTGATTGATAAATGGAATTAGCTCCCCAGTCGCTTGAGAACCGCATGCGCTCGCGGCTCATGCCTCGAATCCGCTCGATCGCAACGTTCGTCCCGATTCGTCCCCGAAGATCAGAGATAGGCGGGCTCGCTCCGGCGGATCGTGCGGTTCGGCCGAGTAGGCGTCCAACAGGGGGCGAACATGCGGCGCCGCATTCGGGGTGACATAGACGAAATAGAGGCTGCGGTCATCGCTCCAAATCCCGAACAGCGCCATGCCCTTGGGCGCATTGCAGGCGACGTAGGCCTCCTGGAATGCGCCCTGAAGCACGGCCAATTCTCCGGATTCGAACTCCTGGCGCGATAGTGTAATGCGGTACCAATTCATCAGATAACGGCCTCTTTTCGGCAAGACAACACCCCTACCCCACTCGCCCGGCCGCTTGCGCGGC
>DATIXD010000068.1:0-7414 GCA_035518875.1 Methylococcaceae bacterium | reverse complement strand
CCGCCATGCTCGGATGCGGCTCGGCTTCCGGTAGGGTTTCCAGGTTGGCCGTATACTCTCCAAGGCAGCACCCATCCGCCGTATAAGCGACAGCACCGAGGCTCAACATGGAATGGGGGCCTGGAATTGGGCCGTCCGCTTCAATGTCCACGCTCACATAGATCTCTGTATTTTTGTCACTCATGCTTCAATTTCATCCTTAATCGGTACGAAAGGTATATGTTGCAAACCATGGATCTACTCGTCTCCTGTCCCTGCGGCCGATTTCGACATGAAGACCGGCGAGGTGTTTTCGAGCACCGTGATCGATGAGCAGACGGTTGTCAGCAATGTTTAACCGGGCATGCCAGCCGCCTCATCGCCTTGGAAGAATCTGCAGCCCATTTCCAGGTTCGGTCCTCGGGCGCGCCGAACCGGTGGTCTCATCAGGTGACTTTTCTCGCCATGAAAGCCTCGATGATCTGTTCGGTCGAAAGCACCCAGCCGTATGTCCCGGCAAAAGTCGCCAGGGCCATGGCGTGGCCTGCTTCCGTGAATGAGGCGCAGGCATCGCCGACGATGGCCACGTCGAAGTCCCGGTCGGCCAACTCGCGCGCCGTCTGGGAGACGCAGAATGCCGTCACCACACCGGTTACGACCACATGGGTGATCCCGCGCGCCCGGAGGTTCTGCTCCAGCGAGGATGACGCGAAGGCGCCTGAAGTCGTCTTGCGGAGTATGGGTTCGCCCTGTCGCGGTTTGACGCGATCATCGATCTCAGCGCTGGCCTCCTCGAACGACGGGAACATGGGGTCGCCAAATGTCGCGCGGCTGTGGTCATTGAGGCGGCGCGCCCAGGATGGCATGTCGGCGCCATCGGGTAGGTAGGAACCGAACTGGGTATAGAGAACCGGCCAGGCGTTCTGGCGAAACGCCGACAACAACGACTGGATATTGGGAATCACGATCTGATCGAGGCGGTTGAAGTACTGATCTGTGCCGCCTTCGACGAGTGATGCGGCGAGTCGAGCGAAGGCATGAGTTGGCTCCGTGAAGTAACGCTGCATATCAAGAATCACCAGAACCGTTTTCGATGCTGGGAAGGTGAAATGATTGAACATCGACGTGCCTCCAATTCCGGTTCAGCGATTCCAGGTATTGTCGACCCAAATCGGGTCTGGCAGAGAAGGCTACGCCCAATCCTAGAGAGTGGACGAGAGAACTCGATGACTGGCCCCATGCATGCCCAATTCAAGCAGAGCGGGAGAGGAATCAAATGGACGCAGACTTTAGCGTTAGTCATCTGCATGATGGCAATTTCGGCGTGTGCGCTGGTGGGGCAGGGTGCACCCAGAGTCATGATCAGCGGCTACCCGGATGTGCAACAGTCCCTTGATTACACCTGCGGCGCTGCTGCTGCAAGCGCTTTTCTCCAATTCTACGGAATCAAGGCTAGCGAACTTGAGGGCGCACGGGCCATGCGCACCGATCCAAAATCCGGCACTGCGCCGAAAGCCATGGTCAGCTGGTTGCAGGCCCAGGGTCTGAAGGTCGCATGGGGCGAGCAGGGCAGTCTCGACTTGTTGAAAAGAAATCTCCAGCAAGGTCGGCCCACGCTCGTCTTATGGACGGACTGGGGCGGGCATTGGGTCGCGGTGATCGGCTACGATGATAAGGGTACGTCCAAAACCGACGATGACGATCTGATCCTGGCCGACCCTTATGACCGGGTCGATGGCTGTCCCGACGGACGGACCGTCTTCAACGCCGAGCGATTCGATGCCATGTGGTTCGATGCCCTGAATTTCGGACGTTTGATGCGGCGCGTGTATCTGTTCGTACCCCGGTAAAGCAGGTAAGGGCTCATGAACCACGTGTTTACCCGCACCTCTGAAAACGACAAAAACCCCTGTCTATAAGGACTTGGCTTCTCACTCTATCTTTCGCAGCAAGCGGTAGCTACGGCCAAGGCGAGGAGTTGTAAGGATGTGAGGTCCTGGCCGCCCGGTGGGGACAGGCGGTTAGCGATGCCGGGGCCGAGCCATCCAAAGGCGGCGTTCGATTTCTTGGGTTACTCGTTCGCCGCGAAGACCCCGAGCTGGCGCCCGAGCCAATAGGCGTGGAGATAGTCGGCCCCGGGGAAGCTCGTTCCGGTGGAGTTGACCCTATACTCGAACGTGTTAGCCGACCACGCGTAGACCCTGCAGGCCATCCCCTCGAAGAGCGGGTAGCCGCGCAGCGACTGAGTCCGGTCGTTGCGGGTCCAGTCATTCTTCCACGGCTGTGACGGGTATGGCGACATCACGAATGCAGGATTGATGCGATGGTCTACATCGAACTGAGGCTTGGGAGTCGGGAACTCACGTAGTCGCCAGCGGGCATCGTCGGCCGCGGCAGGGCGCGGAGCGGCCCCAAGCGAGGCGAACGCTACACTCCACAGTCCCATGCGGACCTTGGTGAAGTGTGCGTAGATGGCGTCGACGCCGCTCGCAACGGCGGATTTAGCCCGCACGCCGGGGAGCGGGTACCTCTGGCCCAACGTGTTGAAGACGACGTATTCGACGAAACTCAGGTGAGTGCCGCTCCAGTCTGCGATACCGTTCGAATACACCGTCGTCACGTTTCCTTGGGCGAGCACCGGCGCCTGAATTGCCCACTCTGCGGTGGCCCTGATGAAGAAGCCGATCTTGCCGGTGACGTAGGCCGCCAGCCATTGGGCGGCGAGTCGGTTCTGGCCAGAAGGCCGCGCGATGTCGAGGTCGTTGGCGATGTGGCGCGCGTCCTTGCGAATTCGGTCACAGAGATTCTGGTGGCCGCTCACTCGATCGCAGAGCACGTTATAGGCCGAGAGGATGCCGTAGATCACCCCCTTGAACATGTCATTGTTACCCCCTTCCTCCCACTCGAGGTTTGCGAACGCCCCGGTGCCCGCGTGCCAGGTGCCGGTCGGGTTGCCCGTCGCCGGGCGCAGCGTGCGCGCGAAGGTTTTGGGGTTTCCTGTGATTTCGACGAGTGTGAGCAGTCCTTGGACGCTCTTGATGACGTTGTTCAGCGCATCGGTAGATCCCTTGAGCTTGTGGCGATAGGCCTGGCTCGCAACATAGGTTCCAGTCCACAGCGCCGAGTCGTGGCTGGGGACGAGCTGGGTGCCGACGCGCTCCAGGCCAAGCATCCCGGTGGTGGGGTCGATAAAGTAGATCGCGACATCGTCGTCGTAGAAAGCGGCCTTGCGGGCCAGAGTCCAGCGGTAGGCGTTCGCCCGGGCGAGCGTCTCCTGCCGGCTGATGGGGTCGAGCACCTTATCGACGACCCGCAGGGCATTCGGATTCGCTTGGTAGAAGTCGAAGTCTGTTTTGTCCACAATGATGCTATGCACCGCCTTCTTGAAGGCGGGATTGTTCGTGTACGGCCGTATCTCTGGCAACGCGTGGTAGCTTGCGAATTGCTGGAAGAGCCCCGCCTTAATGGGATCATCGAGCGGTGCATCCAGGGGCAGCTCGACGATATCCTTCGCGAAGATGGGTTTCTGTAAGAGGGGAATGACATCGAACCAAGTCTCCTGGGCCTGAATCCCCGGTGCGGTGAAGCTCCCCACCAAGGTCGTGCCCGAGACAACGAAATGGCCGACCACCTCAAGGGGCTGGCTATCGGCTGCCGCTCGGACGAACGACCCACGGCTCTTGACGAAATCCGCCCGCTGAAGCTTCACCGAGATGTTGAAGTCGCCGGCCGCCCCCGTCCGCGCCGTCCCCTCCCAGACCCACGAGAACGAGCGGCCACCCTCCACTTTGACGTTCGTATAATCGATGACGCGGGTGAACCGAAAGGCCTGGCCAACCGCTCTCAGCTCGACCCGGCCGGTGTAGGAACCCGTCACGTCAGAGCCACTCACCTTCCAGATGCCGCCGGATTGCCCCGGAGCTTGGGCGTCACCGGTAGCCACCCCAGCCGGTAACGCTTCGACGACCGTGGAAGGTCGCCCGGGCGTGGAGCCCCGGAGTTCCTGGCGGCTGCACCCCGCTGCTGCGACCAGAGCGATCGCGACCACCCCCCACTTCTTAATTCTTCCCCGCGTAAACCAGTTTCCATCAACCTCAGCGCCGTTCGGCACAACTATAAGAGTTGCAACGATGCCAAGGATCGGACTAAGAAGAAGCGACGAAAAGAATCCAACGAATGATCGCCCTTTTCTTAAGGCAACGACACTAAAAAAGATCCACCGGATGATAGGTAACGAGTCCATGATAGTCCCAAGGGTAGGAGGTCCGGCGGGTTGATCGCCCATTCCGGCCGAATGATGCGCTCGGGTCGGAATGTCGTCAAGGTGAGGATGACAGCATGAACGCTATCCCGAGCGGATTCGAGACTGATTTATGGGTGTCTGTGACGATGACCACCACGAAGGCACGGCTGTTCGTCAGTTTTTTTTACCTCGTTTAGACATGACAGAGCAATGGACGCTTGGTTCGACCACCGCTTACCGCCAGCGAACTCCTATCCTCGAGGTCGCCTCTCCGATGCGGAAAACTAAAGATTATTGGAGTTCGTTAACTCCGAATGAACGCGACGGTAGGGAGGAACCGGCGATTTCGACAATATGGCGGTGATGCGTAAATACCAACAGCTGAGTGCGTTCAGCCAGGTCCGCCAGCGCGCGGATCGCAAAGCCGGCTCGTTCGTCGTCGAGTGCCAGCAAAACGTCGTCCAGAATAATCGGAATCGGATGGCCGTTGGCGCGATGCATCTCGACGGCGCCTAATCGAAGAGCGAGGAAGAGCTGATCGGCTGTGCCCTCACGCATGTCCGAAACGTGTAGATCTGAGCCGCCTATGCTTTCGGCCATGATGACTTGCGCATCCTCTTCGAAATCAACACGCAGTCTTGGGTACCGGCCTCCGGTCATCAGCCCGAAATAATGGCTGGCCCGAGTGAGTAATGGGCCTTGTGCCTGTTTCTGATAACTCCGAATGCCGCATTCCAACAAAGACCGGCCAGTCGAAGACGCGCATAACTTTCGACATCGTGCCGCATCCGCGCCAGCAGGGATTCGGCCTCCTCGCGTAACTCGGCGGCCTTGGCAGTGCCGTCGATCGCCAAGAATTCCCGCCGCGCATCGGCCACCGCCTGTTGTGCAACAGACAGCTGAGGCTCCATATCGAGGAGTTGTTGCTGGACTTCCGCCAGTCGCGCCTCGACACCCTCGACCGCACGTCCGACCGCCTCGGCGAGCAAAAAATCCAGCGGAGCTTTGTTGCACGAATCACGCGGGCCTGTCTTCAGTGGGGCTAATGTATGATGGCGGTCCCAGCAGATGCTGAAAGCCCATGCCATACAAGCACGACCATGCTCGCCGTCATAAATTCTCGAAGCCCAAATACCGGGTCAGGAATTGGTCCGACAATAACGCCGCCCTGCAACAGCGTGGCAGTCTGACGATCTGGTTCACTGAAGAAGCGCAAGCCGGATGGCTGGCGGTAAAGACCGGCAACCGTGGCGGTCAACCGGTTTATTCCGACTTGGCCATCGAGACCTCGCTGACGCTCCGGCTGGTGTTCAAACAACCCTGACGGCAAACAACGGGCTTGCTGCGGTCGTTGACGGAGATTCTCAAGCTGGATGAGCTTCCCATCCCGAATCATTCGACCCTGAGTCGCCGGGGTCAACGCCTGAAGGTATCACTCCAAGTAAAGCGCGCGGCCAACCCGCCGCTGCACATCCTGGTCGACAGTTCAGGCCTGAAGATCTATGGCGAAGGGGAATGGCTGCAACAAAAGCATGGCGCAAAATCGCGGCGCCGCTGGCGTAAGCTGCATATTGCCCTGGATGCTGAAACCCGCCAGATGGCTATCGAATTGACTACCAATGAGGTCGGCGATCTGACCGTGGTTCCTGATTCGCTCGCACAAACCGAAGGCAAAATCGCTTCGTTCACGGCGGACGGTGCCTACGATGGCGATAGCCTTTATTAAGGCGATGGCCAATCATCAGCCGGATGTTGTCGATGTGATCATTCCGCCCCGTTCAACCGCCGTGCTCAGCGAGCATGCCGCAACCCAGCCGACACCCAGGGATCGTCATCTCCAGGTGATCGCCGACCGAGGCCGTATGGAGTGGCAACGTGCGAGCGGATACAACCGTCGCAGCCTGGTTGAAAACGGGTTCTATCGCTACAAGACGATCATCGGCCGGTGTCTTCACGCCCGCAATCCGTCCAATCAACAGACCGAAGCCAAACTCGGTTGTGCGGCACTCAACCGCATCACTCAGTTGGGTATGCCGGTTTCTACTAGTAGAGCCGGGTAAAGCCAGCGGGAGGGCGATAACTGCGCCTCCTGACTGATTCGTGCAACAAGGCCAGTCACCGAAGCAAGCGCAAAGGTTTTTGTCGGCTCACGCGCACCTCCGCAACCTGTTTCGAATTCGCCATCGTCACACGACGGCTGCCGACTATCGCGTTGCTCGGGTCAGGCGTTTGAAACTTGGAAGGAGGCAACGTGCGCCCATAGTGTTGCCTGAAGGCACTTATTCCGCCAATTGACGCCGAATATCGTCCGTCGATAAGCGCCCTTGCTTACCCTTTCGACAACTTGAAAGTACCCTCGCCGCCAACTGCATAGCTAAATATCCCGGGCGAGACGAAATCCCAGGTTGCTGTATCTTGAAGTGGTGAAGTCCTTGTTCCGAGTCGCCGAACGTACGTAGTCCGGTAGGAAGGTCCAGGAACCGCCCCGATTCACCCGGCGCGGCCCCGACCCGCAGGATGATTCGGTGCCATCGTAACGCTCCGCGTAGTCCGAACAGGTCCATTCCCAAACATTTCCGAGCATGTCGTAAAGCCCGAAACGGTTGGGCCGGAAAGTTCCCACCGGGGCGGTGTACTTATAACCGTCGAAACAGGAAAAGAACTGACCCTTCCAGCCCGCTCGCTTTTGGGCCTGATCGGCTACATTGGCATAGAGGCAAGCAGCGGATTCTTCATCACCCCAGTAGCGCGCAGTCTCGGTCCCCGCTCGCGCAGCGTATTCCCATTCCGCCTCGGTGGGCAACCGGTAACGCTTGCCGGTCTTTGTGCTGAGCCAGCGGGCATAGGCCTGGGCATCGTCCAGGCTGACGCACACTACCGGATGCTGACCGGTTTGCTGGAAGCCCGGATCGCGAAAGTCGGCGCGCTTGCGATCCGTGCAGGTATCGACTGCATGATGCGTCGACGACACGAATCGGGCATATTCCTCTCGCGTCACCTCGTACCGCCCCAAGGCAAAGACGTTAATGATCGCGACTTCATGCTGCGGCCCTTCGTCGTCGCTCCGGCCTAGTTCGTCGGGCGGCGATCCCATCAGGAATTTCCCCGTTGGAATCACCACCATCTCAGGGCATTCGGGACAGTCCTGGAACGTCTTGCCGGATGACAGGGCCTCGGTGTCTACCCGCTCGA
>DATIXD010000067.1:0-27007 GCA_035518875.1 Methylococcaceae bacterium | reverse complement strand
CCTACACCGACCACCTACATGGGCCAACACTGTTCGCCACAAGCGAACCTCCTTTTCCCAGCGAAGTCTGGGAAAAGGCCTAGGTTCTTAGCGAAGGCTACTTCCCGCGCCGAGGAAGCATTTGCGATGTTAATTCAGCTCTGTAGTAGACTTCGCACTTTCTCCCCGCCGCCTGAAGCTCCAACTAGTTCACCGTTGCAGCCACCCGACACATTGGCAGTCTTACCCTCGGAGACCGATCACGCTGGCTGTAGGCTTCATCTCGGACTCCCCCGCTCAGGTTGCCGGCCGACCCATTCGCCAGGCCTGGCGCATTGTGATGCCGTTGTGGGTGGGTGGAGTCCATTTCATTAGTGCCGACTGTTGTACTCCGTTCACAGTAAATCAAGCGCTTAGAAGCATTCTTGCTTCGAGTTGTGGAAGTCTGGCTAGAGTAGCCATTGGCAATGGGTGCTTTTTTGCGTGGATTATCACGCAGTATGCCTCATAAGAAACTCTTTGGACGAAACCGCCGATTCACGTTGCGAAACTCGGAACAGATGAGCGTAGGCGCGATCCAATCCGAGTCCTTGAACAGGACTGCTTCAGCGTGGGCGGCGTGCGGGGTGGGTAGCAGCAAATAGGCGAGAAGATTGGTATCGACCACGATCATGGCCGACCGGACTCCTTCCAGCCCTCTATATCGACGGCGCTGACGGTGGGCGGGTAGCGGTCGCGCACGGCCCGAATGCGCGCGAGCAATTCCGTCTTGTCCTGAGTAGGACGCTGGACGTAACGTTCGAGGGCCACCACGATTTTCTTGGTGAGGCTGCGATGGTGACTGCGAGCCATTTCCACCAGTCGGTTATATAAGGGCTCGGGGATGTTCTTCAAAGTGATGCCAGGCATGATGGACTCCAATGGTCATACGCCACCATTATGCCACCACATTGCCATGCGCATGGGTAAAAGTAAGTTGAAGAACGGCGAACAAAACTGCATCTGGGGAATGTCGCCTCATACGCGCCGCCTCGCAGCGTCCGCCGCCGTTCCCGTCAGTGCTTGCCTGGCGCGAGGGGAACGCCTCGCCGCTCTTGGGCGATATAGGCCTGTATCGCTGTCATCTTGGGGTCGGCGGGATCCAGGGCCTTACCCTGCAGCGGATTGCGGATGCACCAGTTGATCATTTCCCAGATCGGCGCCACCTTGCCCAACTGCTTCTGAAACTTCGGATAGGTTTCCGGGTGCGTATTGGCGGCATTGGGATGACACTGGGCACAGGCCAGACCGTTGGTACCGAGCTCCGGGCTGGTCCATAGCCTGCGGCCCTCCCGGGCGACTGCGGTGAACTCTTCCCCCCAGCGTTTCTCGTCCTCTTCGGTGAACGTATCCGCCAGGGTCGGCAAGGCCGAACCGATCAGTAACACGGCGCCGGCCGCCGTCAGGATGATCTTGCCAGTCATGATTTGCTCCTAGTCGCTCAATAGTGATTCTGCGCGGGCAGGCGGTTGTCTGGGGCCTGGTACTGTTTATCCTCGGGCTGGCCGCTTTGGGTGTTGAAGGCGACGGTGCGAGCCGGGTTGTCGTAGAGGATGTAATGGGCGTCCACGTTGCCGGTCGCCAGGTTGATGAACTGCCAGCCGGTGCCGTCGCGCTCCTGGAAGGGATCGGCGCGGTTGATCGGCACGGTCAGCTTGGGCAGATGGGATTCGGCCTGCCTGTAAGTGGTCGGATATGGCCAGGGCCAGGCGGTCGCCATCACCGAATTGAAGCTGATGTTGCCGATCTGGTTGTACTGGATTTGATGCACGTGCCCATACAACACTGTGACCTTTTTGAACGGGCGCAACAGCGCCTGGACTTCTTCGGCATCTTCGGTCCAGAAATTCCAGCCCCTGAAAATCTTCTGCAGGGGCGAATGGGAAAAGACGACGATCGGCGTACCCTTGTCGACCTTATCCAGATCCTGGGCCAGCCACTGTCGCTGCTTTTCGCCCACCATGAAGGGCGAGCCGTTGGGATTGTCGAGGCCGGCCATCTCCACCATGCGCTGCTCGGCGGTGGGCCAGCGATGGTAGGTCCAGTCGTCGTAAGTCAGGATGCTGTTCAGTACCACGAAATGCACACCCTTGTGGTCGAAGCTGTAATACTGCGGCCCGAACAGCTTCTCCCAGTATTCGCCCAGATCCAGGTAATAATCGTGCTCGCCCATCACGTAGTGGACCTTGCCGCGCAGGGCCGACATCATTTCCGCGCCGTGATCCAGCTCCTCCTTGCTGCCGAGCTGGGCCAGGTCGCCGCCGAAGATGATGAAGTCCGGCCTGGGCGTCATCAGATTGGCTTCCGCCACCGCTCGAATCAGGCCCTTGTCCCAGTTCCTCACGAACTCTTTCCCGCGGATATGCTGGATGTGAGCATCGGAGATGTAAGCAAAGGTGAAATTCTCCGCCGATTCGGCGAAGGCCAGTTCGATCAGGCTGACCGGCAGCGCGCTTACCGCCGCCAGGGCACCGGCGCTTTTCAAAAAATCGCGTCGGGTGATGTGGCTGCTCATGGCTTTTCTCCTTTGCGTGGTTTCGCGGCCGGCTTGTTCTGGGACGGGCTGGTCAAAGCTTCCATGAACACGACCAAATCGTTCTTCTGCGTCTCGCTCAAACCGAGCGGCCGGATGCCGCCGCTGAGATACGGGTTGACGCGCTCTTTAGGATCGCGGGCACCGCCGTTGTTGTAATGCTCCACTACGTCGCGCAAGGTCTTGAGACTCCCGTCGTGCATGTAAGGCGCAGTCAGGGCGACGTTGCGCAGGGTAGGCGTCTTGAAGGCGCCGATCTCGTCGAGCTGGTCGGTGATGGCGAAACGGCCCAATTCTGAGGTCTTGGGATCGGCCAGCACCACCACGTCCACGTTCACCCCCTCATTCTTGGCGCGGAGAAATTCGCCGGCCAGGCGCGGCACATCGTCCTGGATACGGTTGATGCCGACGCCGATATTGTGAAAGCGGTTGTCGGTGAACAGGGCCTGATTCTGCTCGATCACGTGACAGGGAACGCAGCGTCCCTGACCCAGAAACACCTGTAACCCGCGCACCGCCGCTTCGTTCATGGCCTTGGAGTCGCCGCCGAAATAATAGCGGTCGAAGGGCGAATCCCCCGCGATCACCGTGCGTTCGAAGCTGGCGATGGCCCGGGTGACATCGTTCAGGGTAATTCCTTCACCCTGTTTGTCGAAGACCTTCTTGAAGGCATCCTGGTACACGGGGTCCGTGCGCACGATGCGCAGGATCGGCTCGTGGTCCGGCAAGCCCATTTCGATCGGGTTAACGAAGGGGTGGACAGCCTGATCCTCCAGGCTGGGCGAGCGTCCATCCCAGAACTGCGTTTTCAGAAAGGCCGCGTTCAATACCGTCGGGGCATTACGGGTGCCGGTCAAACCGCGTATGCCGCGCGAGGTGGTCAAGGGACTGTCGGTGAAGGCCTTGGCTGAATCATGACAGGTGGCGCAGCTCACCGTGCCGTCGGCACTGAAACGTTGATCCTTGAACAGTTTTTCGCCGAGGCGGATTTTCTCCACGCTTTGCGGATTGTCGGCGGGTATGGGGACGGGCGGCAACCCCACGGGTTCGGCCAGGACGGGCGCACTGAACAGCACGGCCCAAGCCAGGCGGCGACATTGAAACATGAGTTTGTTCATGACCCACCTCCTTTCCATCGTTCCAACAGCTTGTAAATCGGTCGAGGAATACGGAGAACTCCGGCCTCGGCATCGGGATACAGGCTAGATCGGGATGACGGTGCCGGTCAATCGATTTTTCAACCGCATAAGGGCGGGATTTTCGACCACCTATCGCAAATTGAGCTTTTGCCCGGCTTATTGGATTCGCTCAACCCAGGCCGGATCGATCCGACAGTCACCCATTTCCGGATGGTTCAAAATATCCTGCTTGAAGTCTCGGAACGTGGGATGCTGGAAGGCCAGACGGGTGATCTTGCCGCCGTCAAACTCGAATTCCAGCGCGCCCCCCTTGGCGAGAGGGCTATCGGGATTGGTCGCGAACAGGAGGATGGCCACGTTTTTAATCGGCCGACCCTGTTCGAAAGCCGCTCTGGCACAAGTCGAATCGACGACCTTGAGACCGGTGAAGACCTGCGCCAGCTGTGCGGCGTTAATCACCAAACCATCGCCGGCGATGGCCGGCACGTTGAGGATTTTCTCGAGCCCGAAATTGCCCAGATGATTCTGCAACAGCACCGTGCCGTTGCCATTCTGCCTGCTCGCGATCAAGGGAAATGCCTGTCGCTCCATCTCGCCGGGGTTCGGATTCCTAATGACGGCGACCAGCTGACGCTCGATCGCCCGGATCGCTGCGAAATAGGATTCCTTTTCCTGAACTTGCTGAGTCATGGTCGCCCAATCCTGTTCTGAATTGACCGACAGGCCCATTGCCTTCATGGTTTCGTAATCGCCCTGACTCAAACAGCCGTCGAAGTTTTTGGCGCGGTATTGTTGCAACAGGCTGAGGCGGATTTCCCCGGCCAGGATTTTTTGCCCCGTCACGTTGTAGTTTTTCCATTCGGGATTCTTGTCCAGGAAATAATAAAGTACCGCGTTACGGTCGTATTTGTTGAATCCCAGATCTTTCATGACCACCTTGAGCTTGCGGCAGTTGAGCTCCATTTCCCGGTAATTATTCCGGTCGGGCTGAAGATTCGGGCGCTCGGGATGATCCGTGTCGGCGATGAATTTCTGTAGGTTCATGTCCGCCGTACCCGCCTGAATCTTCGAACGCCACAGCTCGTCCAGCGAAAGGTCCCTCGCGTCAGGTAAACCGTTATTGGCGGTTTTGAGCAGCAGGGATGATTTGACGTCCGCATAGACCTTCAACTCACCCAGAGCCTGGGGTTTGGCGAATGGATTGAGCTTGTTCTCGACGAGCTCGTAGACAGAAAAGATCGTTTGGTTGATTTTGCCGCCGTTGCCGGAAACGACTACTGCCGGCGGTAAGGAACGGCTTTCCTGGTGACGTTTGCCCGCTTCGGCGGATTGGGCTTGCAGATTCTGTCCTGCGGTGCTGTTGAGCATCCAGCCCGAGGCGATCTTGCCCACCAAGGCGACCCCCGTGCCCACGCCGGTCAGGGCCAACACATTGCTGGCGGCGTTGACGTCATTGGCCAATTTTCCCAAATCGACGTCGCTGCTGTTGCTGGTGATAAAGCTATAGTCGATTTGCGTATCCTTGCCGGCGTCGAGACGCATCCAGGGGGTCAGATAAACCTTCTTTGCCTCGAGGGTGAAGTTGCAGCGTCCGCCGGCGGACTGGTAGATGAACCCGGGCACCTCTCGGTAGAGTTTGAGGGACTCGTTCTTGACCTGAAACATGAGCAAGGAGGTCGACGCCCCCTTGGCGTAACCTTCGCCGATATCCCGGCATCCTTCCTTCCATTTGGAATCGCCACTGAAATCGAACTCGGAGATGAGCTGGACATAATAATCGTCGCCATCCACGCCCGGCGAACCCGTCAGCGGCTGCAAGGCGGAGGGCTTCGTCGCCGGATGGTCGATGGCAAGCTGGCGTGTGGTGGCGCAACCGGACAAGATCAAGGTCAATAGCGCGAAGGCGACGCGATGGCGATAGCTGTTCAAACGTGAGCTCTCCTGGAAAACTTGGGCCCGACTAAACGGAATTGATGCGCCGGCAGGCATAGGCGTGGCCTCGATCAACGCCGGCGGAAGCGGGGATTTTACTATGAAAGCCCGGCGGTCACGCCGGATGCGGATGGAGATTTCGCCCGGCTCGCTTAGCCGGGGATTTAACGAACCTCAGCCGAAACGGCCGGTGATGTAGTCTTCCGTGAGTTGATGCCGCGGATTCGTGAAGATCTGCGCCGTCTCACCCACCTCGATCAGCTTGCCCAGGTGAAAATAAGCGGTGCGCTGGGACACCCGCGCCGCCTGCTGCATGGAATGGGTGACGATGACGATGGTGAAATGTTCGCGCAACTCGTCGATCAATTGCTCGATCTTGGCGGTCGCAATCGGATCCAGCGCCGAACAGGGCTCGTCCATCAGGATCACTTCCGGGCTGACGGCGATCGTCCGCGCGATACACAGGCGCTGCTGCTGTCCTCCGGAAAGGCTGGTGCCGGGATGGTGCAGATAGTCCTTGACCTCGTCCCACAATCCGGCGCGGCGCAGGGAGGTCTCGACGATTTCCTCCATTTCCAACTTGCCGGCCGCCAGTCCATGGATGCGCGGCCCATAGGCCACATTCTCGAAAATACTCTTGGGGAACGGATTGGGCTTCTGGAAAACCATGCCAACCTGGGCGCGCAGCGGAACGACATCCATGCCTTCGCCATAGATATCCTGGCCGTCCACCAGAATCTCCCCCCTCACCCGGCAACCGACGATGGTATCGTTCATGCGGTTCAGGCAACGGATGAAGGTCGACTTGCCGCAACCGGAAGGGCCGATTAGGGCAATCACATCATTGCGGCCGATATCCAGGCTGACATTCTGAATGGCGTGCTTCTCGCCATAAAACACATCCACGTCACGGCAAACGATACGGGGATTCTGAGCGAGGATGTCACCAACGGTTTTGGTGTAATCGCGGGCAAACGACGCGGTGGAACGATTATTTTCCGGATTTTTCATCCCAAGGTTCTCTATCTGTATCGAACTTCCAGCTTCAACTCGGCTAAACATGACCCCCACCCCGGTGGATCAACGCACGCGTTTACCAGCGCTTTTCGTAACGTTTGCGCAAGTACACCGCCAACCCGTTCATGACGATCAGAAATACCAACAAGACCAGGATAGCCGCGGAAGTGCGCTCGACGAAACCGCGCTCCGGGCTATCCGCCCACAGGTAAATCTGCACAGGCAACACGGTAGCCGGGGTGTTAATACTGCTCGGAATGTCGACGATAAATGCAACCATGCCAATCATCAGCAAGGGTGCGCTCTCCCCGAGGGCTCGGGCCATGCCGATAATCGCGCCCGTCAACATGCCGGGAATGGCGAGCGGAAAGACATGGTGAAATACGGTTTGCATGTGCGAAGCGCCTACGCCCAATGCTGCCTCCCGAATCGAAGGCGGCACCGACTTCAGGGCTGAACGTCCGGCAATTATGATAACCGGCAAGGTCATCAAGGTCAGCACCAGACCACCGACCAGTGGCGAGGAACGCGGCAGACCGAAAAAATTGATGAACACGGCCAGGCCCAGCAAGCCAAATACGATGGAAGGCACGGCCGCCAAGTTGTTGATATTGACCTCGATCAAATCGGTCCAGCGATTGCTGGGCGCAAACTCTTCCAGATATACCGCGGTGGCGAAGCCGATGGGCAGCGACAAAACCAGGGTGACAACCAGCGTCAGGAAAGAGCCGACTACTGCGCCACGAATTCCGGCCAGTTCGGGCTCGCGTGAATCGCCGGCGGTAAAGAATTTGGTGTTGAAACGCTTCTCGAGCCGACCTTCCTCCTGGAGCTTATCCAGCCAGGCGATCTGGTAATCCTTCAGCCGCCGATCTGCTTCGGCGCCAAGGCGATCGATTTGCCCCTTGGCAAACATGTCCACATCGTCATCGGCCAGCAACCAGATTCGGTTCGTGTTGCCCATCAGATCCGGCTTCGCCAACAGCAGGCGCCTAAGCTCATAAGTCGCATCAGAACTCACCAGGTTGTTCAAGGCGCGCTTCTGCTGGCGGTCTTTATATTCGGGAAAGAGCAAGCCCAGACTCTGCCTCACCAAGGCGCCATAATCCGCAGTGTCCAGGGTTACGGGATCCCGCTTGCCTTCCGGATCGAGCAACTGTTCGTCGAAATGTACATCGAGTGCGATATAGGTCTGCTGGAAAGCGGTGTAAGCCTTGGCGATGATGCTGGTGAACATGATCAGCAAGAACAGGAGCCCCATGGCAAGGGATACCATTCCGTAAAAACGAAAACGGATTTCCGCCCACCGCCTGCGGGAAAGGCCTGCGCGAACGGAGTCAAGGGAACGGTGCCCCGGCGCGCCGGGCTTACCGGCTTCGTTGGAACTACTCATATTGTTCCCGATATTTACGAACGATGTGGAGAGCGATGATGTTCAAGGCCAGCGTGGACAGAAAAAGAATCAGGCCCAGCGCGAAAGCCGCTAGCGTTTTAGGACTGTCGAACTCCTGGTCGCCGACCAGCAGGGTCACGATCTGGGTGGTGACGGTCGTAACCGCCTCGAGTGGGTTAGCGGTCAGATTCGCCGACAATCCTGCCGCCATGACCACAATCATCGTCTCGCCGATCGCTCGCGACACCGCCAACAGAATTCCGCCGACGATGCCGGGCAGCGCCGCGGGAATAATCACCTGGCGAATGGTTTCCGATTGGGTTGCACCCAACGCGTAAGCGCCATCCCGCAACGCTTGCGGCACGGCGTTAATGAAGTCGTCGGACAAGGAGGAAACGAAGGGAATGATCATGATGCCCATCACCAACCCGGCCGCCAAGGCGCTTTCGGAAGACACGTTCAGGCCGAGATCCATGCCAAGATTGCGCGTGAACGGGGCGACGGTCAGCGCGGCAAAAAACCCGTACACCACGGTCGGAATGCCGGCAAGAATTTCCAGCAGCGGCTTGGCCGCTGCGCGAAATTTGAGACTGGCGTATTCCGCCAGATAGATCGCGGACAGCAATCCGATCGGCACTGACACGGTCATTGCAATGGCCGAAATGAGCAGCGTACCTGTGAAAAGGGGCACGGCACCGAAAGCGCCGGAAGAGCCAACCTGATCCGCCCGAATGGCCATCTGCGGGCTCCAGTCCAGACCGAAAAGGAAATTGGTCACTGGCACTATTTCAAAGAAACGGATCGATTCGAACAAGACCGAAAGCACAATGCCGATCGTAGTCAGAATGGCAACCAGGGAGCTCCCCAGCAGGAAAATCATGGTCGCGTTTTCGACCTTGTTTCGCGCCCGGTGCTTCTTTTGGATTTGCTGCCGCGCCCACGCTGCACCGGCGATAGCGACGCATGCGGCCAGAACGCTCAGGAGCAGATTGCTCAGGTTCTGCAAACGCAGATAATAATCCGCGGCCTGTCGCAACGCGGGCTCCAATTGCCCGGTATAGTCGCCCTTGACCGCATTCTTGATGTCGTTGAGCAAAAGACTTTGCCGATCCGGCGGAAGCGCACGCATGTCTTCGGGAAGATCTGCAAGTACCAAATGCGTGATGACCGAGGTTTCAAAACCCAGCCACAAGAGCAATATCAGTAAAGCGGGCACCCCGCACCATAGCGCCGTGTAATAGCCATAATAACTGGGGAGGGAATGGAGATTCCTGATCCGGCCGTCGGCGAGTTGGATCGATCGATGGCGGCCGAAATAAAAGGCGAGCGCGCTGAGTAACAATAGAAAAAAAATAAGCGTCGTTTTTTGCATGGAGATCCTGATCAACGACAAGAAGTGGCAGGAGAATCTTCTCCGGCCACTTCAGGAAGAATTACGCTGAGCGCATTTTACTACATGGATATGGTCTTCAGCTTCTTGGCTTCATCTGCGGCTTTCTTGCGCTCTGCTTCCGGCAGGGGAATCAAACCCTTCTCGGTCAGATAACCGTCCTCACCGATGGCCTTTTCACTGGTGAATTCGGAAATATACCGATCCAATCCCGGGATGACACCGACGTGGGCCTTCTTGACGTAGAAGAACAGCGGGCGTGAAATCGGGTACTTCATGGCAGAAATGTTTTCATATGTGGGCTCGACGGCATCGACCGTAACAGCCGCGATCTTGTCTGTATTCTGTTCGAGGTAGCTGTAACCAAAAATGCCCAGCGCATGGGGATTTGCTTCAAGTTTCTGCACGATCAGGTTGTCGTTCTCGCCGGCTTCCACATAAGCGCCGTCCTCGCGCACCGACTGACAGACCTTCTTGAACTCGGTCTCATCCTTTTCCTTCAAGGCCTTGATCGAGTTGAAGCCCTGGCAACCGCCCTCCAACGCCAATTCCGCGAAGGCATCACGGGTGCCGGAGGTGGGCGGCGGACCCAAGACCTCGATTTTTGTGGTTGGCAGAGCCGGATTGATCTCGTTCCAGGTCTTATAGGGGTTGGCGACCAGCTTGTCGCAATCGGCGCAGCTCGGGTCGGGCACTTGTTTTGCCAGTGCCAGGAACAACTCTTTACGTGTCAGCTGCATCGGTTTCGCCTTCTTGGCATGGGCGAGCACGATGCCATCATAACCGATTTTGACTTCGACGATGTCCTTGACCCCGGCTTTCTGACAGGCATCAAACTCGGTTTTTTTTATCCGCCGCGATGCGTTGGCGATGTCTGGAAAATCGACGCCGACGCCGCCGCAAAACAGTTTCATGCCGCCACCGGTGCCGGTCGACTCGATCTTGGGCGTCTTGAACTTGCCGGCCTTGCCGAACCGCTCGGCCACGACCGTCGCGAACGGGTATACCGTCGATGAACCGACGATGTTGATGTTGTCGCGAGCCGCTGCGGCGCCGACCTGGAAACTGAGAACGGCTGCGGCAATCCCCGCACCGACTGCCAGTAATTGCTTATGCATTATAAACCCCTTGGGAAGTTGAAAGGTTTGGAAGGAAATGATGAAGCGGCGCATCTCCTTATGCAGAATACCCAAATCCCTCGAATTTATAACAGAGAAATATTACGATCCCGTGTCAGGCCGCGCACCAGCTCAATACGAGGCTTTCGTCCCCATCCCCCAACCACCTTCGTTAAATTTGCGGCGGTTGACCCTTCCGGTCGAGCAAGCCCCCCGCGATGCATTCCGCGCGCTCACAACACCTTGGCAAGCGCGACCCTCTCCGCCACCGAAGCCGGGATTTCCGCCATCCGCGCCAGTTTGTTGAGCCGCGGCAGCAAACCGATCTTGTTGGCAAGCTGGATGCTCAAGCCGGGGCGTGCGTTCATCTCCAACATCAGCGGACCCAAGTCGCAATCGAGCACGATGTCCACGCCGATGAAGCCCAGTCCGACGATGTCGTGGCAACGCGCGGTCAATGCCAAAATGCTGTCCCAATGCGGTATTTGCAGGCCCGAGATCGCGCCGCCCGTGTCGGGATGATGCTCCACCATGCTTTCGTGCCAAACGCCGGTAAACGTGTGGCCGTTCGCCAGATCGATACCCACCCCCACTGCACCTTGGTGCAGATTGGCCTTGCCGTCGGACAGGCGCGTGGGCAGCCGGATCATTGCCAAGACCGGCACACCACGAAAAACCACCGTGCGAATGTCCGGCACCCCCTGGTAACTCACATCGGCAAAGATCGGATCGAAATTCACCCGGTATTCGATGAGCGCATCATCGGGGCGGCCGGCTAGACTATACATGCCGCTCAGAATATTGGAGATGTGGTGCCCCAAGTCGTCCGCATCGGCCAACCGACCGCTGGCAAGACGGTAGCGCCCGTTATAATTCCCAGTCACGACCACAACGCCCTCCCCGCCGCTGCCATGCGCCGGCTTGACGACGAACTCTTCATAGGGCGCGAGCAACTCCTCAAGCTGCTCAATCTGATGCTCGATCTCGATCACTCCGTACAGTTCCGGCACAGCGATGCCGGCCGCCAAGGCCAGTTCCTTGGTGCGGCACTTGTCGTCGACCTGGGGATAGTTTCTGCGGGGATTGTAGGGCAGGATGAAATCCGCATTACGCTGATTCATGCCCATGACGCCCAACTCGCGCAAGCGCCGCCACGGCAGCAGTCTGTTCATCCAGTGCATGGCTCGCCCTATTCCCTGAGCGCGGCCCGAAACCGCCATAACTCGGTCAGCCGGTAGCCGGTATAGCGCCCCAGCAGCAGGGTCGCCGCCAACACGACCAGGAGCAGTTCGGGAAACACAAACACGAGATGGCCGAGAAATTTGCTGTTCATGATCAGGTAGCCCAGCACCGCGACCAACAGGCTGCCGAATCCCTGCTGGAAAGCCTCCCGGGGCCCCAGCTCCTCCCAGACCAAAGACATGCGCTCGATGGTCATCGCCAGAATCACCATCGGGAACAGCGCCACCGAAACGCCCCGTTCGAATCCCAGCTTGTAGCTCACCAGACTGACCACCGCCATCAGCATGATGACGATGATGAGCACGGAAGCCAAGCGCGGCACCAGGAGCAGCTTGAGGTATTCCAGATAGAAGCGGATCGCCAATCCCAATGCCACCAGCAGCGAGAAGAGCGCCACCCCCCAAACCAATTCCGTCTCCCGGAAAGCCAGAGCGATCAGGATCGGCATGAAGGTGCCGAACGATTTGATGCCGACGACGTTACGCAAGATGACGATCAGAAACGCGCCGAGCGGCACCAACAACAATATCCGGTAAACGTTCTGCGTCTGTACCGGCAGACTGAACAGGGAAAACTCCATGATCCTAGATCCCATCTGCCGCGCCCGCTGTTCCGCGACCAGGGTCATGTCCTGGGTGTGCTTGGTGACGGAGTAGTCCACCTGGGCGTGTTTGCCGCCCGCGATGTCCAGCACCGGCGCATTGCCCACATGCCAGAGGATCGCGTCCTTCGGCAGGCCGGACTCCGCCGTCTGCGGATTGAAAGCCTGCCAATCCTGGCCGTCGTAAACCTCCAGCCAGGGCGTCAAATCGGAATGCCGCACGCCGTCCCTGAGCATCAGGATATGGGTCATGCGCGCGGGTATGTTGGCGCCGGCGAGAATGGCGACGATCCGCCCCACCCAATCGTCGGGAGTCTGCATGTCCTGCCGCAACAGACTGACATTGGCGTCAGGAGCGGCCGCATTCAAGCGCAACAGCACCTCGCGGCTGAAGGAAACCGTGTCCGCCGATTTGCTGCGCGCCTCTTCGAGCACCGCGTAAACTGCCGAGCGAATCAGCTCGGGATACTCGGGCGGCGTCCAGCTCGGGGGTTCCGATGGGGTCGGCGGCACCACGGCCATCGGATCTCGCGCCAGATAAATCCGGTAATACAGCACCTGATAACCCTTGGCCTTGCGCACCGCCCATTGCGCCGAACGGTGCAAGCCATCGTCCTCGGTCGCAAGGCCGTAATTGCTGGACACGAAATTCTCGTCGACGACGGTGTATCCGGCCGGCGCGCGCGGAATCTGAAACTGCACCTTGACGGGGGTATCCTTCTTCGGCTTGAACTCGATTCGGGCCTCCACGGTCCAGACATCGGCCGTTTCGGTCGGCAGCAAGGGCAAACCTAAGCGGGTCACCTTGTAATAACAAAAACCCACGCCGATCGCGACCAGGAACAAGGCGAGAATTTTGACGTGCAGGCTTCTCAAGGCACTTTTCCGCTAGGCCGTTCAGGCTCGTCGGCTTCGCTCAAGGGCGTCCGGGAGAACCTTTCGCGCTTGCCGCGCAAGCATCGTCATCGGCCTTGAACAGGAAAGTGGTGTTGGCGTCGACCAGAGCGACGTCCTTCAGGAAACTGCGCCCGAGCAAGACCGGGTAGTTGAACTTGCTGCGATCCACCAGGTTGAATTCAGCTTCGTAATCCTTGCCGTTCTTGCAGACCGTCAACAGGACGACGTCGCGTTTCGACGCCTGGCGCTGATGACTCTTGATGTAGGCCGTTCGCACCAGCGGTTTTTCGACGACGATGGGTTTTTGGCTGCGGTCTTCGATATCGACCAGACTGAAACGCACCCACGCCTCGCCATTCTTGACGAAGTGCTCGATATCATCGGCATGCAGGGAAGAGGTTTTGGCGCCCGTATCGAGTTTGGCCGTAAGCCTCCGATTCCAGGGCTTGATGAAGATGGATTCCAGCCAACCCATGACCACCTTTTCCTTGACCGCTTGCGGCTTGGATTCATCCTTCGCATCGCCCGCCCACGTCGTGGCGACGCCGACAAGGGAGAAAATAATCAGGATAATGACTCGACTCATCGACATCGCATACCACGGAAAATGAAACTGGCCCGTCGAACATTTCCTCCCGACGAGCCAGGTGTGAACATACTGGACCCTTCAAGGCGAAGGGCGTTTAAACTCTAATCATCCTGAACGATAGTCAGACCTTTCTTCTGACTCGCATAAAAAGCCGCGATATCCTTGATGTCCTCTTCAGAGAGGGCGCCGACCATGCCGCTCATGATCGCATTCTTGCGGGCGCCCGACTTGTAATCGTGCAGGGCCTTGGCCACATAGCTTTCATACTGGGCGGCTAGACGCGGGTTGTTGGGATCTTCGCTGTTGCCGTCCTCGCCATGGCAGCTGCCGCAGGTTGCTGCCTTGGTCTTGCCTGCCGCCGCATTGCCGGTCACGGCGTTGTTCTCGGTGATCGAACGGAATCTGGACAAGTAAGTCGCGATGTCTTGAACATCCTGCTCGGACATGCTGGCGGAATTGCCCTCCATGCTGCCGTGCTTGCGCGAACCATTCTGGTAAGCCTTCAGTGCCGCGACGAGGTAGTCGGCATACTGACCGCCCAGCTTGGGTACGGCATACGTGGGAAAGGTATTGCTGTAACCCCGTATCCCGTGGCAACCGGCACAGGTGTAAAACTTTTTCTTGCCTGCCTCGGCATCGCCCGCAGCCTGAACGACCTGACCGGTCAAGGCAAGACAAATCCCCGCCGCTGCGATGCTCCATGTGGTTCTTATTTTCATCTGACTTCACGCTCCAAAGATGCTTCAGCATTGAAACCCATTCATTTGCCGCCGCGAAAATCCCGGCGGAATTTCTCCGCGTTGCCGAATGAACACCGTTTGACAACTTACCATAGTCGGGGCCGGGGTCGGGCAACTCAGTCCGCCCCGGCGCGACGGGCCCGAGCTACATGCTCAGCGCCTGTTTCAACGCCTCCTCGACCTCGTCGGCATCGATCGTTGCGGCGGCCTCCGGTTCCGCGAATTCGGCCATATGCCGTTTTTCCTTGCGATCCAAGTGATACGCCAGGCCGGTTCCGGCCGGGATCAGCCTGCCCACGATTACATTTTCCTTGAGCCCCATCAGCTTGTCGCTCATACCGCGGATGGCCGCCTCGGTGAGCACCCGTGTGGTTTCCTGGAACGAAGCCGCGGAAATGAACGACTCGGTGGACAGGGATGCCTTGGTGATGCCCATCAGCACCGATTCGTAGCATGCGGGAATTTTGCCCTCCGCCTCCACCCGTTCGTTCTCTTCAAACAGCCGTGCACGGTCAACCTGTTCGCCCCTGAGGAAGCCGGTATCGCCCGGCGCGGTGATCTCCACCTTCCTAAGCATCTGCCGGATGATGACCTCGATGTGCTTGTCGTTGATTTTAACACCCTGGAGCCGGTAGACGTCCTGGATTTCCTTGACCAGATAAGAAGACAGCTCGGCAACTCCGCGTAGCCTCAGGATGTCATGCGGCGTCAGCTCGCCTTCTGCGATGGTTTCGCCCTGCTCCACATGTTCGCCCTCGAACACGGTCACATGACGCCACTTGGGAATCATCGCCTCATGCTGTTCGCCGCCGGCATCGGTAATGACGATCCGGCGCTTGCCCTTGGTTTCCTTGCCGAAGCTGACCGTGCCGGTGGCTTCCGCGAGAATCGCAGGGTCCTTGGTCTTTCTGGCCTCGAACAAGTCGGCGACGCGCGGCAAACCACCGGTGATGTCCCTGGTCTTGCTGGACTCCTGCGGAATTCTGGCGAGCACGTCGCCCACCTCCACCAGATCGCCGTCACGAATGCCGACGATGGCCCCGGCCGGCAGGAAGTATTGCGCGGCGATCTCGGTGGAGGGGATAAAGACGTCATTGCCCTGTTCATCCACCAGCTTGACCATGGGACGCAGTTCCTTGCCGGCACCACCTCTCTGCTTGGGATCGATGACGACCATTGAGCTGAGCCCGGTCACTTCATCCGATTGCTCCCGCATGGTCACGCCGTCCACGAAATCGACCAACTGCGCCCGACCTTTTACCTCCGTGATGACCGGGTGAGTGTGCGGGTCCCAGTTCACGACCATTTGCCCGCCGCGCACCGCGCCGCCATCCGGCACCGAAAGCACGGCGCCGTAAGGAATCTTGTAGCGTTCGCGTTCCCTGCCGTGCTCGTCGATGACGCTGACCTCGCCCGAACGGGATACGGCCACCAAGAGCCCGTCCTTGTTTTTAACGGTCTTCAGATTGCTCAGCTTGATGGTGCCGCTCGATTTCACCTCGACGTTGCTGATCGCCGCCGAACGCGACGCTGCCCCGCCGATGTGGAAGGTGCGCATGGTCAACTGTGTGCCGGGCTCGCCGATGGACTGGGCGGCGATGACGCCGATCGCTTCGCCGATGTTCACCTTGTGCCCCCGACCCAAATCGCGCCCGTAACAGGAAGCGCAAACACCGTAACGGGTCTTGCAGTTGATGACGGAACGCACGCGCACGTTGTCGATACTGTGCTTTTCCAGTACGCCCACCCAATGCTCGTCCAGCAGGGTTCCGGCAGTCACGATGATGTCCTGGCTGGCGGGATCGGCGACATCTTCCGCCAACACCCGTCCCAACACGCGCTCGGCCAGCGGCTCGACCACGTCGCCGCCCTCGATCAAGGGCGACATCAAGATGCCGTCATTGGTGCCGCAATCGACCTCGGTGATCACCAGATCCTGAGCCACATCGACCAGACGGCGGGTCAGATAGCCGGAGTTCGCCGTCTTCAATGCGGTGTCGGCCAGACCTTTGCGTGCGCCGTGGGTGGAAATGAAGTATTGCAGTACGTCCAAACCCTCGCGGAAGTTCGCCGTAATCGGCGTTTCGATGATGGAACCGTCCGGCTTGGCCATCAGACCGCGCATACCCGCCAACTGTCTGATCTGGGCAGCCGAGCCTCGGGCACCGGAATCGGCCATCATGTAGATCGAATTGAAGGATTTCTGCGGGATCTTCTGTCCGTCCCTACCCAAGACGTCCTCGGTCCCGAGTCCGTCCATCATCACTTTCGCCACCTGGTCGTTGGCGTGGGACCAAATGTCGACCACCTTGTTGTAGCGTTCACCATCCGTCACCAGACCTGACGCATACTGGTGCTGGATCTCCTTGACCTCCTGCTCCGCGACAGAAATGATCTCTTCCTTGCGTGCAGGCACGGCCATGTCCTTGAAACCGATCGAGACGCCGGCCCGGGTCGCGTAGGAGAACCCGGTGTACATCAACTGGTCGGCGAAAACGACCGTGTTCTTGACGCCCAAGACGCGGTAGCAATGATTGATCAGCCGGGAAATGGACTTCTTGGTCATATCCTGGTTGACCATGTCGAATCCGATCCCATCGGGCACGACCGTCCAGATCAGGGCGCGGCCGGCAGTCGTCTGGACTCGGCGCACCACCGGCTCGGCTGATTCGCCATTTTCGTCCAGCGGCACCTCGCGAATACGCACCTGAATCCTAGCCTGCAAATCAACCTGATTGTTCTGCAGAGCACGGACAACCTCGTCCGTATCCGTGAAGATCATGCCCTCACCCCTCGCGCCGATCCGCTCTCGGCTCATGTAATAGAGCCCGAGCACCACATCTTGGGTGGGGTTGATGATGGGTTCGCCATTAGCGGGCGACAGTATGTTATTGGTCGCCATCATCAAGGTGCGAGCCTCGAGTTGCGCCTCCAGCGATAGCGGCACGTGCACGGCCATCTGGTCGCCGTCGAAGTCGGCGTTGAACGCGGTACAAACCAAGGGATGCAACTGGATCGCCTTGCCTTCGACCAGGATTGGCTCGAACGCCTGAATGCCAAGACGGTGCAGCGTCGGCGCGCGATTCAACATCACCGGATGTTCGCGAATGACCTCGTCGAGGATGTCCCAGACTTCGGCGCTTTCCCGCTCCACCATTTTCTTGGCCGCCTTGATGGTGGTGGCGAGACCGCGGAACTGGAGCTTGCTGAAAATGAACGGCTTGAACAATTCCAGCGCCATCTTCTTGGGCAGACCGCATTGATGCAACTTCAACGTCGGACCGACGACGATCACCGAACGTCCGGAGTAATCGACGCGCTTGCCGAGAAGATTCTGGCGGAAACGCCCCTGCTTGCCCTTGATCATGTCGGCCAGGGATTTCAGCGGGCGCTTGTTGGAGCCGGTGATCGCCCTGCCGCGTCGGCCGTTGTCCAATAGGGCGTCGACGGCCTCCTGCAGCATGCGCTTCTCGTTACGCACAATAATGTCCGGCGCGTTGAGCTCTAACAGGCGCTTCAGACGGTTGTTGCGGTTGATCACCCGCCGGTACAGATCGTTCAGATCCGAGGTCGCGAAGCGGCCGCCGTCCAAGGGAACGAGAGGACGCAACTCCGGCGGCAAGACCGGCAACACGGTCAGGATCATCCATTCCGGCCGGTTGTTCGAAGCAATCAGCGACTCGATCGCTTTCAGGCGCTTGGAGTACTTCTTGATCTTGGTTTCGGAGCTGGTCGAGGCAATCTCCTCGCGCAAGCGGGCGACCTCGGCCTGCAGGTCCATGGTCTTAAGCATGTCGCGAATGGCTTCCGCGCCCATCTTGGCGCTGAATTCGTCGCCGTAGTGCTGGGTTGCTTCCAGGAATTCTTCCTCGGTCAGCAACTGGCCGCGCTGCAAGGGCGTCATGCCCGGCTCGATCACGACGTGCGACTCGAAATACAGCACCCGCTCGATTTCCCTCAGAGTCAAGTCGAGCAACAGCGCGATGCGCGAGGGTAGCGATTTCAGGAACCAGATGTGAGCAACCGGACTTGCCAACTCGATGTGCCCCATGCGATCGCGTCGGACTTTGGACAGGGTCACTTCGACGCCGCATTTCTCGCAGATCACGCCACGGTGCTTCAGCCGTTTGTACTTGCCGCACAAACATTCGTAATCGCTGACCGGCCCGAAAATCTTGGCGCAGAACAAACCGTCACGCTCGGGCTTGAATGTGCGGTAGTTAATGGTCTCCGGCTTTTTGACTTCGCCGTAAGACCAAGAGCGGATCATATCGGGCGAGGCCAGACTGATCCGAATTCCGTCGAATTCTTCGGTCTGACTCTGACGTTTCAAAAAGTTTATAAGATCTTTCAAGGGCTTATCTCCCAATCATTTATGCCGGCTACCGTGGAGCCTAGCGGGCCATCGATACGCGCGCCGCGCGCGAAGCTGCTCGTGTCAGTCCTGTTCCAACTCGATGTTAATTCCCAGAGAGCGAATCTCTTTGATCAACACGTTGAACGATTCGGGCATCGCCGCTTCCATCCGGTGATCGCCATCCACGATATGCTTGTACATTTTGGTGCGGCCGTTTACGTCGTCCGATTTGACCGTCAACATTTCCTGCAAGGTGTAGGCGGCGCCGTAAGCTTCCAGCGCCCAAACCTCCATCTCGCCGAAACGTTGGCCACCGAATTGGGCTTTGCCGCCCAAGGGCTGCTGGGTCACCAAGCTGTACGGGCCGGTGGAACGGGCGTGCATCTTGTCGTCGACTAAGTGGTTCAGCTTGAGCATGTACATGTAACCGACCGTGACATCACGCTCGAAAGCCTCCCCGGTACGCCCGTCATAAAGCCGAGTTTGCCCCGATTCGGGCAGATCCGCCAGCTTCAGCATGTTCTTGATGTCCTGCTCGGTGGCGCCGTCGAACACCGGGGTCGCCATCGGCACGCCGTGCCTCAGGTTCGAAGCCAACTCGATGACTTCGGCGTCGGTGAGCTTGTCGACCTCTTCTTGTCTGCCGCCCCCGTTGTAAATCAGCTCCACGAATTGGCGAATCTCCTGGACTTTCTCCTGAGCTTCCAGCATTTTGCCGATCTTGACACCCAAACCCTTGGCGGCCCACCCCAAGTGGGTTTCCAGTACCTGCCCGACGTTCATTCGGGAAGGCACACCGAGCGGGTTCAGTACGATGTCGACCGGGGTCCCGTCCGCCATATAGGGCATGTCTTCCACCGGTACGATCCGCGAGATCACGCCCTTATTTCCGTGCCGGCCTGCCATCTTATCGCCCGGCTGGATCCGACGCTTGACTGCCAGATAGACCTTGACCATCTTCAGAACGCCTGGCGCCAGATCGTCGCCCATGGTGATCTTCTTGCGCTTTTCCTCCAAACGCCGGTTCATTTCCTCGCGCTGTTGTCCGATCTGCTCGGCAATGGCTTCGAGCTGCACATTGGCATCTTCGTCCTGCAAGCGGATCTCCAGCCATTGCGAGGGCTTCAATCCATCCAGGTAGGTCTTGGTAACGGCCGCGCCCTTCCTCAGATTGCCCGGACCGGATTCGGCGGTCTTCCCCACCAACATGCTCTCGACGCGATCGAAGATGTCCTTTTCGATGATCCGCAGCTGGTCATGAAAATCTTTTTTCACCCGCTCGATCTCGGCCTGTTCAATCTGTCTGGCACGCTCATCCTTCTTCACGCCGTCGCGGGTGAAGACCTGCACATCGATGACCGTGCCGTCCATGCCTGACGGCACCCGCAGCGAGGTGTCCTTCACATCCGAGGCCTTCTCGCCGAAAATCGCGCGCAACAGCTTTTCCTCAGGCGTCAGTTGGGTTTCACCCTTGGGCGTAACCTTGCCGACCAGGATATCGCCGGCCTTCACTTCGGCGCCGATGTACACAATCCCCGACTCGTCCAGCTTGGCCAGAGCGGCTTCGCCCACGTTTGGAATGTCCGCGGTGATTTCTTCTGGACCCAGCTTGGTGTCCCGAGCGACACAGGTCTTTTCCTCGATGTGGATGGTGGTGAAGCGGTCATCCTGAACCACGCGTTCCGAAATCAGGATAGAATCCTCGAAGTTGTAGCCGTTCCAGGGCATGAAGGCGACCAGAAGGTTCTGCCCCAGTGCCAATTCGCCCATATCCGTCGAGGGACCGTCGGCCAGAATATCGCCCCTGGAGATCAGGTCGCCCGGCTTGACCAAAGGACGTTGATTGATACAGGTATTCTGGTTCGACCGCGTGTATTTGGTCAGGTTGTAAATGTCCACGCCCGGTATCCCTGCCTCGGTTTCGTCATCGTTGACGCGAACGACGATACGACTCGCGTCGACCGACTCGATCACGCCGCCGCGTCTTGCGATCACCGCAACCCCAGAATCCTTCGCGACGATGCGCTCGATTCCCGTGCCCACCAGCGGCTTTTCGCTGCGCAGGGTCGGCACCGCCTGGCGTTGCATGTTCGAACCCATCAAGGCGCGGTTGGCGTCATCATGTTCCAGGAACGGGATGAGCGCGGCGGCAACCGATACGATCTGCTTGGAGGAAACATCCATGAAATTGATCTTTTCCGGCGTCGACAGGGTAAATTCGTCCTTGTGCCGGCTGGAAACCAAATCGTCCTTGAGCTTGCCATTCTCATCCACCGCGGCGCTGGCCTGAGCGATGTAATATTTGCCTTCCTCGATCGCGGACAGGTATTCGATCTCGTCGGTGACGCGGCCATCGATCACCTTGCGATAAGGCGTTTCCAAAAAACCATACTCGTTGGTCCTTGCGTAGACGGCGAGCGAGTTAATCAGACCGATGTTCGGCCCTTCCGGCGTTTCGATGGGGCACACCCGGCCATAATGCGTGGTATGCACGTCGCGCACCTCGAAACCCGCGCGCTCCCGGGCCAGACCGCCGGGACCGAGCGCCGAAACCCGGCGTTTATGGGTAATTTCGGACAAGGGATTGCTCTGATCCATGAACTGGGACAGCTGGCTGGAGCCGAAGAATTCCTTAATCGAAGCCGCAACCGGCTTGGCGTTGATGATTTCCTGCGGCATCAGACCTTCGGAGTCGGCCAGTGCCAGACGCTCCTTCACGGCGCGCTCGACCCGAACCAGGCCCAGACGGAACTGGTTTTCGACCATTTCGCCAACCGAACGCACGCGACGATTACCCAAATGATCGATGTCATCGACCTGGCCATTACCGTTGCGGATGTTGATCAGCTCCCGGACTACGTCGATGATGTCTTCCTTTGACAATACCCCGGGGCCGGTAATTTCGGACCTTCCCAGCCGGCGGTTGAATTTCATGCGACCCACCGCTGAAAGGTCATAACGATCTGCGGTGAAAAACAGATTCTCGAACAGAGCCTGCGCAGCCTCCTTCGTCGGCGGCTCGCCCGGACGCATCATGCGGTAGATCTCGACCAATGCATCCAGCTGGGTCTCCGTCGTATCGATCTTCATCGCGTTGGAGATGTAAGGTCCTCGATCGAGATCGTTGACGAACAGCGTATCGATGGTCCGAATGCCTGCGGCCATCATCTTGCCGATCAGGTCGTCGGTGATCTCGTCGTTCACCTTCGCGACGAGTTCTCCGGAGCCGGTGTCCACCACATTGTGGGACAGGATCTTGCCGTGCAAATAATCCCTCGGTACCGCCATCTGCGTCAGTCCGGCCTTTTCCAGCTGACGAATGTGGCGGGCGGTGATCCTTTGGCCTTTCTCCGCGATCACCTTGTCGTCGAGCCTCAGGTCGAAGCTGGCAATGTCGCCCCGCAGACGCTCGGGAATCAGATCGAGGAGGATTTCACCATCTGCGAAAGTGAACCGGTTGGTTTCGAAGAACAGTTTGATGATCGCTTCGTTGTCATAGCCCAAGGCGCGCAGTAATACGGTGGCCGGAAGTTTGCGCCGGCGGTCGATGCGCACGTAGACGCAATCTTTGTGGTCGAATTCGAAATCCAGCCAGGAGCCGCGATAGGGGATGATGCGAGCATTGAACAGCAGTTTTCCCGAGGAATGGGTCTTGCCGCGATCGTGATCGAAAAATACGCCCGGCGAGCGATGCAACTGGGACACGATGACGCGTTCGGTACCGTTGATCACGAAGGTGCCGGTTTCGGTCATGAGCGGGATTTCGCCCATGTAGATTTCCTGCTCCTTAATATCCTTGACGACCTTGGCGCTGGCAGGCGCCTCCTTGTCGTAGATCGCCAAGCGCACCAATACCCTGAGCGGTGCGGCATAAGTCGTGCCGCGCTGCTGGCATTCCTTGACGTCGAACGTTGGTTCGCCCAGGCGATAGCTGACATATTCCAGCACCGCATGGCCCGAATGGCTCTCGATCGGGAATATGGACTTCAACGCGGCGTGCAAACCATTTTCCGCACGCTTTTTGTGTGGCACTTCGGCCTGGAGAAATTCTCTGTAGGAATCGACCTGAGTTGCTAGAAGATAGGGTACTTCGAGTACGTCTTGACGTTTACCAAAACTTTTACGGATGCGCTTTTTCTCGGTAAAAGAATATGCCATATTGGTTCCTTACCTATATTTGCTTCAACTAAATGCTGCGGCGTCTATCTTTCGAAAGCAGGGTATCAGGGCAACGACCTTCGCGTTAGACGACAAAGATGTATTCAGGCTTGATTATGATTCACACAGTTTTTAGGACTCGATGGTTAAATTAGGGTAGCCGAAACCATTCCAACGACATCAGATAAACGCCAAAAGGCCGGCAGCCTATCACTGCCAGCCCAATGGGCGTTGCGGTAAGATGAATAACCAAAAGTTATTTGATTTCTACCGCAGCGCCAGCTTCGTCCAGTTTCTTCTTGACGGCTTCCGCGTCCGCCTTGCTGATACCTTCTTTCACCGTGGAGGGAACGCCTTCCACCAGATCCTTGGCTTCTTTCAGACCCAAGCCGGTGAGCTCACGGATGACCTTGATGACGTTGACCTTATTGGCACCGAAGCTGGTCATGACGACGTCGAATTCGGTCTTTTCTTCGGCGACCGGCCCGGCCGCGGCCGCGGGTGCGGCAACTGCAACGGCAGCGGCGGCGGAAACGCCGAACTTCTCTTCCATTGCGGAAATCAAATCCACCACTTCCATGACGGTCATGTTGGAGATGGTTTCCAAAATCTCTTCTCTAGATACAGCCATTTGTAACTCCCAATTAATCTGTTGTGCTGAAGCCGACTATGCGGCCTGTTTCTGATCGCGAATTGCAGCCAATGTACGCGCAAGCTTTGCGTGGGGTTCCGCCAAAGTTCTGACGAACTTCTCGATCGGAGCCTTCATCGTACCCATCAACATACCGATTGCCTGATCGCGTGTGGGCAGTTTCGAAAGCCTTTCGATCTCAGCGGCTCCATACTGTTTTCCGCCAACTGCGGCCAACTTGGCCACCAGTTTATTGTGATCCTTGGCGAACGCGATGATCACGCGTGCAGCAGAACCCGGATCTTCCAGCGAAAAAGCCAGAATGAGAGGCCCCACCAGACCGCCTTGCATGCAAGCAAATTCGGTCCCTTCGACAGCTTTGCGCGCCAGAGTGTTCTTGATGACCCGAAGATATACTCCGGATTCGCGCGCAGTCTTGCGAAGTTCGGTTAGTTCTGAGACCGTCAGTCCACGGTATTCCGCGGCGACCGCGGAATGGGCTTGGGCGGCAATGGCGGCAACCTCGGCGACGACTGCCTTTTTGTCATCAATTCTCAGTGCCACGTTTTACCTCCGGCAATTTGTCTGAATAGTTTGGGAACCATTCAGAGCCCCAAAAAATCCCCGAACCTTCATCCGAGGATGCGTTTTACGGCTCCTTCGCCTGTTCTTGGCTACGGTACACCGTCTGCGCAGGCTGTACGAATTAAGCACCGAGGTGCGCCTGCGGTCTTTGACGGTTACCGGTTAATACCGGCAACCCAAAGTCTTTTGTTAAATCGCCAAATTGGCCTGATCGATGGAAAGGCCAGGCCCCATGGTGGATGAAACCGTGATCTTTTTCAGATAAACACCCTTGGAAGTACCGGGCTTGAGTTTCTTCAGGTCGACCAGCAAAGCTTCGAGGTTTTCCTTCAGCGCAGATTCCTCAAAGCTCACCTTGCCGATCGTGCAATGAATGATCCCTTTCTTATCCGTTCTGTAGCGCACCTGGCCGGCCTTGGCGTTTTTCACGGCAGTAGCAACATCGGGCGTGACGGTTCCCACTTTCGGATTCGGCATCAAACCGCGCGGCCCCAAAATCTGGCCCAACTGCCCCACCACGCGCATCGTATCCGGGGAAGCGATCACCACATCGAAATTCATCTCGCCTGCCTTGACCTGCGCCGCCAGATCGTCCATACCGACGATATCCGCACCAGCAGCCTTGGCCGCATCGGCATTCGCGCCTTGGGCAAAGACCGCGACCCGAACGGATTTGCCCGTTCCCCGCGGCAGAACCGTCGCACCACGTACTGCCTGATCGGACTTTCTGGGGTCGACGCCGAGATTCACACTGACATCAATCGACTCGACGAACTTGACCTTCGATAACGATTTGAGGAGACCAAAAGCTTCCTCCGCAGCGTACTGCTTGCCGCTCCCGACCTTCTCCTTGATCGACTTGATTCTTTTCGACTGCTTAGCCATTACAATCCCTCCACGTCCAGACCCATACTACGAGCGCTACCTGCGATGGTGCGGATAGCGGCATCCATGTCTGCAGCCGTCAAATCTGGCATCTTGGCCTTGGCGATCTCGGCTAACTGATCACGTGTGACCTTGCCGACTTTGTTGGTGTTCGGCGTACTGCTACCTTTCTGCAAACCGATCGACTTTTTCAGCAGGATGGACGCCGGCGGCGTCTTGGTGATAAACGTGAAACTGCGGTCACTGTATACCGTAATGACCACCGGTAGGGGCAGACCTTTTTCGACGTTTTGAGTCTGCGCATTGAATGCCTTGCAGAACTCCATGATGTTGACGCCGCGCTGACCTAGCGCGGGTCCTACTGGCGGGCTCGGATTGGCCTCGCCCGCCTTCACTTGCAACTTGATGTACGCCGTTATTTTTTTCGCCATTGATGACTCCAGGTGGGTTAAACGCCTGTAAAACAAGCTCCCCGTTGATGATGCTTAGCGCTCCGCCGCCACCGACCTTTAAACCACGATAAAGCCGGTTATCAGGCCTTTTCCACTTGGCCGAAATCCAATTCGACCGGGGTCGAACGGCCAAATATGAGTACGGAAACCCTAAGTCTGCTCTTCTCGTAGTTAACTTCTTCGACCACGCCATTGAAATCCTTGAAAGGCCCTTCCACGACTCGCACCACTTCACCAACCTCAAACAGTGTCTTGGGACGCGGTTTGTTTACACCAGCCTCCACCCGGTTCAGAATGGCTTCGGCTTCCGCGTCGGTGATCGGGGCGGGCCTGTCCGAGGTGCCACCGATAAAGCCGAGCACGCGCGGAACCTCTTTGACCAAGTGCCAGGTCTCGTCATTCAACTCCATTTGCACGAGTACATAGCCGGGAAAAAACTTGCGCTCACTTTTTCTTTGTTGCCCCTGGCGCATTTCCACGACTTCTTCCGTAGGCACCAGGATCTTACCGAAAAACCGCTCGAGGCCGGCGCGCTTGACCCGTTCCTCAAGCGCCTTTTTCACCTGATTCTCGTAATTCGAGTAAGCATGAATGACATACCAGCGCAAGGTCATGTCACACCCTCTGCCCGGTCAGTATACCGATACCCCAAAACAGTACCATGTCGAGAAACCACAAAATAAGGCCCACAAGGAATACCAGCGCCACGACCACGAGCGTTGCCTGCAAGGTTTCCTGCCGAGTCGGCCAGACCACTTTTCTGACCTCCGTCCTGGCCTCTCTGAGAAAGCCCCATATCTCTTTGCCAAGCGCGGTCGTAAAAAGTAGCGCTGCCGCCATCCCCGCAAAGCCCAGAACACCCAGGACACGATAAAGCAAGGCCTGATCCGAGAAGTAATAGAACCCAGCGATGCCGGCAATCAAGAGACTGATTGCAAACAGCATTTTCACTGTATCGAACGCCGAAGTACCCGGTTCTGCTTGAACTGCCATTGCTGTTATGTCTGAGTGTGGGACAGGATGGGAACCATTATGACTTACGAAAGATGGCAGGCCAGGAGGGTCTCGAACCCCCAACCTGCGGTTTTGGAGACCGCTGCTCTACCAATTGAGCTACTGACCTAGAAACTGCCGAAAAGTTTTGAAATCCACCCGGCGCGTACGTATGCGCCGGGTCTTGACGCCTCGCTACTCAATCACTTTGGAAACGACGCCGGCGCCGACGGTACGACCGCCCTCACGGACGGCGAATCGCAGACCTTCTTCCATGGCAATCGGAGCGATCAGCTTGACGTTGATCTTGATGTTGTCGCCCGGCATGACCATCTCC
>DATIXD010000066.1:0-34464 GCA_035518875.1 Methylococcaceae bacterium | reverse complement strand
GTATTTGTCTTTCCCCTCGAGGTCGGTGACGATGCCGCCTGCTTCCAGGATCAGCAGGATGCCCGCCGCCATGTCCCATTTTTTCAGGCCGATTTCCCAGAACCCATCCAGCCGACCGCAGGCGACGTAGGCCAGATCGAGGGCCGCCGAACCGGCGCGGCGGATGCCGGCGGTGTCTTTCATCAGCTCGCGGAACATGCCGAGATAGGCCTCCACGTAGCGCTGATCCTTGAAGGGAAAGCCAGTGCCCAGCAGCGCGCCCTTGAGGGTGTTTTGATTGGTCACGCGAACCCGCCGATTGTTCAGCGTCGCCCCACCCCCGCGCTTGGCGGTGAACAGTTCCTGGCGGAGCGGGTCGTAGATCACACCGCACTCGAGGCGGCCCTTGTACATCAGGGCGATGGAGACGGCGAATTGGGGAAAGCCGTGGAGAAAATTGGTGGTGCCGTCGAGGGGATCGATCACCCAGACGAAATCGCCCCGCGCAACCCCTTGGCGTCCACCTTCCTCGCCCAGAAAGGCATGGGTCGGATAGGCTTTTTGCAGGATATTAATGATCTCCCGTTCGGCTTGGCGGTCCACCTCGCTGACGAAGTCGTTGCGCCCTTTGGGCGTGATCTTGAGCGAGTCCACGCGGTCGACGTAGCGGACGATCAGATCGCCCGCGCCTCGCGCCGCGCGGACCGCGATGTTCAGCATCGGGTCCATGGTTCCACCGGGAGGGCTAAAAAGCCGTGTAGGGTAACAAATTTCTGCTAGTATTTTACGCCTTTTAATCGGGTCCGCGCAGAAGGTCCAGGCTTGTTGTCGAATATCCGCATCGTCATGGTCGGAACCACCCATCCGGGCAACATCGGGGCGGCGGCGCGCGCGATGAAAAATATGGGCTTGTCCGATCTGGCCCTGGTCGCCCCCAAGGTATATCCCAGCGAGGAGGCCCATGCGCGCGCCTCGGGCGCCGACGACATCCTCGCCTCGGCCCGGGTTCATGCAGGCCTGAATGATGCCATTGCGGACTGCCAGAGGGTCATCGGCGCCAGTGCACGCCTTCGCACCATCAGCTGGCCGCAACTGAGTCCCAGGGAATGCGCGGAAATCGCGATGGGGGATGCGGATCAGCACAGGACGGCGATCCTGTTCGGGCGCGAGCACGCCGGGCTCACCAACGAGGAACTGGAATGCTGCCATTACCTGCTGCACATTCCCTGCAATCCGGCGTTCAGCTCGCTCAACGTGGCCGCCGCCGTACAGGTGGTCGCCTATGAGTTGTTTCAGGCCGCTCAGGCTCGAGTGACAGTGGCCGAGACAACGGCAGAGGCGGAGCTTGCGACGGCGGAGGAGCAGGAGTCGTTCCATGAACACCTGATCCGGACCCTGTTCGAGATCGGTTTCCTGCACGAGCGCAGATCCTCGCCCTCGCTGCTGCGCAGACTGCGCCGCATCTTCAACCGCTGCGGTTTGGAAAAGACGGATATTCACATCCTCAGAGGCATCCTGACCGCCGTTCAGAATCAGGTTCGGCGCACGACGTAATCATGTTGAAAAAACTCCAGCAAGAATTCGGCTGCATTTTCGAACGCGACCCGGCCGCGCAATCCTATCTCGAAATATTCACCACCTATCCGGGCGTGCACGCGATCCTGGTTCACCGCCTAAGCCACTGGCTGTGGCGCAACGGCTTGCAGTGGCCGGCGCGGCTTCTCGCCTATCTCGCCCGCTGGGTCACCGGCATCGAGATCCATCCCGGCGCCAGAATCGGCCGCCGATTTTTCATTGATCACGGCATGGGCGTGGTCATCGGCGAGACCGCCGTGATCGGCGACGACTGCACCCTTTACCACGGCGTCACCCTGGGCGGCACCAGCTGGAAGAAAGGCAAACGGCATCCGACCGTCGGCAACGGCGTGGTCATCGGCGCGGGCGCGAAGGTGCTCGGCCCCATCGAGGTCGGCAACGGCGCGCGCATCGGCTCCAACTCCGTGGTGCTGAAGAACGTGCCCGCCGGCGCCACCGTGGTCGGCATTCCCGGTCATTTCGTCAATCCCGATCGCCGAGCGCAGGAAGCGAAGCGCCAGGCCATCGCCAGCAAAGTCGGCTTCGACGCCTACGGAATGACCTCCGATATGCCCGATCCGGTCGCTCACGCCATCAACCACATGCTCGATCACATCCAGCAACTCGACGGCCAGATCGAAGCGCTCAAACGGGCCTTGCGGGACAACGGCATCTCCGTGCGGGAGCCGCCGCTGCCGGAATTGGAAAACTGCCAGATCGAACAGGGCGAAGAGAGCCGGGAGAGAACCGGCACCAGTTAGCGCAGACCAATGCGCCCCGGTTACCGCTGGAAGCGGACTTCAAGGCGAGTCCATCGCGAGCTAAGGGATTCTGGGTTGCTTCGACAGGAGGAGCAGGGGGACGGCGCCACCTTCTGGCCCGCCCCGACTTACGAGACGCCCGCCAAAAGCAGAAAATCCACACACCGATAGCCGGCCCGGCTTCGGAAAGCCCGCGCCTGGCTCCCAGCGCGGGCTTTCGCCGTTTTGGACACCGCGGGACGCCGGCGACGATCGGAATGTCCGAACCGTCACCCAATCGTCATTCAAGCTTTACCACCCTGTAACAATCCCGTCCTATCCTTCGCGGCAGATATAACGAGCGAGAGGGTATCCCATGAAACTGGATTACCGAACGGTCTGGATTTCCGACGTGCATCTGGGCACGCGCGGATGCAAGGACGAATATCTGTTGGACTTCCTAAAGCATATCGAATGCAAGCATCTCTATCTGGTGGGCGATATCATCGACTGCTGGAAACTGAAGGGCGGCTTCTACTGGCCACGGCTGCACAACGACATCGTTCGCCTCATCATGGACAAGGCCAAACGCGGCACCGAGGTCATTTATATCCCCGGCAATCACGACGAGCTATTTAGGGGTTACATCGGCACAGTTTTCAACGGGATCGAAATCAGGGAACAGGCCGTTCACGAAGCCGCCGATGGCCGTCGCTTCCTGGTTTTGCACGGCGACGAGTTCGACGGTGTGGTCTGCTCCAGCCGCTGGCTGGCGTATTTGGGCAGCGAGGCTTACGACCTCTTGCTCGAGGTCAATCGCTGGTTCAACGAATTCCGCCGGATACTGGGCTTCCCGTACTGGTCGATGTCGGCCTATGTCAAACACAAGGTGAAGAATGCCGTCAGCTTCATCTTCAACTTCGAGCAAGCCCTGATGCATGCGGCGCGAGAGCAGGGCATGGACGGCGTCATCTGCGGGCACATACACCATGCCGCGATCCACGAGATCGAGGACGGCATCATTTACGGTAATTGCGGCGACTGGGTGGAAAGCTGCACAGCACTGGCCGAAAGCCATGCCGGCGAGCTGGCAATCATTCGCTGGGTGGACGAAAGCGCACAACTACTCGAGGAAACCACGCTTGAAAATTGCCCTGATCACGGACGCCTGGCGGCCACAAATTAACGGCGTTGTCACGACGCTGACGCAGACTTGCGAACGGCTGCAGGCCGCTGGGCACGTTCTGGAAACTTTTACCCCCGAGCAGTTCCGCAATTGGCCCTGTCCCGGTTATTCCGAGATTCGACTGGCACTGGGTTGCAGCACGAAACTTTCGGCCCGGCTGGACCATTTCCAACCGGACGCCGTCCACATCGCCACCGAGGGACCGCTGGGCCTGGCCGGCCGGCGTTATTGCCGAAAACGAGGGTTACCCTACACCACCTCCTTTCATACCCGCTTCCCCGAATATATCCATCTGCGCATGCGGGTTCCGCTGCGCTGGACTTACGCATTTCTGCGCTGGTTCCACTCGGGCAGCGAGCGGGTCATGGTCGCCACACCGTCCCTGATCGAAGAACTGAAGCGGCGCGGGTTCAAAAATCCGGTCCTGTGGTCGCGTGGCGTCGATACCGATTTGTTCCGTCCCCGCGACAAAAACCTGCTGGAGGGAAAACGGCCGATTTTGCTCTACGTCGGCCGCGTGGCGATCGAGAAGAATATCGAGGCTTTCCTCAAGCTGGATTTGCCGGGAACCAAATATGTCCTCGGCGACGGCCCGCAGCGCGCCGAACTGGAGCAGAAATATCCGCAAACGCGCTTCGTCGGAAGCAAGCTCGGGGAAGAGTTGGCGCGGCATATCGCCGCTGCCGACGTGCTGGTCTTTCCCAGCCTGACCGACACCTTCGGCCTGGTGATGCTGGAGGCGCTGGCCTGCGGCGTGCCGGTTGCAGCGTTCCCGGTGCAGGGCCCGAACGACGTCATCCGCAGCGACAAGATAGGCTGTCTAGATGCCGATTTGCGGGCCGCTGCGCTCGGGGCGCTGGAACTCAAGCCGGAAGACTGCCGGGCCTATGCCCTGCAATACGCCTGGCAGAACTGCGTTGGGCAATTCGAGGGCAATCTGGCGCCGATTTACCACAGGCCCAGGCCTCGGTACTTGGGATGGGCGAAGCGAAGCGAGCGCCGCGGCTAAGGCGGCGGGCGGCAACGCTATTCCTGAGTGAACTTCGAAAAGGGCCTCACCGCCCTAAACACGTCCGGCTGTCATCCGCAGCCACTATCCCCCTGACACAAAAACCACTCCCTTACCGCCTCGATCGTCCATTCGGGATCGTCCAGCGGTAAGTCGTGGCCTGCGAAAGGATGCGTCTTTTTCTCCACCGCCCAACGGCGGGCGATCGCCTCCGTGCAGGCCGGATCGACCAGGCAGTCGCCCAAGCTGTTCAACAGCAGCAGCGGAATGTCCGGTTTTTCGATGGGCGGGCGATAGCAGGCGGCTGCCCAGAGTTGTCGGAACACATTGACCGGCCGTACGGGGTGTTGCTTATAGGTTCTCACCCTGGCTTCAATCAGAGCGTCGGCTTCTGCCGGATCATTGGCGGTGAGTTTCAGGATCAATCGCTCACGCTGTGCCGTATCTCTTGCCGCAATGGTGCGAGCCAGAACCGGCCAACTGCGCCAGGAAAGGCGCTGGTGGAAGGGGCTGAACCTGCGCAAACTGGTGTTCACCAATACCGCGCCGGCGATATCCCGCGGATGTCGATGGGCCCATTCAATGGCCACCATCGAGCCCAGCGAGAGGGAGAAAAGATAGACCGGCTCCTGCGCCCCGCTTTTCCCGGACAGCGGGGTGAGTGCCTCCCGGCGTGCAAACTCCATCGTCTCCCCAATTGAAAGTGGGCTGCGAAGTCTCCAGTGTTCTCCGTTTCCGGGCAGATCCAAAAGGTGTACCCGGGCGCCCGCAATGGCCCGAGTGAATCGCTCGGGAAAATCGTCCCAATGGGCGCTTTCCCGCACCAACCCGCGCAGGAATATCCAATGGCTGCGGCGCTCAGCGTCCATACCAGAGCTTTAGCGCCTGTTGCCGAAAGTGTTCGCGCCTGGCCTCCTCGAGTTGGGACCAAGGTTCAGAGGACTGCACCGCCCGGTAAAGAAAGTCAAACAGAAAAACATGGCGCCGCAATGTGCGCCTGACGCGGTGAGGAAACCTGGGGTTGAAAATGCCCAGCAGGGAGAACAACTGACTCCAGTTCTTTTTTACCCACATCCACGAGCCCAGCTCCAGGGTGAAGGGAATGTAGTGCCCATTTGGCTGACATTCCCGATACTCGTCATACAGGAAATCCCACAGGTCTCCATGGGCAAGATATTCGTAAGATTGAGGTTCCATGCGATAAATGTGATTCGGATAGACCCGATCCAGCAAATGCTTCAGCGCCAAGGCTTCGGGCACCCCGGGGAAGGGCCTGCGCGTCTTGGCGTAGGGAAACCAGAACCGATCCACCTTGCCATAGCCTGAATGCACGTCGACGCTCAAGGCCACCTTGGCCGGGAAAACCTCGCGCCGGACGAAATCGCAGACGGCCTGCACCTCGGTTTCCATGGGAGCGCCTTCCTCACCCCGGTACCAGGGCAATCGGGGCGATATTCGGTGGCCGCCGAACAGATGCCAAGGGGCCAGTCCCTCGGCCTGTACCGGCGCGTTGCGCATTAGGTCTACGCGGTTCCCGTTGGATCGCCGCTTGAGGCACATGCCGACCGGATTGACCAAAGGGATCATCAGCAAGCGAGTGGTGTTGAGCATTGCTTGGGTCGTGCGATCCCATCTCGCTAGCTCCAGAATGGTCTGGAGGTAGGCCGTGACCACTCGAGTTCCGATGCGTTCCAGCCCATGCACACCCCCGAACAGGGCCAAGACCGGAGTGGTGGGGTCGTCGGGACCGAAACGGATCGCCACCTGCGGAAAAGAGAAGTCCGCATGCCGGAGAGTCGCCAGGATGTCCACCCGTGCGAGACCTTCCAGGCGCTCGACCAGAAACAACAGTTCCCGCAACTCGGGCAGCGCCCGCCTGTCGGCGTCTGCGATGGCGACAGGCTCGAGTTCGGGAGAAATTTGCTGGTCGGCGGATGTAGAAGGAGCGGGGTTCATAAAGCTCTTCAGGCCCTTATCGGATGCGGTGGACAAAGCTCGAGAGGTTCGCTCACCTTACGGGTATTGATCGTCTATCTTCTCACCTTCCGACACGATTTGGTCGTAGGCCAATCGGACGATCTCTTTTCCGTAGAGCCTTTCCAGCCGCCTGACGGTGAAGTGGGCTTCGGCCAGTTCCTGAAAATATCCGATAAAGGCGAGATTGATCGAAGCGCCGCCGAGTGCACCGATAGCTGGAACCGCTTGTAACGCGATCTTCTGCGAGACCGGCACGCTGAACCGTGCGGACACCGCGCCCAGCATTCGCACCAAGGCGGGCGAACATGGGCCGGACAGGCCCCGCGCCGTGAGTTGTCTGCCGGAATCGCCGACGGCCTTTGCCAGAACAGAACGCATGGCATAGTAGCCGGTGTCGGCCGCCTGGGCCAAGGGTTGATTTGCGCCCATGGCAAACACTTCCAGACAGGCCAACCGGGTTGCCTCTTCCTCCGGATTTTCCCCCTGGCTTCGCGCGATATCGGCGATGGAACGGAGCATGATGGTTGCCGATATCGGCAATTCGACGGCAAGACTCGCAATGCCGAGCGTGCCACCGAGAGCGCCGCTCAATCCGGCGATTAAAGAATGGGAACGCTTTGCGGCTCCTGTCGCCCGCGTATGCCTGAGGGTAACGAGCGCGCCATTGTAAGCCTTGACTAGAGCGAACTTGGTGATACGGGCGATGGCGGTTGACCAACGCGGAGAAAAGGCCGCCAACGCTTTCTCGATCGGGATGCCCACCAGGTAGGCAAGGTATGCGACAAGACCCGGGCGTTCGAGGCGCTGCACGGCGTCCGCCAGCGCCCGCCTATCCTGTTCCGCCAGGAAAATCGAAGTAGAATGAAAGGCCGGCACTTCGGCCGGCTCCACGCTATTGTGCTCTCCCGGTCCCATGTCGCCTCCCCCGAAAACGCCGATCATTGTGCCGGCAACCGGCGCTGTCAAGTCTCCGAATCGATGCAGAAATGCCTTGTAGCCCAGACGGGGTACGTCACGGAGGCCGGAATTCGCTGGTGGGATAGAGATGAGTGCGGGTTGTCGCGATTCCGTAACGCAGCCGTCATAAATTGGTCACTTCGGCCCATTAATCTGTGCGCGCTTTATACATCCCGATAAAGCATTCCCTTAATCAGCGATCGTTTTCCGCACAGGGATGTGCGGTTTTTGTTGCCTCCCTCGAGGAACCCTTTCTCAAAGCCCCGGCATAGGGGCTTTTTTTAGTTGCGCGATGCGGAATGTGGGCGGGCAATGCCGCGGCCGGTCAGACGCTCACCGCGCCAATTCTGGGGAGCTGTCCTTTATTTATGACGCCGCGCTTGTCCAGGCTTGTCCGGTTACGGTTCAAACGTTCATAGAACGCTCGAACCATCGGCCGAGTATATTTACGCTCCAAGCGACGCATGGTGAAATGGCTGCGCGCCATATCCTGAAAGTGCTGGATGAATACGCTATTGATGAACGCGCCGCCTGCCGCACCGATCACGGGAATGATTTCCGCGACGGCCTTTTCGGAGAGCACGACGCCGAAGCGTTCGGCTATAGTCGTGATCAAGCCGACCAATATCGGCGCATTGCCGCGTACAGCCAGCCCCTGCTGGGTCAAGAAAGCGGATGCGCTGGCGATAGGCACCTCCAGCGCCAGCCTCAAGCCGTAATAACCGGTATCGGCGGCGTCATCCAGGTCGGTGCGCCCCCCAAGCGCGAATACCTCCATGCAGGCCAGGCGCGTTTCCACCGTGTCCAGGTCTTCTCCCTCGCTGCGCGCGATGTCGGCGATGGCGCTCAGCATCAGCGTAGTGGTCACCGGCAGCTCCAATAGCAACGCCGGGCCTCCGAAAAAACCGCCTATCGCCCCGCTCAGCATCCCCAGCATTTTATAGCGGCGGTCGTCCGAGTGGAGTTCCTGCTTGTGCCGCAAACTGGAGATCGCCACGTCCAGAGCCTTGCCTATCCCTGCTTCCGCGCACTTGTGCATATTTGTGTACCATCGCTTGGGTAGCAATTTCATCGCCATTTCGATGGGCGTGCCGACCACGTTGCTCAGGCGCGCGGCGAAACTGGGATACTCCAGACGCTCGTAGGCACGGGTCAGGCTCAATTCGTCTTCTTTGGACAAGAACGTCGGTAATGGGCTCATAGCGAGGTCTCCCACAAAAGTATTGCGGCGGTGGTTTGCTTGCATTTGGAAACACCCTGAAAGACTGTACGAATCGCCCACGCTAACAGCTTTTTGTTACGGTTTTATGACGGCATCGGAAATGCATTCCTATTGATTTTCATATGGATACACTTTTAATATTTTGGCTTCACCTAAGGCATAAGCAGCCCATGACGAAAACCTATACGGTCAAGCTTTCTCAGGACGCGCACAAGCTTGTGTCGAAAATGGAACACGCTGCGCAAAAAAACGGGGTTCACCTCGTCGGCGATACCATTTCAGGTCACTTCAAAGGCAAGGGTATCGAGGGGCGGTATGAAATCAGCGAAAACCTTCTCGCCATTACCATTGCGAAAAAGCCCGTGTTTTTAACTTGGTCGCTGATCGAAACGACGGTAATGCAATTCTTCGTTAATGACTCCGAGCCTTAGATGGACAATCTGAAGCAGGCTTACGATCGGCCGGTGCAAAAGAATCTGCTTGAGGTCATGCCGGTTATTTACCGGCTTTCAATACCTCGGTTTTATCCGTGTTTTCCCACGGCAGGTCGATGAGCTCGTTGGCCAGATGGCCGTGCGCCGGAAGTTTTCGATAGAAACCGTCCGGATATTCCGATGGCAGATGACGCAGGTTGAAATCGCGGATGATGGCGCCGACACGGAAGTCGAAATGCCGTTCCAGACGTGCCTTTAGATCGCTGTCGGAGATCGTCCCGGTGCCGAAAGTCTGCACTTGCACGCTGACCGGGCCGGCATGGCCGATGGAATAGCTGAGCTGGATTTCGCATTCCTCGGCGAGGCCGGCGGCAACGATATTCTTGGCTGCATAGCGGGCGGCATAAACGCCGATGCGGTCGATGCGCAAAGGGTCCTTGCCACTCAGCGCCGAACCGCTGTGGCGGGCATAAGCGCCATAAGTATCGCTTGCGGTTTTTCTGCCGGTCATGCCGGAATGAGAGGCGGGGCCGCTTTTCGGAAACGCGCCTTGCGGATTGACGAAGATTTCCGTGTGTTCATCCGGCTGCAGCCATTCGTTTGAAAAGGCTGGCACAATGACCTGGTGATCCAGCTGCTCGCGCAGGGCCACGGGATCCACCCTACTTTTCCCTTCGTAACCGGCAACGATGGTAATACCATGGATACGCGCGGGCTTGCCGTTTTCATATTCCACGCCGATTTGGATGGTACAGTCAGGGGACAGAGAGGGGATGGCGCGACGATTGCGTGCCTCAGTCAAGGCGCGCGCCAAGCGATTGGCCAGCATGATCGGAAAGGGCATGAGTTCCGGGGTTTGCGAACAGGCGAAACCGAACACCGTCGCCTGGTTTTTCACCGTTAAATGGTTGATCTCGCTGTCGGACATTTCCATCTCGTCCGCCTGAGCGCGTTGTTCTAAGGGCATCGTAATGAGGCTGGTGACCACCGTGCAATCGGCGGCATCGAAATCCTCCGGCCGGTAACCGATGGCACCAATGACCGAACGCGCCACGTCGGGCAGGTCCACCGTGGCGTGGGAAGCGAACCGGGCAGCGAGAAACACCACGCCCTTGGAGAGCGCACACTCGGCGATGATGCGTGAATAAGGGTCTTGCACGAGGAAGTGGTCCACCACGGCGTCGCTGATGATGTCGCACAGGCGATCGGGATGACCCTCGGTGACCGATTCGGAGGTAAAAAGGAAGCTCTTTTTCATGAATGTGCTTCTCCGTTCGGATGCTGCGCGAAAGTGACACGCTTGGTGGTTTCGTTAATAAAAAACGGCAATCCCGCTCCCGCCGCGATGACCGCCAGATCTGCGATCGCCAGCGGCGACAAGCGCAACAGCCCCCTGAGCGGTGGCGCCAACGCAGCCAGTGCCTGTATGGCGAGGGAACCGGCGATGGCGGTTACCAGGTAAGGATTCGGCGCACGGTCCCGGTCGAAAATGGTCGTTTCCTCCGAGCGACAACTGATGGCGTGGAAGAATTGAGCCAGCGTCAAGGTCATGAAGGTGTTGGTGCTTGTCTGTAAGCCTGCGCCATAGCGAGAGAGACTGTAGCCGTATACGCCCATCGTGCCGGCCGTCATCACGGTGGATTCTTTCAGCAAGCGCAGAAAATCCTTGCGGCGGATGATGGGCTCCTCTGGGTCACGCGGCGCTTGTTTGAGAACATCGCTTTCCGCCGGCTCTAAAGCTAACGCCAACGCCGGGAAAATATCGGTCATCAGGTTGATCCACAGCAGTTGAATCGGAGTCAGCCCCCCACCCAAACCAAGGGCTGTCGTGACCAGCATCACTTCAATTTCGCTGAGATTGGTCGACAGCAGGAAACGCAGACTCTTGCGGATGTTGCTGTAAATCGTGCGCCCCTGGCGTATGGCCGCCACCATGGTCTGCAGGTTGTCGTCCTGCAATACCACGTCTGAGACCGATCGGGCGACATCCGTGCCTTGTTCGCCCATGGCCACGCCGATGTCCGCCGCCTTGAGCGCCGGCCCATCGTTGATGCCGTCGCCGGTCATGGCCACGACCTGTCCGGCTTGCTGCAGGGCTTGCACGATCTTGAGTTTGTGTGCGGGACTGACGCGGGCAAACACCGAGGTGTTCTTGATGACGCCTTTGAGGATTTCCGGATCGAGCTTGTCCAGATTGGTGGAGTCGATAATCTCGAGGGGCTGATCGCCACTCAGTCCCAATCGCCTGCCCACTGAATATGCCGTGGCACTCTGGTCGCCGGTGATCATGACCGTCTTGACGCCGGCATCGTGGAATTCCACCATCAGCGTCTCCGTGCCGGCCCGAATGGAATCCTCCATGCCGATCAAGCCAAGCCAGATCAAGGGCGGCGAGGCCATCGAGGCATCCGGCGTTTCGGTGTAAGCATAGGCCACACCCAGCACGCGCAAGGCCTCCCCGGCCAGACGATTGTTCTGTCCGATGATCTCGCCCCTGATCTTGTCATCGAGTTCATCCAGCCGACCGTCCCGTTGCCGCCATCGACACAGGCGAAGCACATCTGCAGGACTTCCTTTCACCGCGAACAGACGGCGCCCGTCTCCGGTCTCATGCACGGTCGTCATGTACGGTCGGTCTTCCGCCCGGTGTACGGTTTTCAGCAATGGAAAACTGGCGCGCAAGGCGCACACATCCTCACCCGCATTGATGGCGGCTTCGATCAGGGCGCTTTCGGTGGCGGAGCCCGCCAGTTCAGCACCATCGCCGGCGCCGTTCAGCTTGACCTCGCTGCACAGACAGACAATCTGCAGGAGCCGCTGAAGCTCTTCCTGCGCGAGCGGGGTGATCGACTCGCCATCGGCTTCGAAACGATCGTCGGCGACGCTGACTGCCTGTTTGGCGATCTGCATCGTCACGACCTTCATCCGGTTCAGGGTCAGCGTACCGGTCTTGTCCAGACAGATGACCTGCACCGAGCCCAGGCTCTCCACGGCGGGCAACTTGCGGATCAGAACCTGTTCCCGCTGCATCTCGCGGATCCCGAGCGCAAGGGTCGTGGTGGCCACCGCAGGCAGACCCTCCGGTACCGCGGCCACCGCCAGCGAGATCGAGGAAGTCAGCATTTGCAGCCAGCCATAGCCGCGCAGGATGCCGATTCCGAACACCAATGCGCAGATGCCGCCGCTCAGTAGCGCAAGCTGCGTCCCCATATCGTCCAGCTGTTTTTGCAGCGGCGTTTCCGGCGGCCGCACCTCCCCGACCAGCGATTGAATGACCCCGATTTCGGTATGTCGTCCAGTTCCGACCACCACGGCCTGGGCGCTGCCGCCGGTCGCGATGGTTCCCATGTGGAGCATGTTCTTGCGGTCCCCCAGGGGCGAATCGTCTTGACCCACGAAATCAAAGTGCTTCCCAACCGGCATGCTCTCGCCGGTCAGCGCCGATTCGTCGACGGTGAGCCGGCTGCTGCTCACCAAGCGGGCATCCGCGGCAATGTAGGAACCCGGCGTCACCACCAACAGATCGCCCACCACCACTTCCTCCACGGGGATTTCCAACTGCCGCCCTGCGCGAATCACCTGGGCGCGGGTCGGCGTCATCTTGCCCAGTGCGTTGATGGTTCGCTCCGCCGTGCTTTCCGTGACGTACCCGATCACCGCGTTGATCAGCACCACGCCGACGATGACCACTGCGTCGGCGACACCTCCGGTCGCGACCGAAATGGCGGCCGAGACACCCAGCATGCCCACCGGCACGCTGGCGAACTGCTGAAAAAAGAGCCGTATGGCCGAACGCGGTTTGTTCTCGGCAAGGCGGTTCGGCCCGTACTGCAGCAACCGTCGTTCGGCTTCGTCTTTGGACAGGCCCTCCTCGTTCGCGCCCAGGCGATGCAGCGTTTCCTCCTTGTCGAGGGTGTGCCAAAGCTCCGTGGGTGGCGCGGCAGCCACCGCCGCGAAAGGCTTGGGGCGGGCAGTCGGCCACAGTTTGAACCAACTGGTACCGGTTTTTGGTTTGGCGCTGGGCGGCGGCGGTTGAACGGCAGGCGCAGGACGGCTCTGTAAATACAGGCGGGCCAACCGATCCACTTCGGCGATGATTTTTGCCTGATCCTCGTCGGGAGCGAACCCCACCAGCACATTGCCCGTCAGTGGATTGGCATTCACGGTGCGGACGCGTGCGCGACGAACCAGATTGTTTTCCAGCTCGGCCTTCAATCGCTCCGAACGATACAAACCCCGCACTTTAAGGCGGATCCGACCTGCTGCTCCGGCATGTAACAGGACGACTAGCGTTTGATCTGGAATGGATTCGCTTTGAGAGAAGACGGGAGTCATGAAACGATGCCCAAGCACTGAAGACAATGGCAGAAAGACCGCTGACGCCCGTAAACAAGATGCACGACCCCAAGGCGGCAAGGATCGGTGTGGTCTGCGCCCATGGATCGAGCCCTAAGCATTAGGAATCCGAATCTATAGAAGAAATATGACGGCTTCGTGAAATGGCGGGCCGCAGCGACCGCTTCCCTTGAATCCAGCCGCACTGCAGGCTTGTGCTCGCAGTTTATCTCTTTACTCCGGACTCGGCGAGGAATAACATATTTTTAGGGAAATCCATTGACAAAACAATGCCATTCCCTCGGCGCCGTTTCTTTCAACCGACCGCAAGACCAGGGTTCGCATCTGGAATCGGGCTGCAAGAGCGGCTTTCATTGTTTCGATCAATCTATCGGAGACCGCCATGTCCACCATGAACCCCACCGAACTACATGAAACCGTGCTCGACAACGCGATGGAGGCCGTGAAGGAAGCGTCGGCGGACGCGGCCGAAGCCGCCGCCAAGGCGCCCGCGGAAATCGGCAAGTTCCTGTCGAAGACTGTTTACGGCGGCTTTTACTATCTGTCTTATGGCGTCGTATTCGGTTCCCTGATGGTCGGAAAGCTAATCCCCAAAAACAGCGCCATGGCGCACGGCATCCACGACGGCGCAATCGCGGCGCGAGATGCGTTCAAAGTGAAAGAGGCCGCCCTCCGGGAAGCCGTCAAGGCTCCGGAATTCGCAGAAGGCCAGCCCGCCGCGGCTTAAGCCGCCGATGCGTCGGTCCGCACAGTAACCTTCACGGGTAAAACCTTGCGGGCCGAACTGGCCACCGGTTTCCGGCCGGTGGTCAGTCACGATTCAAGACCATAAGCCCATATCCGACCGGCTTCATGCCGGCCCGTCGCGCAAAGGAAAAGAGCTGCGGCTGATTCAAGAACCCGCTGCGATCGCAAGTGCAGCTCGCCTTCTTCACCAGCCTTCCAAAGGACTGTAACTTTTCGTGGCCTCGACTTCCTGGCGGGCCAAGCGCTCGTACTCGATTCGGATCCTTTCCGCACCGTATTTTCTTTCCAGCCGGCGCACGCTGAAATGGCCTCGCGCTATATCCTGAAAATGCTGCGTGAAAACCAGGTTCAAAAGGGCGCCGGTGACAGCGCCCGCCACAGGCACCAACTGTGCCGCCGCCTTATCGGATATCACGATTCCGAAGCGGGAAGCGATGCCCCGAATTAAATTGACGCCTGCGGGTATGTGCGCATTTGAAACCGGTTGGCCGGTATACAGCAGGGCATGGGAAAAATGCAGGCTCAGCGTGATGCGAAGACCATAGTAGCCGGTATCCGCCGCTCGATCTTCCTTGGTGCGCCCTCCCAGCGCGAAGACCTGCATGCAGGCGATTCTGGCATCCTTCATGCTCAAATCCTCGCCTTGGCTGTGGGCGATATCCGCAATGGAGCGCAGCATGATGGCCGTGGTGACGGGCAATTCAGCCAGGAGCATGAGCGGCCCGAAAAAACCGCCTACGGCGCCGGTAGTCGCGGCCAAGAGCTTGTGCAGGCGGTCATGGGGCGCATCGGGTGGAACGTGCTCCATGGAAGCGACGGTTAGGTTGAGTATCTTTTCGATGCTGAGTTCCGTCATCCGGTCCAGGCGCTGGTACCAGGGTTTCGGCAGCAGCTTGAGCCCGCGCTCGATGGGGACGCCCACCACGCTGCTCAGCCGCGCGGCCAAAGAGGGATGTTCAAGGTGCCTGTAAGCCCATCGCAGATCGGCCAGGTCCTTCTCGGGTAAGGTGCTTTTCACTTCGCTCATTTTCGAATTTTGCGGCCTAAGCCGCAAACAGTACGGCCAAAAGCACTCCGGCTTTTCCGCAGCTACTAATCGAGTCGGCCGTCAGGCGGGTTCATTCAGCGCTTGTCCAATACTTCCATCGCGCGCCAAAGCAGGGGAATCGCGGGCTGCATGATGTCCCCCCGCCACATCTGGCGCAACCCCAAGACGAGAAACAGCAGGAAAAAGGACGATTGCAGATCCATATGCCCCCGAGTTCCGGTCTCGATCAGGCGATCGAGGAACTTGATCTGGCCTGCTACAAGCTCGCCGATGGATTGTTGCGGCGGTAGCATTCCTTCCGGCGCCAGATCGAACAGCTGCTTCTTTCTGGCGAAAGTGGCGATGGTATTCAAATCGCCCGTGGGGGCATAACCAATCAGAACGCTGGCCGCCCGAAGATTGACCTGAATGGAGGCCACCCCCTTGCAGCGCGCCAGTTCTGCTTCCAATCGAACGAAATAGGCGGCATCGCTACGTCTGGAGGGAATCTTGATACGCACCCTGCCCGGCAGCGAATGACTTACATAGGCAAGGAACATGGGCGCATCCTAGGCTTCGGGAGCTTCTGCAATGTTCTCGGCGGCCTCTGCCGTCGAGGTGGCTCCGGCGACAAATGCTTCCCGCTCTTGAGCGAGTTCGGCTTTCACTTCCGCGACCAGGTCTTCAAAGGTCTCCCCCGCTTCAGCCACCGCCTCCCTCCCTTTCTCGAAAAGCAGGATGCCGGATTTGATTGCGATTCGCGCCACCGGGCGGGATGCCTGGACGATCACCGGAATGGCAGCCACCGCAACCAGGGCTGCGCCAATTCCGAGTGCGACGCCCTTGCTGACGTCGCTCTTGATGATGTCTTCAATGCTGGGCATGGAAATACTCGTTGATGTTGTAAAAAGGCTCTGTCTACGTTGAGCATTGAAACGGAAAAAACACGAGACATCAACCCGTAAGCAGGACGCGCTTTAAACCGACCGAGCCTCGCTAAACATAGATCGGCGCCATCTTCCTCCAGGCGGAAGCACGGTGAGCCCGCCCATCCCAAACATGCAAGGCGTTCCATACGCCCTTTTCCCACAGCATCCGACTGAGGTGCCGGTTGTTCTCGAGAAAAGGGTCTTCGCCACCCACGGCAAGGACAATGTCCATTTTTTTGAGATCGTCGAGCCGCCACTGGCATTGGAGGCCCGGGAGGAAATGGGCAGGCGTGTGGAAGAAGATGTTCTCGTCATAAAACCCGTCGAACAGATCCCGAAAACATTCGATGTTCAGGGTGAGATCGTAGCGGCCTGAAAACGCGCTGACCTTTCGAAAGAGATGGGGATGGCGAAAAGCGATGTTGACGGCATGAAACGCGCCCAAACTGCAACCATGGGCGATCGTGCAGGGGTGGCTGTTCCTGGAGGCCATCAAGGGCATCACTTCGTTGAGGACATAGTCCTCGAATTGTTGGTGCCGGCGGATGCGATCCGCCGGGTGGCGCCAGAAACAATAGAGGCTGTCGTGATCGACACTGTCGATACAAAATAATTGCAGCTCTCCGGCATTGATCTTGTGGGCCAAGGTGTTGACCAGTCCGATATTCTCGTACTCGTAAAAGCGCCCATCCCGGGTCGGAAAGACCAGCACCTTGGCGCCGCCATGGCCGAAAATCAGCAGCTCCATGTCGCGTTCGAGCGAATGGCTGTACCAACGATGGTATTCGCGGTTCATAGGGAAGCAAAAAATAATTCGAGGCTTTCGAGCAACCGTCTTTCCTGCTCCATCCGGGCCGGATATTCAAAATGTCCCGCATCCAGCACGCACAGCTCCTTGGGACACTTTAAAGCGTTATAAATCGCAAACTGACCGGGTGGCGCGACCACAGGGTCGAACAAGGCAGCCGCCACCTGCATGGGGATTGAAATGTGCCGGGCGGCCAGTGCGGCATCGTAATACCGCAATGTTACGAGTGAATGACCGTGCTCCCTTTCGAACCTTCGAACGGCCTCGCCGCTGCCGGTGGTCGGCAGGGTCAGGCGCAGCGGCTGATGCCCGAAACTCGGAACGTTGAGATGTCCCCGTCGAATCCGGCCGTCGAAGGCCAGCGCCATGGCGCCGATACCGCCGCCAAAGCTCATCCCCATGTAACCGATGCGCCCCTCGATCTGCGGGAACAAGCTTAGCAGGGCCGATACCCCCAGCCAGAGATCTTCGACGCAGCCACCGAGAATGTAGCGATCGGGTTTGTCGATGTCGTGCAGGACATGAAATGCCGGATTGTCCGATATTTCCGCGCGGCGGCTGCGGGAAAGGCCGCGAAAGCACGGGAAAAGAACAGCCGCATCGCGGACGGGGAGATTGAAATCCGGAAAATCCCTTCCTCCGTAACCGTGACCGACCACCAGCCCTCTAGATACCTCGCCTTCCCTGGGAGTCAGCAACCAGCCGCCGATGACGAAGCCGTCGGTGGACAGGTACCTGATATCATGAACATGAAACTCCGGGTGCGATTGATGGCTCGCGGTCAAACGGGGATTCGGAAGGATTTGAAGCGCCCGCTCGAATCGGGTTCGCCAAAATGACTCGAAGTCCTCGGGCTCCTCCGGACAACCGACCGCAAGCAGGGTTTCCAAGGTATACCCGTAACCGGGATCAAACGGAAAATCGTGGGGAAAATTTGGCATCATGCCGGATGGTTCAATTGCGTCGAAATGCGGGAGGCCGTTGCCAGTCATCCTGATGCGGATGAATTATACGAGCAACCGGCAGTGCGGCCGGTTTGTCGAACGATGATGCCACAGGCCACTTTCAGCTGCGCCGTGTTTACACATGGCTGTAACATTTTTCCCGTATCATGATGGGTCGCCCGTTTTGTCCCGGCAATCGCTTGATGATCACATGAACAGACTTTTCAGAAACCCCATCATGTGGCTGATGGTCTTCATCCCGATCACGGTGATTGTCGAATATCTAGGCGAGCGAGTGCCCGCATCCCTCAAGTTCGCCTCGGCGGCCTTGGCCATCGTGCCCTTGGCGGCCGTCATGGTCAATGCCACCGAACAGATATCCTTCCGAACTGGACAGACGATCGGCGCGCTGCTGAATGCCACCTTCGGCAATGCGCCCGAGCTGATCATTTCCCTCATGGCTCTAAACGCCGGCTTGCTGGATGTGGTGAAAGCCTCCATCGTCGGCGTCATCCTAGCCAACCTGCTTTTCGTTCTGGGACTCTCGTTCCTGATCGGAGGGCTGCGTTTTCACGTGCAAAAATTCAACCGGCGCGGCGCCCGCATACAGCGATCCGTGCTCATGATCGCTGCGATCAGTATCGTGGTGCCCAGCGTGTTTGACAACTTCATCTCGCCGGAAATGATCGATCACGAACTGGGACTCAACACCAGCGTGGCGGTAGTTCTTCTTGGAACCTACGCCTTAAGTCTGCTTTTCATGTTGAAGACGCATCCTGACTACTTCGTCCCGAAAAATCACGATGCTGTCGTGGAAGAGGAGGCCGACCGCTGGCCGGGCTCGGTCGCGGTCGGCGCACTGTTGATTTCATCCGTGATCCTCGCCTTGGTGAGCGAAGTCCTCGTCGGTGCCGTTGAGGAAACCGCCAAGAGCCTGGGCATATCCAAGGCGTTCATCGGCGTGATCGTCATCGCACTGATCGGTGGTGCACCGGAAAGCGTGGCTGCCGTGGCCATGGCGCGAAAAAACAAGCTCGATCTCACCATGGGCATCGCCGTTGGCAGCAGCATCCAGATCGCCCTTTTTGTCGCGCCAGTGCTCATGCTGAGCAGCTACTATATCGCGCCTGCGCCGCTGAACCTGGTCGTCGGCAATGCCGGTATCATGATCGTCCTGTTCCCCGTGCTTATTTTCTCGATGATCGTCACCGACGGGAAGGGAAACTGGTTCAAAGGCGTTCAGCTCATCAGCGTTTATTTGCTCATCGCGCTTTTTTGCTATTTTCTGCCGGATACGCCGGCGACGCCCTGGCTCAAACCTTGACGACACCGAGCCGGCAAGCGTTCCCTGCAGAGATTCTGGTTTTATTGAAATCGCGTTGGCATTAGGCAATTTGCCGATATTGGGTTCACAGTAGCCTGTTAACCCGGATACTGGACACCATCAGAATGCCCATCAGGACGAAGATGATCGGCCAATAGTTCAGACTGGAAGCGGCGAACAGGGACAGCAGGTATAAAGTAGGGAAAACCACGCCATTGACCGTGATCGGAATACCCTCGAACCCCTTGCTCTGGGAGATATTGTAACGGGCCAGCCGCAACATGCCGCAGGCCGCGAAGAACAACAAGCTGGCGATAATGAACCAGTTTTGCGGGCTCAGCGAAAAATACAGATAAGCCGGGGCGACCGCAAAGGACACCAGATCGGCCAAGGAGTCCAGCTGTTTGCCGAAATCATGTTGCTGGTGCAACCAGCCGGCGATTTTGCCGTCCAGGGTGTCGAAGACGACCGCAACCGCGATCAGCGCCGCGCTGAGGCCGTATCGTTCCTGGGTGGCCAGGAAGATTGCCAGCAGACCGCTACACAGATTGCCGATGGTGAAAAGATCGGCGATGGTCAACAGACGGAGGATATTCACGGCACCCCTTTGCAATTCGAAGTCAGTGGCTTTGACCTTAATATCAGAGACGTATGACAATCGGATGACATTGCGCAGTGCGGGCAGAATGCCAAACCCAAGGCGTTCAGGGGCTCTGGTGCCGGATATCCTCTCCTTTCACCTGAAAGATGACATACTCGGCAAGATTCCTGGCGTGATTGCCGATATGTTCCAGGGCCTTGATGACCAAAACCACACTGACGGCAAAACCGATATTGCGGGAATCCTCCATGACATAAGTCATCAGCCGGCGTAAGCCCGATTGGAATTCCTCCTCCATTTCCCCATAGCTTTCAATCACCTTTCGAGCGTTTTCCTCGTCCCAGAGGTCGAAAACCGCCAAAGCGTTCTTGAGGCTGGCCAATGCCATTGCCCCCATGATGTTGACATCACGCAGCAATTGACCGTTGGGGTCGCCGCTTTCGTTGCCGAAAATCTGGATCACCGAACTGGCGATCTTGACCGCTTCATCACCCACCCGCTCGAGATCGGCAACACTCTTCGAGACCGCCATCACCAGGCGAAGATCGCTGCCTACCGGGCAACGGCGCGCGATGAGTTTGACGATCTCAGCATCCGCTTCAACCTCAAGCCGATCGACCTCGCTGTCTTTGGCCACCACCTTATGCGCCAACCCGATATCCCGTTTCTTAAATGCCGCCAACGCTTCCGCAACCTGGGCATGGACCAGCCCGCCCATTTCGAGAACCACATATTGCAGATGGTTCAGCTCGCCGTCATAGCGTTTGAAAGTATGCCCTTCGGCCTCGCTGCTCATGTCTGTCCTGTGCTTCCGGATTCGCTCAGCCGAAACGCCCGCTGATGTAAGCGTCCGTCAATGGATGACGGGGCAGGGTGAAAATTTGATCGGTCGGTCCCACCTCGATGAGTTTCCCCAAATGGAAATGGGCGGTACGTTGGGAGACACGGGCGGCTTGCTGCAAAGAGTGGGTGACGATGACAATGCTGTAGTGCTCCCTCAACTCGTCGATGAGCTGCTCGATCTTGGTGGTAGCGATGGGATCCAAGGCGGAACAGGGCTCGTCCATCAAAATTACCTCCGGATCGACCGCAAGGGCGCGGGCGATGCATAAGCGTTGCTGCTGTCCGCCCGACAAACTGGTGCCGGAATGATCGAGATGATCTTTAACTTCCTCCCAAAGGCCGGCCCGCCTCAGGGAATTTTCGACGATTTGCTCCAGCGCCGCTTTGCCGGAGGCCAAACCGTGAATGCTCGGGCCAAAGGCCACGTTGTCGAAAATGCTCTTGGGGAAGGGATTGGGTTTTTGGAACACCATGCCGACTTGTGCCCGCAGCGGCACCACGTCCGTGCCGTGGGTGTAAATATTCCGGTCACCGAGCAACACTTCACCGGTGATGCGACAGTCCGAAATGGTGTCGTTCATCCGATTCAGGCAACGCAACAAAGTTGACTTGCCGCAGCCCGACGGCCCGATGAAAGCGATGACCTCGTTGTGGCCGATGTCCAGGTTGATGTCTTGGAGCGCCTGTTTTTCCCCGTAAAACACATTCACGTTGCGACAGCGCATACGCGGGTTGGTGGAGGTCCATTCTCCAACGGTTTGACCGGGATCGCCGGCGAAAGCGTCGGACGAAGACGGGAGTCCCGATTTTTTCTTGCCCGCGGCGCTTCCTTTTTCCGTTTCCGGCTTCACGCCCATCAGCACCTCAGTGCCCATAACTGTATCTACTCGGATGGTTGCTCAAAATGTGGCGATCCGACCCGAGAAAAACAGTGACCAGGACGGCGGCTGAGTTCAAAAAACGGGCAGGGGTAGCCGTCCCTGGATGGTTCCTTCGGTTGAAGGAAAGTTCAACAGGTAGTCTATTGGCGAATTGTGACGATTTTATGACAGATTGATGACGACCGGGGCAGCGGATCCATGTCACAACGGACACCGCCGTCGCTTCGTTAGACTGCCTTGTTATTGTTGGTCGCATGAAGCTGGAAACTTAGTGAGTCGTGTCGGCATCCCCGGCCGGGCGCCGGGGATGTCGAAGGATGCATCAAGCGCTCATGATCCCCGTATCCGCTACCAAGGTCTCGCTGGCGCCGGCTGCTTCCGCGCTTTTGCGGAAGGCATTCTCGGCATTCACTGCACCATCCTTGATGCCGCGGCCCATCGCATTGTCCATCGGGATGAAGTGGGCGACGATCAGCGAACCGAAAACGACGCCATAGGAAACATAATAAAACGCTCCATAGACGGCCTTGGAAACATATTCGCCGATAGCGGGGAAAACGGACGGCGATGGACCTTCCTCGGTCCCGACCGACTCGGGTTCGGCCACGCTCGCCATGACCTCAGCGCCGGCTTCCTCGGCCGCTTGGGTCAGGTTTTCTGCGGTGACTTCGGGCTGGGTCTCGGCTGGAGTTTCGGTGACTTTTGCCGAGGTGGATCTGGTTTTTCGTTTCATGGTTGGTACCTGATGAGGCTTGGGTTGACGTCAAAACCATAGAGACGGGAAACACCCACCCACCAGTCAGCCTTGATGCATCAATGCCCTTGATCGTTCAGCCAGTTCCTTCTCTCGATTCAAATCCGATCAGGCATCGCGGGATTTTCCCGATCTATTTTCACCAGCCGAGTATACGCGCTATACGCGTGACTCGTCACCGTTGAAGTTATGCGCAGCCCCCAACTCGAAAAATCGGATCATGAAAAATCAAAAGGTTAAATGTCACGCTTCGTTTGGAAATAGGCTTTTTCCACCGCTTCGTTACGCAATATAACTTCCGCGCGATCGCGCGGCGGTGAGTAGGCGTTTCCTGCAGCCGCCCTTCTCATGCTCATTGCAGGTAATTCCGATAATCGAGTCTGAGAAACTCCCGGTACAGGCCATGCCTAAAAACCCCATTGCCCTCGAAGTCCACGTCCAGTTGCACCGTTTCCAGAACGCTTCCCAGTACGACGATGTTGAGATCCAACCTCACGGTCACCCTCTGGACCGGGCCCTTGCCGCGATTGACCCGGGTCGCGGCGACCACCCCGCTGAAGGGTTGGTTGTAGTATTCTCCCACCACCCGCTCGCCGATCTCAAACCAATGCCCGATCTTCGAGCGCCTGACGTTCTTGGTGTCCATGACGTTCCCTTCTCGGTGTGGCAGCGTTCGAGTGCCGCCGGATGCACATGATCTTAGAAGACGCTTTTTACAGGGGTATTACGATTGCACCTTGCCCTCCACGGATAAGGCCAGCGATGAGTGACCATCTAGGTGAGAAAGATCGCATATTGACCCGCTAACCCATGATCGAGTAGCTTCTTAGCATGAAAACACTGGCAATCATCTCCCAGAAAGGTGGAACGGGGAAAACGACGCTCACCATCAATGTCGCCGTGGCTGCGGACATAGCCACGCGCGGCAAGGCCACCATCATCGACTTGGATCCTCAGAGCAGTGCCGCGAGTTGGGGCGATAGCCGCGAGGCGAAAACGCCTAGGGTGGTTTCTGCGCAGGCGAGTCGTTTGGCCCAATGCCTAGAGGCGGCCAAGAAGGCCGGAGCCGAGCTCGTCGTTATCGACACTGCCCCCCACTCGGAAAGCGCCGCCCTGTCCGCAGCCCGCGCAGCCGATTTGGTTTTGATCCCTTGCCGCCCGGCGATCCTAGATCTGCGCGCGATCAGCAACACCATCGATCTGGTGAAGCTGGCCGGCGCTTCGGCCGCCGTCGTCCTGAATTCCGTCCCGCCGCGCGGTTCCCTGGCGGATGAGGCTGCCGAAGCCGTCGCCGGCTACGGAGTTCCGCTGGCGCCGGTACGCGTTACACAACGGGCCGCGTTCGTCCATTCCCTGACCCTCGGAAAATCCATCCAGGAATACGAACCTCGGGGGAAAGGCACCGAGGAAATCCAGCAGCTATATGGGTGGATTTGCAATACTGTTAGTATTTGAGCATCTGACTAATTTCTCGACGGAGGTAAAACCATGGCTAAGAAACCGAATCTCGCGACCGCCCTGCACAAGGCGCCCGGCAAACGCAACAAGAATGAGTCCGCCCCGGGAGCAACCGAAGCGAGCGGCGGAACGATGATGACCGTGACAGCCGAGACGATTGCCGGGGCGGATTCTGCTGCCCCACAAACCCCGATCAAGGCCATTCCCAGCGTTGGCCGATTGTTGTCCAGGGCCGTTTATCAAACGCTTTACTGTGCTTCTTACGGCATTGTGTTTACCGCGGTGATGATCACCCGCTGGATTCCCACCGACAACGCCATGGTCCACGGTATACAAGACGGCGCCGCAGCGGCCAAGGAGTCCTTCCAGCAGTGGCAAGCGCACGCCATGACGGCGCAAGCCCCAAATGACCCAGATTCCGCCATCGTCGACCAATACCCGGCGACGGCGTGAAACGGTCGGAACAATCGTTTTCCTCCGGAGCCCGGATCGTTTACCGACAGCGACCGTGAGCCGGAGGATGTGATTGCAGTCTCTTCGTTCGAACCGACGACCGCAACGCCTCTCCAAGGCACTGATCGATCAACGGTCGGAAAGCAGTGGTCAAGCGTCCGCCACACGATGAAAGCCGACCTTCGCGACTTGATTAGTCATCGCACGTCGGTCCAGGCGGATCAGTCGGTCGAGGCGGTCTATCGACTGTTCGCGCAGCACCATTTTGAATTCATGGCGGTGCTCGATGGCGAACGCTTGCTGGGCATGTGCGCGCGGCGCGAGATCGGCATGTTGCTGGGCTCGAGGTATGGATTTTCCCTGTTCGCGCAAAAGCCGATCCGCAATCACCTCAAGCCCGACCCGGCGTGCGTGGCGACGGGGACCCCGGTCACGGAAGTTTTCCGCACGGTCTTCGCCCGCGAAGCCGGCGCCTTCTACGATGATGTACTGCTCATCGGCCCTGCCCGGGAGTTTCTAGGCCTCATTGAGACCCAGACCCTGGTCAAGCTGCAAACCCGGTTCCACCTGGAAAGCATACGTTTACTGGAGGAACAGCAGCGCGAGATCACCCGCAAGAACGAACAAATCGAAGCCGACCTGTGCATGTCAAGGGAACTCCAGCAGGCCTTGTTGCCCGACCGCTATCCGGTTTTTCCACCTGAAACGGAACCTGCCGCCAGCGTGCTGCGGTTTCATCATCGCTATCAACCCTACGGCATCGTGGGCGGAGACTTCTTCCACATCACCCGGGTTTCGGACATGGTGGCAGGCGTCTTCATTGCCGACGTGATGGGACACGGCGTCCGATCGGCGCTGATCACGGCGATGCTGCGCGCGTTACTTGAGCAGCTCGGGCCGACCGTGACAGATCCTGGGCAACTGCTCGCGCATCTCAACGGCGAGTTGACCCAGATCCTTGGCCAAGCGGGAAATGATGTCATGTTCGCCACCGCGCTTTATCTCCTGGTCGATGGCGCCGGCGATTCGGTGCGTTACGCCACGGCCGGACATCCCTTTCCGCTTCATGTCCGTTGCCGCGCCGGCATCGCGGAAACCCTGCATCATCCCGATCCGGGAACTATCCTCGGCGTATTCGAAGACGCGGTGTTCCTCACTCACGAGAAGTCTGTCGACCCCGCGGATTCGATCATTCTCTTCACCGACGGGCTTTTCGAAGTCCTGGATTCGAGTGGACGGGAATTCGGCATGCAGGGGTTGCTTAAGACGATTGGGAGCAGGACTGGCGAGCCGACGGAAGAACTCCTCGAAGCACTGCTCAAAGACGCCCGACAGTTCTCGGCGACCAACGAATTCTCCGATGACGTCTGCCTGGTCGCGATCGACCTGAACCGCCAACACCGGCCCGTCAACGGGTACGGCGCGCGCTAATCATCGGGCGGTTCCTCATCCGCCGCACGGGATAGATCCCCGGCCGCCGACAAATACCTGATCCGGTCGAGAAGAAGCTTGATCGTCGCCTCCAGTTGATCGATCTGTTTTTGCTGCAGACAGAGCACATCGTTCAATTCCCGGACGGCGTCTTCCTGGTACGCAAGCTTTGTTTCGATGTTGATAATCCGATTTTCAATCATATTCTGCCCCGACTACTTCTTGTCTTTCAACAACGCGCCGAGTTCGGCGAATGCCTTGAACGTGCCGGCCGAGTCTTGCCGTCCCCCGGCTGTCAACCCGCCTGAAATGTTCGCATTGAGATAGCGCGAATGCTCGTTGTCATGGCAGTAGAGACACAGTAGTTCCCAGTTGCTGCCATCCGGCGGATTGTTGTCGTGATTATGGTCCTTGTGATGGACCGTAAGTTCGTGCAGGTTCTTGAGGGTGAACTCGCGGGCGCAGCGTCCGCAAATCCAGGGATAAAGCTTGAGCGCCTGTTCCCGATAACCCCGCTCCCGCTCCTCCCGGTTGCGCCGAGCTTCGGCAACGATCCGGTCAAGCTTTTCCGAGTCCGGCTGGGTCTTTTTCATCGCTATGTCCTCATCGTTAGCTTGCCCCTCTGTAGAGACTCGGGCCAAGGGAACCGGTTGTGGAGAGCAACATGTCTTGGCGGCGCGCGATCTGACCGTTAGGCCCATTTTAAGCCTTATTAGAAGTTCCAGCGAGGATGACCCGCTCTTTAGGAGGTCGTGGCCCGTGGCCGCCTCAGATCAGTTCGAAGTTGAACCCGCCCACCTCGCGGCTGGGCTTGGCGAGGAGGAGGCGGATTTCGAAGGGTTTGCCGACCGGCATGGGGCCGGTCTGGTTTTCGTCGAGATATTCTCCCGGACTGAAAATCCTGGCGGCGACCGGTTTGCCGGTGACTTCGGTTAACACCAGTTTGATGGCGGGAAAGGCTTGCGCGAATCTGGCCTCATTGGCCACAACCAGGATGAATTCCAAACCGTCGATGTCATCCGGAGCCGGCTGCAAGGCTCGGTCGATGATCTGGATTTGGCGAACGTCCTTGTACTGCGGCAGCGAACAGCCAAGCTCCCCGCAGGCGATTTCAAGCCAAGGCCGCAAGCGCTCGTCTTGCGCCAGATGATTCCCCTCAAAAAGGCCGATCTGTAGCACCAGCAACGCCAGCAGCAAGGGTACGCCGAATCCGAAGGCCATTCGGCCCGCCCGCGACGCTGGCCGTACCTCGCTCTCTTCGTCCCAGACGTCATAGCCGCCGAGCGACGCGCCAGGTGCCGCAGACAAGCTCGGCAATCCGTTCTTCGTCAGCCCGTTGAAGGCCCCTTGCTCAATGCCGGGGGATGCGAGCACTTCGCCACGTCCGAGCATGGGCGGATTCGCCGTCGCAACGCCATCGGGAACGGCTTCTTCGGCGGTTTCGGCCAGAGTATTCAATGCGTTGAAGGCGATCCGGCAATTCTGGCACAGCACCTCGCCGCCTCCCGCCCGCAATTGCGCGGCGCTGACAGGATAGACGGTCCGGCAGTCGGGGCATCGGGTGTACATGTGCGTTCAAACCGCGCGACGAACGCCGCTCAGGCGCGCCCAGTCTTCCCGATAGCTGGGCGGCTGCATCTCGAAATAGCGTTCATAAACCCGCAGGACGCCATCCACCTGAGCATGCAGGATGCCGGACAACGCCAGCGAACCGCCGGGCCGCACGTGCCAAGCGAACGTCTCGGCCAGCTCGATGAGCGGATTGGCGAGGATGTTGGCCAGCAGCAGATCGGCCTGCGGGTCCCCCAGCTCGCCGGGATAACCACACACTATGTGCCGTTCGACCTCATTCTTGCGCGCATTGTCCCGGGTTGCCGTCAGCGCCTGCGGGTCGATGTCCACCGCATAAACGATCTCCGCGCCCAAGAGCACTGCCGCCACCGCCAGGATGCCAGAACCGCAGCCATAATCGATCACGCTCTTGCCCCGCAGATCCTGACTGTCCAACCATTGCAGGCACAGTGCGGTGGTCGGATGTGTGCCGGTGCCGAAGGCGAGGCCGGGGTCAAGGGTGACGCAAACCGCATCGGGCTCCGCCGGCGCCGGGAAGCCGGTAGGGACAATCCATAGCTTTTCCCCGAAACGCATCGGCTGGAAATATTCCAGCCAGGCCCGCTCCCAAGGCCGATCTTCGATTTCCTCGACGCGCCAATCGCTTAAGTTCTCAGAGCCGAAGCGGCTGACGACACATGCCTGAACCAGTGCCGTATCGGTTTCGGGTTCAAGCAGGGCGATGACGCGGGTTTTGTTCCAGACGGGGGTTTCGCCCGGTCTGGGCTCGAACAGCGGCTGATCGCCCTCGTCCTGAAAGCTGACAGACAGCGCGCCTAGACGCGAGAGGAAATCGGAGACCGGTTCGGCCAAGGCCTCGTCGGTTACTGCGGAAAGCTGACGCCACATTAGTGCTTCAGCCCCAGCTTCTGCTCCAGATAATGGATGTTTTGCCCGCCTTCCTGGAAGGACTTGTCGTTGATGATGGCGAGTAACAGCGGGATATTGCACTTGATGCCGCCGATGAACATTTCGTTCAGCGCCGTGCGCATCCGGGCGATGGCACTGGCGCGGTTCTCGCCGTGGGCGATCAGCTTGCCGATCATGGAGTCGTAATAAGGCGGCACCTTATAGCCGTTGTAGATGTGCGTCTCTACGCGGATGCCGGGACCGCCCGGCATGTGGAACTGTTCGATGAGGCCGGGCGAGGGCATGAAGTTGACCGGATCCTCGGCGTTGATGCGGCACTCGATGGCATGGCCGTGCATTTTCACATCCTCCTGCCGGATCGACAGGGTTTCGCCCGCGGCGATGCGCAGCTGCTCCTTGACGATATCGAAGCCGGTTACCATTTCGGTGACGGGATGTTCGACTTGCACGCGGGTGTTCATCTCGATGAAATAGAACTGGCCGTCCTGGTACAGGAACTCGAAAGTCCCCGCGCCGAGATAACCGAGTTCGTGACAGGCTTGTACGCAGCGTTCGCCCATCTCGTGACGCTGTTGCTTCGTGATGCCCGGCGCCGGCGCTTCCTCGATGACCTTCTGATGGCGGCGTTGGGTGGAACAGTCACGCTCGCCCAGGTGAATAACATTGCCGTGGGAATCGGCCATCACCTGGAATTCGATATGGCGCGGGTTCTCCAGGAACTTCTCCATGTATACCATGTCGTTTCCGAAGGCCGCGGCGGCCTCTCCCTTGGTCAGGCTGATCGAACTGTGCAGGGCGGCCTCGCTGTGCACCACTCTCATGCCGCGGCCGCCACCACCTCCGGACGCCTTGATGATAATGGGAAAACCGATACGACGGGCGATTTTCAGACTCTCTTCGTAATCCTCGCCCAAGGAGCCGTCCGAGCCGGGCAGACACGGAATGCCGGCCTTTTTCATGGCTTCGATGGCCGACACCTTATCGCCCATCAGCCGGATGGTTTCCGGGCGTGGCCCGATGAAAACGAAACCGCTCTGGATCACCTTTTCCGCGAAGTCGGCGTTTTCCGATAGGAAGCCGTAGCCGGGATGAATGGCCACCGCGTCGGTGACTTCCGCCGCGCTGATGATGGCCGGGACGTTGAGATAGCTTTCCCTGGACGGCGCCGGGCCGATGCAGACGGATTCATCCGCCAGCCGCACATGTTTGAGATCGCGGTCGGCTTCCGAATGAACGGCCACCGCCTTGATGCCGAGTTCGCGGCACGCGCGCAGGATCCTCAGGGCGATTTCCCCCCTGTTGGCGATAACGATTTTACCGAGCATGATTAAGCACCTGAGTAGATAGACAGGACAGCGTCAACCGAGAAGGTTGGCCTCGCTATTCGATGACGAATAACGGCTGGTTGTACTCCACGGGCTGCGCGTTCTCGACCAGGATTTTGGCGATCACGCCGGCCTTGTCGGCTTCTATCTGATTCAGGATTTTCATCGCTTCGATGATGCAAAGCGTATCGCCCGCGTTGACGCGATGCCCCACTTCCACGAAGCTCTTCGCGCCGGGCGAGGGTGCGCGGTAGAAAGTGCCTACCATGGGCGAACGTACGATGTGGCCGCTGATCTTCTCGGGTTCTTCCGGAGCCGCAGCGGGGGTTGGCTGCGCCGCGACAACCGGTGCCGGAACGACTGCGGCGACGGGCTGGACAGTGGCGGAATAACGACTAAGGCGCACCGACTCCTCGCCCTCGCGGATCTCGATTTCGACGATATCGGACTCTTCGATCAGTTCAATCAGCTTTTTTATTTTTCTGATATCCATTATTTATTGACCTATTTTTCTAATTCACAGAACGCGGCTTGTAACGCTAGCTCATAACCGAGCGCGCCCAGCCCGCAGATCACACCCTTGGCAATGTCGGAAAGATAGGAAGTTTTCCGGAACGGCTCGCGCGCATGGACATTGGACAGATGCACTTCAATAAACGGGATGCGCGTGGCGAGCAGGGCATCTCGCAAGGCAATGCTGGTATGGGTGAATGCGCCGGGATTGATCAGGATGAAGTCGACCCCCTCGCGGAAAGCGAGGTGGATGCGGTCGATCAGCGCGTGTTCGGCATTGCTCTGCAGGAAAGCGATCGAATGCCCCAAACCCTGCGCGCGCGAAGCGAGCGTATCTTCTATGTCTTTTAAGGTTTGACTGCCGTAAACCGCAGGCTCCCGAATGCCCAGCAAATTCAAGTTCGGGCCGTTAAGCACCAAAATGCTTGCCATGATTGATGAACTGTCCTTCCGACGGATGCAAAGGCAAAGAATAGCGCGGATAGTTTGCCGAACTGGTGCAAACTTGTCTACAAGCTAGCGAATTTGTCACATTTCCCGGCCGGTTCTCGGCCGATTGGCGCCATTCGCCGCTTGGGATCGTATTCGTGATATTGACGTCCAATGTGATAGAAGCCAACAAGGCTTGAATCAAAGAAATCATGCGCAATCTCCAAACCAAGATATTTGCAGCCAAGGGCATGCACTGCCCCAATTGCGAAACCGTGGTCGAAGGGGCGATCAAGGAGCTGGCCGGCATTCGAAAAGTCGAGGCGGATTATGGCGCCGAAACCGTCGAGGTGACTTTCGACGGCGCCAGAACGAATCTTTTTAAGATTTTTCAGGCCGTTGAGCTCAGGGGCTACGAATGCTCGCTCATCCAACGGACGCATCCCGTCCGGCAAAGGCTCATAAAGCTGATAGAGGTTGTTTTGGGCTTCACCGGAATCGCGCTGATCTTCTATCTCGGCCTATGGCTGGAACATAACCATGACTTGCCGCAGTTCGACCAGCATCTGAGTTATGGGATGATTTTCGTCGTCGGCTTTCTGACCGGCTTTCATTGCGTTGGCATGTGCGGCGGTTTCATCGTTGGATACGCCACTCGCAGCGCTCAAAAGGGTAACCGATCCGCGCTTTCCCATTTTGCTTACGGTTTCGGCAAGACCATTTCTTATACGGTGCTCGGTGGCGCCTTCGGCTTTTTCGGCGCCCTCATTACCTTTACCCCCTTGATCCGAAGCGCCACCGCCATCGTGGCGGGCATTTTCCTGGTGGTGTTCGGCCTCAACATGCTCCATCTGTTTCCTCATTTGAGGATTTTCGGCTTCAGGATGCCTGCGTTTCTGAACCGATTCGTGTACGCCGAATCCAGAAAGCACAAGAGCCCGTTCTTGATCGGCTTGCTGAACGGCCTGATGATCGCGTGCGGCCCACTGCAGGCGATGTATGTCATGGCGGCCGGCACCGGTAGCTCGCTGGAAGGGGCCAGAATGATGTTCCTGTTCGGCGCAGGCACATTGCCCTTGCTGTTGGGTTTCGGATTTCTCACCAGTCTGATCTCGCACAAGGCGACCAATGTTTTCCTGCAGGCTTCCGGCGTTCTAGTGCTAGCCTTGGGACTTATCATGGTGAACCGTGGTTTGATCCTGAGCGGTTCCGGTTACGACTTCAAGTCCTTGATCGCTTCCACTTCGGCCAGGATAGAGTTTCTTGCAAAAACACAAGGGACGTCCGGGAAAACGGAAGCGGGCTTCCAGGTGATCCACATGGAGGTGAATAAGAAGGGCTACCAGCCGAACAGTTTCGTGCTCAAGAAAGGCGTTCCGGTGAAGTGGATCATCGACGGAAAGGAGCTCAACGAATGCAATCGGGCCATCACCGTACCCAAGCTCGGACTTCAGTTCGATATCAAGGCGGGTGAGCAGGTGATCGAATTCACCCCCCGGGAGCGAGGCACCATTCTCTGGAGCTGCTGGATGGGCATGATTCGGGGTTCATTCCAGGTGCAGGATGAGCCCACGGGAACGATTGAAGAGACGGACACACATCGCCCCCGCTGAGTTTGCATTGAGGGTTCTATAGTCCTTTTCGTGATCATATGATTAGAATGCTATTTGCTTAACAGCTAAAACCGGCCGAGCAGTTCGCCTTTGCTTACCTACGACTCGCCCAGACATTCGGGAACGAAAAGCGAATATTACAAAGGGGAAAGAACCTTCTCATGACCAAAATCTTGGTGGCGGAGGACGAACGCATCGTCGCGCTCAATCTACAGCGGCGCTTGCTTAAGCTGGGCTATGAAGTCCCGGCGATTGCGACCTCGGGCGAGGAAGCCGTGCGCAAGACCCTGGAAATCCAGCCCGATCTGGTGCTCATGGACATTCATTTCGAAGGCGAGATAGACGGCGTCGAAGCCGCGGCCCAAATCCGCGCCGCCAGTTCCATCCCGATCGTCTTCGTCACCGCCTTTTCCGATGACGCTACGCTGCAGCGCGCCCGCGCCACCCAACCGTTCGGCTACCTGTTGAAACCCTTCTTCGAACGGGATCTGCACGCCACCATCCAGATAGCGCTGGAACGACACAAGGCCGAGACGGCGCTGAGCGAGAGCGAGGAACGGCTCCGGCTCGCACTGGACTCCGCCGGAATGGACATCTGGGAATGGACGCCCGTTTCCGGCGAATTCCGGGCCAGCGCCCGCATCGATTCAGTCGTGGGATTCGAATCCGGGGCTTTCTCGGGCGGGACGGAGGACTTCCTGGCCAGGGTTCATGTGGACGACCGCGAGGCCGTGCGGGCGGCGCTGCAGCGCGCGTTGGCGGAAAGCGTCCCCTATGAGATCGAGTTCCGCGAACTGCGGCCGGACGGCGGTATCGGCTGGACGCGGGCACTGGGCAAGACCTTTCTGGCCGCCGGTGAGAAAGGACTTCGGGTGATCGGCGTGGCGCAGGACGTCACCGAACGCCGGCTCGCCGAGGAACGGCTGGCGCAGGCCTCCACCGTGTTTAAGTCCACCCAGGAGGGTATCATCATTACCGACGCGGCCCGCCTGGTCGTCAGCGTCAATCAGGCATTCAGCGCCATGACCGGCTTTTCGCCCGAAGAGGTGCTAGGAGGGGAGCCCGATTTGCTGAGCACCGCGAATCTCGAACCTGAATTGCATCAGGCCCTGTGGGAGGCCCTGGCGCGGGACGGCCGCTGGCAGGGCGAGATCAAGTGCAGGCGCAAGAATGGTGAGGGTTTCTATGCCTGGATCAGCGTCACGGCGGTTCGCGACGCGGCGGGCGAAATCAACAACTACGTTTTGCTATTCTCGGACATCGGCGCCCTGCGGCAGGCGGAGGAAAGGCTCAATCACCTGGCCCACCACGACGGCCTCACGGACCTGCCGAATCGCATCGTGGCCATGGACCGCCTCGGCCACGCCCTGGAGCAGGCGCGCCGCCGGCAGCAGCGGGTCGCGCTGTTGTTCGTCGACCTCGATCATTTCAAAGGCATCAATGACACCCTGGGACATTCCGCGGGCGATGAGCTGCTGCGAACCGCTGCGGAGCGGCTGCGGACATGCGTCCGCGCAGCCGACACCGTGGCCCGGCTTGGCGGCGATGAATTCCTGGTGATCCCCGACCAGTTCGAAAGCATGGACGAGCTCATTCACCTTGCACAAAAGCTGATCAGCACCCTGTCCGCGCCGCTGACCCTAGCCGGTCGAGAAATCGAGGTTTCCGGCAGCATCGGAATCAGTCTCTTTCCCGATGACGGGAACAATAGGGACGAGCTCATCCGCGCCGCCGACACCGCGATGTATGCGGCCAAGAAAAAGGGGCGCAACCGCTATGTCTTTTACTCCCCCGAAATGACCACCAGGGCTGCGCGCTACCTCTCGCTGGACCAAGACTTGCGGCGCGGCTTCGCCCACGGCGAACTCGAACTGCATTATCAACCCCAGGTGGCCTTGGGTGACGGCCGAATCGTCGGCGTCGAAGCGATCATTCGTTGGCGGCATCCCGAAAGAGGACTGCTGCGCGCCGCGGAATTTATCCCCCTGGCGGAAGAGAACGGCCTGATCATCGACCTCGGTGCCTGGGTCCTGCATCAAGCCTGTAGCCAGGCCCGCGACTGGAGCGCGGCCGGTCTACCGCCGCTTCGGATGGCGATCAATATCGCCGAGCGCCAACTTCGTCACGGTCAACTGGCATCCGCCTTAGATGAGGCGCTGGATCACAGCGGAATCGATCCCCGCCGGCTCGAACTCGAAATCACCGAAAGCGCGCTACAACGTGAAGATACCTCGGTCCCGGTGTTGCTCGACCTCAAAAGACGCGGCGTCGGCATCGCCATAGACGACTTCGGCACCGGCTATTCCTGCCTGAGCGCACTGAAACACTTACCGCTGAATCGCCTCAAGATCGACCAGGCATTCATCCACAACATCGCCGACGATCCGGATGACGCGGCTATCGTCGCCACTATCCTGGCCATGGGGCGGCAACTCAAACTCGAGGTGACGGCGGAGGGCGTTGAAACC
>DATIXD010000065.1:0-7104 GCA_035518875.1 Methylococcaceae bacterium | reverse complement strand
ACGGATGACGCACCATAAACGGGGCACCGAAACATGCGCTGAATGTAGCGGTGGGCTCCTTGACCCCCTTTTCCGTTCCCGCCACCTTGGCGGTGTAACCGCTGATGAAGTGGTACATGGCCTGATCCTCTGTGAGCTTTGAGATTGGGGGAAGAACCCCAAAGGCATCGGCCGTCAAGAAGATCACATTGCGCGGGTGACCGGCCATCCTGGACGGAACAATATTGGGCAGATGAGTAAGGGGGTAGGAAGCCCGGGTGTTTTCCGTCAGACTCGCATCATCCAAATCGAGACGGCGCAGGATTGTGTTCATCGCCACATTCTCCAAAACCGTCCCAAAACGGCGGGTGCACTCATAGATTTCAGGCTCCGAGGTCTTTGAAAGTCGGATGACCTTGGCATAGCATCCTCCCTCGAAATTGAAGATCCCCGTATCCGACCAACCGTGCTCGTCGTCCCCGATGAGCAGTCGCCCCGGGTCCGCTGACAGCGTAGTCTTTCCTGTCCCGGACAAGCCGAAGAAGATGGCGACGTCGTCCGGGTCATCCTTGTTCACGTTGGCAGAGCAGTGCATGGAAAGCACATCCTGAGCGGGCAGCAGAAAATTGAGGACAGTAAAGATGGATTTCTTGATCTCCCCGGCATAAGCGGTGCCGCCGATCAGCACCAGCTTCTTAGTGAGATGAAGGGCGACAAAGGTCCCGCTCCTGGTAAGGTCATCATCCGGGTCCGCGTGGAAATTGGGGCAGTGAACCACGGTGAAATCCGGGACGAAAGCCTTGATCAAGGTAGGATCCCTGGGCAACTGGATGAACATGTTGCGGGCAAAAATGCTGTGCCAGGCAAATTCCGTAATGACTCGCAGGGATTGTCGGTACCTTTCATCCGCCCCTGCGTAACAGTCCTGCACAAACGCGGTCTTTCCACGAAGATAGGCTGCCATGCGCTGGTGGAGGGCGCTGAATTTCTCCTCAGGGTATTTCACGTTGACGGTTCCCCACCAGATATCCTGGGTGGTTTTGGGTTCATCCACCACGTACTTGTCCTTTGCGGCCCGACCGGTATGCTGACCCATGGAAACCACCAAAGGACCCAGGTGGGCGATCTGCGCCTCATAGCGGCGTATGGCGTGCTCGTAGAGCTCCGGTGTGGACCGGTTCCAGTACACCTGCCCCAGATGATGCAGTCCTACATGATCCAGTTGATGGTCAGGCACAAAATCGCGGATCTCCATAAAAATCCTCCTTTCCCATAGAGCTATGACATCAATATAGATATCGAATCAGTCAATCTTTAACCAACTCTTCCCAGATTTCAGGTTTCAATATATTTCTCAAACCGCTCCAAATCGGATTCCAGCAATTCTATCTCCTGATGGAGTATCTCGGCATCCTGGGCCAAAGCCGGATCCTTGGCCAATCGCGCTATGCGTCGGGAGACCATTCCGATGACGGTAATTCGGTTCCGAAAGGCATCGGCAGGAGACGCCCAGACGAAGCACTGGAACTCGCGTCAGCGCCTGTGGCGAAAGCGTGACCCATCTTCCATTGCCCGACTTGCTGTCGATCCCATGTGTCCCTCACAGAAACGGTTTTTCATTTCAGTTTTCGTTTCAACAATGCCTTCACACTTTCCTTCAATACTGAAACATCGGATGATTTAACCATTGACTGGCTCCTTCTGGCTGAGTCCATCGCTCCTCTCGAGCGATTTTCACCAGCCGACCCTCATCCAGAATCACCCCCGCGTTCAAACCATTCACCAATGCAGTGTACGACGAAGACCAGACATTCCCCGTGCGGGCAGCGAGAGTTTCCAACCGCTCGTCCTGACGCGCGGTGGCGATGCGCAATCGCTTGCCGGCGACCGAGGCAAGCTCGGTATGGGTCACAGGCCGCAAACTGAGTGCTGCGTTCCGCAGTGTTTCCCAATGCTTCTCCGGCGCGAGGCCAATCAACTGGTAGGTCTTTCCGGCCATGGAAACCCAGGCAAAATGCAGGTAAACCGGAGTACGGCCGGACCGATCCAGATAGGTTACGACAAACACCGGAAACTCACCGATGGCGGACTTCCGCGTCGAAACCGGCTCGATGCGGGCTTTGCTCCGCATCCTCTGGACGAATTTCTCCCCAATGACTTCCGGATCCGAGGCCGGCCCTGCGATGCCCAAGAGCAGCGCGGCTTCCTTCTTGGGGTGCACCGAAACCAAATACTGCGGCGTGTTTTCGTGTTTCCAGCTTGCTGGCAAGTTCAGCGTGAAACCAATCGTCGGCTGCAGGAACTGGTCCTTTTGGAACACGCCGGCTTCAGGATTCTCCCCCCACCACAGTCCGTCGAGCTTGGGAAAAAGTGCGGCAGTGTCGGGCGCCGTGCGCGGTTTCGCCGCCGGGGTGAGGACCGAGGCACCACGCTGGATGTCCTTGAGCCGCGTCTCCGTCATGGGATGCGAATCAAAGATGCTGAACCGCCGCACCTGACCGGTCTGACTGGCCGCGTCCTGCTCCAGCCGTCGAAGAATATTGGCCAAGGCCGCCGGATCATACCCAGCCTGCGCAGCGATGCGAATGCCAAGGCGGTCGGCTTCACTTTCTTGGCTGCGGCTGTAACGGCTCAACCACGCACCGCCCACGGTGTCTATCGGGGCATTGATCAGCGCGCCCAGATTCTCGTTCACCACACCGCCAACCACATTGCCGGGCAGGGAGAGCAAGCCAGGCAGGATGCCTATGTGCTGTTGCTTGGCCGAATGACGCTGCGTGACGTGCGCGATCTCATGTGCCAGAACGCCAGCGAGTTGATCCTCGCGGTTGATAAACGCTAGCAGGCCGCGGGAGACGTAGATACCGCCACCAGGAATCGAGAAGGCGTTGGGTTCCTCCTGATCCACGATCTGGAAAAAGTACTTCCATCGCGGGTCGTTCACAGCGGTCGTCAGTCGCCCGCCCACTTCACGCAGGTAAGCCTCGGTCTTAGGAGCGGGGTACACGCCGATTTGCTGCTCGATTAGCTTGGCCACTTCCGCGCCCTGTTCGACGTCCCGCTGAGCGGACGGCCCGAGCAATTGACACTGCGCCGCACCGGCGAACATCCAAACTGCCAGGGCGGCGAGGGTAAGCGAGATGTTCATTTTCTTCGTCATGCAGTAAAATAAGTCTCTTTCGCGCATGGACTTCCTTCCTTTCAGCTTGGTTTAGTTGCCGAAGGCGCTCTTCATCGAGCGGGGATCTCGCTCAGGGACTTGCCAGAGTGAGGAGCGATCAAGGTCAAGGAATTCGCAGATGCGGCGCTGGGCGCCTTCAATTTCATCGTCTATCTGGTCGGCGGGCAGATCGATAAAGCGCGATCGACCCAGCGTCTTCTGCTGGGCGAGGCATATCGCCAGTGTGTACGATCCGCTCGCCGCCGGGGTGAGCCCGGCCGACCCTCCGGACGTCAGCAAGCTCCTTCGCGCCTTCGGCCCCCTCTCGGGTCGAAGCCGGGGATCACCTTCTCTCGTCTCCGGTTTAAGTCCGTTGTGGGAACTTTCATTAGTGGCTTAAAGTAACTTTTTTTTGCCGCTTAGAGATTCATCGCCCCATACTTAACCGCTACCCCTGGCGCTCGAAAATAGTAAATAGGGTGAATCATGTAATGTTTGCAACAAAATACTGTACTTTCACAGGAACGGTTTGCAGTATCACAACTTTTTGACAGGTTCATACGGAGGCAAGCAATGTTTCCTGGAGGTAAGATTTTGTGAACCCGTTTCAGGTTAGATCTCGCTAGGGGAAGCATGTTCGTCTGATTGCCTATATTTTCCTTGCGATCTCACCAACTCTATCCCTCTCTCTCCTTCTTTCAAACCTCGGTTGAATTAACAGAAACCCGGAAGCCACGTCCCAACTGGCGGTTCCGCAGGCTTCTGTGAGTTGTCGCCCTTACTTTGGGCCTCTCGGACGGAATCTAACTTTTGCCTTTCTATCTGGCACTCTTGTCCCAGAATTTCCGAGACACAAAAAAGAATGCGTTGGTACTCCAAAAGAAAAGGACATAGCCCGCCCAATAGACAATTCTTTTCCTTCTGATTGAAACCCATTCCTAGAAGATTTCCCCTTCTCATCTTCCTCAATTCTGCTTTGAGCTTAAAGACAATATCATCCATCATAGGAGATTCCCAATCACAATGGCTAAGTTAATGCGATCATCAAAAATAGGCATTGAGCACGTACTGCTGCACCATTCGATGCGTATTGAAGAAAGAACCATTAAGTGCGATGCCGTGGAGCATAACATCGATGAAGCGGTCCTTATCAATTCTCCTTAAATAGAATACCAACCATGACTTCAGGTTTTCCGCAGCGACTGCACTTGAAGAGAAACGAGCCATCGAATCAGGATGACAGGGAAGAGTTGTCCCGTCACTGCCTCCAGAGCCGCCGCCATTCGTGCGATCGGATCAACAGGAACGATGTCCGCGAACCCGACCGTAGTCAGAGCGGTGAAGCTGATATAGGACAACACCCAGGAGAGTCCGCGTCAAAAAGTTCGCAGCAGACCCTTAAAAAATTGGAAGGGTGGTCTTCTGGGTTGGGTGCCCTTGCCAACTTTTGATTTCTCGAGATCGATCTGAGCCATCAGCGCAATTGCGTGCCCACCTTCGCCGTGATCGCGGATGGCATTGATACCATAGCCGTACAGCAGCCCAATCTTGATGGATTCTGAGGGGTTGTGATAGGACAGCTGGCAACCCACACCGGAATTCCAATTGTGTGGCTGATCCATGCCCGGAGTGAAGCTTACCCGACCCGTAGAAGCTCCCACAGCGAATCGCCAGCATTTTCGCGAGTCGAGGGGAACGTCGTAGAAACCGTTCAGCAGAAAAAAATTCCTCGCACTGAGTTCACCGACATAGTAACCGGGGATTCGATATGGGAACTCCGCCGTCAAATCCAACAGGCCGCCCAGACGATAAGCACTCAGTTGGTCCGGGTGAATCGTTGTGCCAGCGTCCAGACCCAAGCCAAAGGTGTGTTTGGATTCCGGCATCGTGTAACGAAACAACGCGCGTCCCCAAAAGAGGTGAACCCACCGCTCGATGTCGCGGTCCTGAGCAAAACCGTAAGTCCCCGGCGAGAGACGATACAGGCCATCATACCAGCCAGAAACCTCAAGGCCCAAAGCCGGCATCATCAAGAATTCCAGGCCACCCCAGCGCAAACCGGCGCGCAAGGAAGCGGTGGGCTGGTTGTCTGGAATGACAAAGTTCCGCGCCGTATCGCTGCTGCTCTCATAGATCGCATACTGGAAGGCGCTTCGGAACACGCCGTAGAGTGGAATGCGCGCCGCCGGATTAAACAGGTGATACACACTCCCGGATACACCGACACCATGACCCACCCACGATTCTTTCTTAAGCCATTCGCCGCCACGAATGTCATTGTAGCTATATGCGAAGCCGCCGCCGGCGAGACCGATGCCAATGTCCGTATGAGGCCCCAGCACATCGCGTATGCCCAATTCGCCATCCGCATACACTGGAGACACCACGGCGCGCAAGGCGAGATTGCTCTGCAAGAACTGCGGGACGTTTCGATAGTAGTAAAGGTAGCCGGCAAGAGGGGCATGACCGGTGAGTTCCTTGTGGTAGCCGAGCTCAATCAGCTCACGCGGGTAAGGATCAATCTGGGCGCACAACGGCCGTGGCATGCACACAGCGATTACCACCAGTAATAGCCACCTTAACCTCCGCAATAGAAACGTACGTCGCATGCCGCCTCCGACACCTTTATTCTTGGCTCTCATTTTAGTCCGTCCTTCTAATTCATGGTAGGCCCTCTTTGAAACCTTCATTTGTCTTCTTAATAAGCCAGTTTCGTGCCAAGATATAAATTCATATAAAATCAATGACTTGTATGAAATCCTATTTTATGATTTACTGAATATCATAAAGTGTGCTACGATGTTTCGTAATTGCTGCGGTATATCGTAAAGTGGCTCGATTACGTAGAAATGGACTACGACCAGAGGCTTCCTGCTCAGAAAGACAAACGAAACGAGGAGAAAACGATGAGCGTGGATGAAAATGTTTTTTTTCGTGAGGCGACCCTGCGCATATGCAGCAGCCTCGACATCGAAACGGCTCTGAAGCACTTTTTTGAATACATACGAGCTTTCATTCCCGTGATTAAAATATCCCTGCATACAGTGGATTATGATTCGGATATATTGCAAGTCTTGGCATCAGTCGGTGGCAAGCGACTAGAAGGGGATGAACGAGTTCTGCCCTTACCTGGGAAGGGCCGGAGTAAAAGGACAGCCGATTTACAGGCGGCCTTACTGACAGATGAAGGAAAGGTCCTAATTCTTCATCCCGACAAGGAGCCAGGCAATATCAAATTACCTCTTGATTGACGCTTACACCAAGTCTACAGACTAAGATAACCCTGGAAGTCAACGATTACTGGCAGAACAAGATAAAATAATGTAGGATTTTGTTGCAATCTTTCACTTCAGCCCCGCCTTGCGGCAGGCATCAACATACCTGTCTACTACCGACTGATCTTTGTACGGAAGAGCTTTTACATAATCATCCATAGTGAACTTTGGATTGATCCTGAGAACCTCCGCAGCTTCAGCGCGGGCCTCCTTCTCACGGCCCATCATACTGTATGTAGCAACAAGGGCAATATGAGCTGTAATACTATTAGGCGCACGCTGAAGCGCCTTCTTATATGCCGAAACCGCCTCCTCAAACCGTCCCGTTATCCGGAGGGCATGGCCGAGCATTTGAAAGTACGTGCTCGGAGCGAGCGGGTTGAGTCGGATTGCTTCTTGGAACAATGGAATGGCTTCTTCAGGCCTCCCTGCATAGGTCAGACTCATGGCATAATAGGCATGAACATCCGCCCCGTTAGGATCAAGAGCTACAGCGCGTTGTCCCTCAGCGAGCGCCTTCTCGTACTCCCTCTTGTCTGAATAAAGCAAGCTCAACAAACCATGGGCCTGAGCATAGGCATCATCGAGTGCAATGGCCTTTTGTGCCAGTTCAATAGCTTTCTCAAGAGACTCCCGAGGGGACTTAGCAGAGCCAAACCAGTAATCCATCGTGTGGGTATAAGCCAGGAG
>DATIXD010000064.1:0-8763 GCA_035518875.1 Methylococcaceae bacterium | reverse complement strand
GGGTGGACAGCGAAACCGGCGTGACGGTGAAACGGTTGCCGACTTGGTACGGAACGCTCAATTACAGTCTGCGCGGCGACGCTTCCGGGGCGTTGCGTTTGAAGCTGGACGGCGATCTCACCCTGCCGCCGGGCAAGATCGCCGTCAAAGCGCCGGCGGACAAACCGCTTCGCGAGGTGAACGTGAACGGCAAGCCGGTGAGCGGTTTTGCGGCGGATGAGGCGGTTGTCGGCGAATTTCCGGCGGAAGTGATCTTGAAATACTGAAAATGGGTGTGGGCATCGCCCTTGGCCCTCGAGCTCATTCCCTCTAGCGCTTAAGAAAAACTCCGTCGCCTCGGAAAGCCCGCGGACTTTTTGTAGTGTGGGGAAGCAGCCGTTGAGAGCCGGAGTTGGTAGCTCGATCGGATTAGCGTCGGCGACAAGCGACCGTGTCGGAGACGACCATGTAGCCCTTTGCGTTGTAAAACTTGCCGGTGACGCGGGGAACGCTGCCGATGAAGTTACCCGGGATGGACGTCGCGCCCGCTCTGATGTCGGCCGGATTGCTGTCGAGGTCGAACTCCACTTCGTCGCCGACAGCCCGCTTCCAGGCCGTAATCTTGTTCTTGGTCGGGCCATAGCCGATCACCTGGGCTCTGTAGTACCGGCCTGGCACAAGGTCGTTGCCGTCCACGGAAATCTTGGAGCGATTCGCCGTCTTGTCGCATCGCACTCTAATGCCGGCGGCATCCGCGCTGAGAGAAGCGGTCAGGAATAACAGGGTTGAGGAAAGGACGGAAATAAAACGGGTTTTATTGTTCATGGCTCGACTCTATCGTTAAGAAATTTAAGAAAAAAATACAATTCAAACTAATTTCTGTCGCTAAGTTTTTTGTCCGAGTGGGTTGCTCGACAGTCAATGATGAATTCCGAGCCTGACGGGAAAGGTTCAAGGGATGGGAAAAAATTTTGAACCCCGCCCGCAAGCCTCGAGCGTCATCGCGCATCAAGATACGCATCTGGCGGATTTTCACTCGCGACCCAATAACCATCGCCAACCCATTCTCGACCCGATTGGACTGGCCAAGCGACGGGGATGAAAGGCGGGTCCGATTCCGCTTGAGTGCCGAGAGGCCTTCAAGCCGGCTCGGCTGTGGCATACTTCGCTAACCATTAAACGATCATCCATAAGGAGCGAGACATGCCTACCGTACTGGTGACCGGAGCAAACCGCGGGCTCGGGCTGGAATTTTGCCGCCAATACGCCGCAGCGGGATGGAAGGTATTCGCTTGTTGCCGCAAGCCCGATGCAGCAAGGGATTTGCTGGCTACCGCAGCAATATTTCCGACGATCTCCATTCATGACCTGGACTTGCGTCATTTCGCCGACATCGACGCGCTTGCCTGCAAACTCGCCGAGGAGTCCATCGACATCCTATTGAGTAATGCTGGGGTCTATGGCGATACCGGCCAGACCGGTTTCGGTTGCATGGACTACCAGCGCTGGCAGGACACGTTGTTAATCAACACCCAGGCGCCGGTCAAGCTGGCGGAAGCCCTGCTGCCGCAGGTGGCGCGCAGCCGACAAAGGCTGATCGTTGCCATCACCAGCCTCATGGGCAGCATGGGTGACAACAGCAGCGGCGGTTCCATCATGTACCGCTCCAGCAAGGCGGCTTTGAATGCCGCCATGAAAAGTCTGTCGATCGACCTGAAGGATCGCGGAATCGGCGTTCTGATCTTGCATCCCGGCTGGGTTAGGACGGACATGGGCGGCCCGCAGGCGCCGACATCGCCTGAGGAGAGCGTTGCCGGTATGCGCGGGGTGATGGATCGCTTCACGCCGGCCGCCTCAGGCCGCTTCATAAATTTCCGGGGCGAGGAACTTCCTTGGTAAACGCCTGCGGCCGACAATTTGTAAAAAGCGGGTGCTTTGCATACTCTTGATGGAGGTCTTATAAGAAATTTCTATCCATCCAGCGAGGCGCGTCATGTCGAAAGCAACCAGAGGTTTCCTGTTCCCCATCGTCCTAATGTGCCTTGCATCTTCGGCCTGGGGGTACAACGATTACGGCAGGGATATGGGCGTGAAGCCGCTGGGTAAGTCCCAGAGCGAGGCAGCGTCTGGGGATTATGGCACGGAGGTGGGCATGAAGTTCGGTTCGGCGCTTTCCAATCTCGCTCTCGGTTGGCTGGAAATCCCCAAAACCGTGTTAGCTACCACCAACCAGGTGAATCTGGGTCTCGGTCTAAGTGGCGGCGTGGTCAAGGGTATCTTGCATGGCATTGGACGTACTCTGACGGGCGCAGTCGATATGCTTACTTTCCCCCTGCCCACCCAGCCCATTGCGGAGCCGCAGTTCGTCTGGCAGAACTTCGACGAGGAAACCCACTATAACCGGGCGTTCCAGCTGAAACACTGAGCCGAGGCGGTTGATATCCGGGCGGCTGATCCTACCCCGCCCGGAAGCATGCCGACGAGCGGAATTGCGAGCGCTGAAAGCGACTGAGGCCAGAAATATCGACCATTGATCAAAGAGTGCATGCCGATACTGCCGAAATAGCCGAGCAGAATGACCGGCACCCATTTCAAATGCGAGACGAAGGAATAAACCCCCTTGGTCTGACCCAACAGTCCGACGCTCGCGGCCGAACCGATCGCCAGAAGGCTTCCGCCGACCCCGGCGGTCAGCGTCACCAGCAGCCACTGCCCCTCCGATATTTTCGGCGCCATGGTCAGCACCGCGTACATGAAGGTGCCGTTGTCGATGAAGGCCGATACGATACCCGCCAAGACATTGGCGATGGTAGGATCGAAATCGGTGTAGAGAAAATTTGAGGCCAGCGTCAGATAGCCCATGAAACTCAAGCCGCCGACGCCTACCATGACGCCGTAGAAAAACAGCAAAGTGTCCCATTCCAGGCGCGAGACATTGTGGAAGACGTCGAAAGGCTGTTTGGTCTCGGCCAGATCGTAGGGCATTTCCAGCTTCTCCTCTGTCAAGACCCCCTTAGCCGCGGCTTTGCTGTGACCCCGTTCGACGCGCACCTTGTAGAGGTAAGAAGAAAAACTCAGATAGGTGAGGCCGGCCATCATGCCGGCGGCTGGGGGGAGGCGCAGGAAATTCTCGAAACACGCCGCGGTGACAGTGGTTAGGAGGAAATGTAGGATGATGCCTTTGGCTCCATGCCTCAAAGGTCTGAGCTTGCCCGCGGACTGCGGATACTCCTTCGGCACCCAGAAATGCATGATGGCGGCGGGCAAGGCAAAGTTGACGATGGAGGGCAAGAGCAGGGAGAAGAAGTGCGCGAACGGGACGACGCCTTTCATCCACGCCAACAAGGTGGTGATATCGCCGAAGGGGCTGAAGGACCCGCCGGTTGTTCTTGGCCATGGCCATTACCACGGCGCCCATCAGAAGCGCTGTGGTGAGGTTATTCCACACCCATGAAGAATGACCGGATTCCGGTGATCCAGAACAGTTTCCGGTCGCCGAAGCCTTTGCTGAGCAGCCACACCCGCAGACTGTCGAATACCCCACGCTGCTCCATCGCGTTGAGATAAGTCATCGACACCAGGATGAACAGAAAAAGTTCGGCATAACCTTCCAACAACTGGATGCAATCGCCAGCGAATGCAGCGACAATGAAGCCGCCCGACGCCTCAATCAGGCCCGGTTTGAACTCTTTCAACTCATCAACAAATCCCAACAAACCGCCGCCTAACTCTTACCCTCACCAGCCTCCTTCAGGCTCATGTCTGGATTGGAAACGACTCGCCTCGCCCGCGCATTCCATGCCTCAGCGGTATGACTCGCATTTGCAACCAGCAACGAATAAAATGCCGTCCTCCCCGACCAGCGCGTACGCCACATTGAACCAGACTGTTTCAATTCCTCGCGCCGTTTACGCGGTGATGGCTAGCTGCAACCGCGTTAATCGAATGTTGATCCAACGCTCGCTTTTGACCCCCGTCTTCAGCCAACGCCTGATCAGGGTAAAGCATCTAACTCGAGCGCCGTCCCTTCCCAAAAATAACGAAGCGGTTAAGTCACGCCGAATCCCGATCTAGTCGAAGGAAAAAAGAGAAAAAATGGAAAAGGTTGAAGGCAAAAAATCTGGCGTAATCTCTTTATGCATCGGCGCAATCGGGGTGGTTTATGGCGACGTCGGAACCAGCCCGCTGTATACCATGAAGGAGGTTTTTAGCGGCCCTTATGGTATTCCAGCCACCGCGGAGAATATCTTGGGCGTCCTGTCCCTAGTTTTCTGGGCACTCATGGTCGTGATTTCGCTCAAGTACATCACCTTCGTTATGCGTGCCGACAACCGCGGCGAGGGCGGCATCATGGCCTTGGTGGCTTTGGCGTTGCGTCGCCGTCACCAGCGCAGAGAAAGGTACTGGATCATCCTCATAGGCCTGTTCGGCACCGCGCTGTTTTATGGCGACGGCATCATCACCCCCGCGATTTCCGTGCTGAGCGCCGTGGAGGGACTCCAGGTCGCTGCGCCGAGCCTGGAACGATTTGTCATTCCCATCGCGGTTCTCGTTCTGCTGGGGCTGTTTTTCATCCAGAGCAAGGGTACAGCGAAAGTGGGCGCGTCGTTCGGCCCGGTCATGGTGGTTTGGTTTGTCGTACTGGCATGGCTGGGTTTCGATAGCCTGCGCCAGGATACGAGCGTGCTGGCTGCCCTCGATCCCCGTTATGGCGTCCATTTCTTCATGGAACACCGCTGGCACGGGTTTCTTGCGTTGGGCGCGGTGGTTCTCGCATTAACCGGCGCCGAAGCCCTCTACGCCGACATGGGGCATTTCGGTAAACGCCCGATCCAGGCTACCTGGTTCACTCTGATCTTGCCGGCTCTAGTACTAAATTATTTCGGGCAGGGCGCCCTGATCCTGCGCGCCCCGGAGGCCATCCAAAACCCGTTTTATCTGCTGGCGCCGTCCTGGGCGCTGTATCCGCTGATTGTGCTGGCGACGCTGGCGACGGTGATCGCCTCGCAAGCGGTCATCTCTGGCGCGTTTTCCATAACGCGCCAGGCGATACAGCTAGATTATCTCCCACGGCAACGGCTGGTTCATACCTCGACGGCCGAAATCGGCCAGATCTATGTTCCTGCGGTAAACTGGATTCTGATGATCGGCGTGACCGGTTTGGTCCTCGGTTTCCAGTCTTCGTCCAACCTCGCTTCGGCCTATGGCATCGCGGTCACCGGCACCATGATAATTACGACCCTGCTTGTTTGGATGGTGGCCTTGGATAGCTGGAAGTGGCGCCCAGCTTATGCCGGTGCACTGATGGGTACTTTCGCGGTTGTGGATCTGTCCTTTTTCAGCGCCAATATTCCAAAAATCCCGCACGGCGGTTGGTTTCCGTTGGCTTTTGGCGTGTGCATTTTCGTCCTGATGTCGGCCTGGAAACGAGGCCGGGAAACCCTGATGCAGCATCTCCAGCGCGAGGCGATCTCGTTACGCACATTTCTCGCGGACATCGAGAAAACCCTGCCGGTGCGGGTCCCCGGCACCGCCGTATTCATGACTTCCCGTCACCTCAGTCTGCCGTTCCCCCTGCTGCAGAACTTCGAAAACAACAAGGTGCTCCACGAACAAGTCATTCTGCTGACCGTCAATGTTGAAGATGTCCCTTACCTGGCGGAATATTCGCGTCTCGAAGTCGAAAACCTGGGGCAGGGCTTCTACCGGATCACCGTGAATTACGGTTTCATGGAGAGCGCCGATATTCCTGCGGTTTTGCAACTGGCCAAACAGGCCGGTCTGGACATCAAACCATCCGAAACGGTGTACTTCATCGGGCGAGAGTCGCTGATGTTGAGCGAGCGAGCGGAGATGAATCCGTGGTTGGCCAGGCTGTTCATTTCACTGTTCCGCAATGCCGCGAGCCCGACCGCCTTCTTCAAGATTCCGACCCAGCGCGTGATGGAGTTGGGGGTTTGGGTCGAGATTTGAGTCCTCGCAATGAACGCTATTGTCACGATTTTGATGCAGCGAGATGGCTACAGAATCAGGAGTTATCCACCGTCAAAAAATTGACGCCTTCGGGAAACGGCGGAATGCCTGGAGATGGGCGGCTTGGCTAAAGGCGTCTTAAAAAAGTTACGTAAAAACAATCACGTATGGATTTTATTTTGAAGCTGGATGGATCTGGATAGATTTTGGCCAGTTTTGAAAAGGCCTCGGCGGGAAGACGATCTCGGAGAGAATCCCCAAGGTTATCCACAGTTTTATCCACCCAAATTGTGGATGAATAACCTATCATCCGAAAAAGCGCTTCCGCCATGACCGGGCTGCCTGTTTCCGTACTGATGAACACTTGACAACCGGCGAGGGGATGTTTGCCCTCGCGGCAGCGCCATCCGGCGCTATACTGCGCTTGGGGCGCGACCGAATCCAGGAGCTCAGCCATGCCAGTCCAACTCACCGACCGAGACCGCTTGCGGTTGAAGATTGCTTTGGCCCTGCTGTTCGTCGCTGTGCTGGCGGGCTTCTTCCTGTTCGGGGGCGATCGGCTGCTGAGCCTGGAAGTCATCAAGCACAACCGCGATGGTTTGGCTGCTTATACCCAGACGCATTATGGACGAATGCTGCTGATCTGTGCGCTGGTTTACACCGCCTCGACGGCCTTCAGCATTCCTGGCGGGGCGGTGTTGTCGCTGGCGATGGGGTTGTTGTTCGGGCGTTGGGTGGGCACTTTGCTCACCGTGGTTTCGTCCGCGGCAGGCGCGACGCTGGTGTTTCTGGCCGTGCGCTTCGTTCTCGGTGAGCCGGTTCAACAACGGCTTGCGCGCTATCCCGCGACGACCCGGATTCTGGAGGGCTTTCGGCAGGACGCGTTCAATTACCTGCTGTTCCTGCGGCTGGTGCCGCTGTTTCCATTCTGGCTGGTCAACCTGGTACCGGCTATCACCCGCATCGACACCCGGACTTATTTTTTAGCGACGATCATCGGCGTCATTCCGGGCAGCTTCGTCTATGTCAATCTCGGCCAGTCGCTGGGCGAGGTAAATTCCACCCAGGATCTGCTTTCCTTCAAGGTCGTGCTGAGCTTTTCGCTGCTCGGCTTGTTCGCGCTGCTGCCCGTCTTCTTCAGAAAGGCGCCTTAGATTCAGCGAGTCGGGTCCTTGGCCATCTCGCTGCTGAGGCGCTCCCGAAGTTCCCGATTCTCGCCATAAATCAACAAGGCCCGGAGCTTTTCCGCCTCGGCTGCCTTGAAGCCTTCCTCCTCGCCCAGGCACAGGAGCGCGGTCGACCAGGCGTCCGCCCAGACGGGATCGTCGTGTAGCACGGTGACCGAAAGCAAGTGGTGCGTTACCGGCTTGCCGGTCTTGGGATCAATGATGTGGGAATAAACCTGGCCCTGCTGCTCGAAGAAATTGCGGTAGGTGCCAGAGGTCATGACGGCGACGCCGTTTTCTTGGTGAATGGCGATGATTGTCTGCACCTCCCGTGTGAACGGCGTCGGTTTTTCGATGGCGATTTTCCACAGATCGCCGTTGGCCTTGCGGCCCTTGACCTTCATTTCACCACCGATTTCCGCCAGATAACTCCGAATGCCTCGGCTCTCCAGCAAATTGGCGATAGCGCCGACCGTATAACCCTGGGCGATGGAGGACAGGTCGATGGCAAGCTCTGGATCCAGCTTGCGCAGGCGAAGGTTTTCGGCGTCGATTTCAACCTTATCCAGGCCCACATGGGGCAATATCCGGTCGATTTCCGCTTGGTCCGGCACCCGGTTTTCGTGCCGCGAGAAGCCCCAAAGGTCGAACAGGGGTTTGACCGTCAGGTCGTAACAGCCGCCGGATTTGGCATGCACCTGTTTGGCGATGCCGACCAGTTCGACGATTTCTCGGGAAACCGGCAGCCAGTCGGCGGTCTCCTGCCGATTGAGCTTGGAGATTTCCGAATCGTCGCGGTAATTGGACAGTTTGAGGTCGATGTCTTGGAATGTGTCCTCGACGTCATTGCGGAGTTGGTCGGCGTTGACCTTGAGGTCGTCCGACACCATCTTGATGTGATAAGTCGTGCCCTGGATCGAGCCCGAGAGCTCGGTTTCCCCGCCCCCTGGTTGACAGCCAGTCAGAAGTGCAGCGAGGAAGCACGCGAAGACGGGATGCTTGTTCATTGAGGAGGTTCGAGACCGTGGTCAGGGATAGAAAGGCCAAACCGTAGGAATGACCGCAATCGCCACGGCGCCCATTAGGATGTTCAGGGGCACGCCGAAACGGACGAAGTCGCTGAAATGATACCCACCGGGCCCGTAGACCATCAGGTTGGTTTGGTAGCCGATGGGCGTCGAAAAACCCATCGAGGCGGCGATCATCACCGCGATCACGAACGGCCAGTAGCTCACCCCCAGTTTTTCGGCGATGGCGAGCGCCAAGGGAAACATGAGTACGGCCACCGAGTTGTTGCTGAGCAGCTCAGTCAGCACCACCGTTAAAAAATAGAAATAGACCAATACCAGCCAAGGGTTGTCCCCCACCAGGCCGAGAAAACCGTGAGCGATGCCGGAAGCGGCGCCGCTGACCTCGAGTGCCTTGCCCAAGCCGAAAGAAGCGGCAATGGCGAGGAGCACTTGCCCGTCGAGGCTCTTGCGCGATTCCGCCACTGAACAGCAGCCGGTCAGCAGCATCGCCGTGGCTCCCAGCAGGGCCGCTTTCAGCATGCTCAACCATTCGAAGGTGGCGCTGACGACTACACCGGCGAGAATCAGCCAAGCCAACCAGGCGCGATCGTGGCGTATCGGCAGATAATCCGAAA
>DATIXD010000063.1:0-4536 GCA_035518875.1 Methylococcaceae bacterium | reverse complement strand
GTCCAGTTGGACAGCGGGAACACCCGGATGCTCTCGCCCTTGTTGATCTTGCCGTTGAACAGGTTCCAAAGCTCCGGGCGCTGATTCTTGGGATCCCAGCGGTGATTCTGGTCGCGGAACGAGTAGACGCGCTCCTTGGCGCGGGATTTCTCCTCGTCGCGGCGGGCGCCGCCGAAAGCCGCATCGAACCTGAATTTGTCGAGCGCCTGCTTGAGCGCCTCGGTCTTCATGATGTCCGTATGCTTCTTGCTGCCGTGGACAAAGGGGCTGATACCCTGTTGAACACCTTCCTCGTTGATGTGGATGATCAGATCCAGGCCCAGTTCCCGCGCACGCTGGTCGCGAAATTCGATCATCTCCCGGAATTTCCAGGTGGTGTCCACGTGCATCAGGGGGAAAGGTGGCTTGCCGGGGTAAAACGCCTTCATGGCCAAATGCAGCATCACCGCCGAGTCCTTGCCGATGGAATAGAGCATCACCGGTCTTTCGAACTCGGCCGCGACTTCGCGAATGATGTGGATGCTTTCCGCTTCCAGTTGTTTGAGGTGGGTTAACTTGTACTCTTTCATCTCATCCAGGAGGGTTATCAATTGCATCGGCGATTGCGGCCGCTGACCGCGCCGCCCACCGAAGCATCAGCATAAGTTCAAAATATAACACAAAATACCGATCAGTCGGCTCCTGCCCTTTCCGTGACAATGCGGAAGGAATTAAGTATGGCGTTCTTTGTTGCGACTAATTATCATCTAGCCATCCTATATCATGATGGAACCATTCATGTCTCACTTTTCCAGACTCCTCTGTTGTGTGCTGATGCTGCTTTGCCTTGAGCCTGCAGTGGCCCAAGCTCTGACGCGCACCTATTACATCGCGGCAGAGGAAGTCCTTTGGGACTATGCGCCTTCCTATCCGATCAATCCCATGCACGGCCAGGAATTCGGCGAGGCGGAAAAAGTGTTCGTGGAAGGCAACGGCATGGATCGGATTGGGCGCAAGTATTACAAGGCTCGATTTGTCGAATACACCGACGCCAGTTTCCAGAAAGCGAAACCCAGACCGCCGGAATGGGCTCACCTGGGGATACTTGGGCCGGTGATTCGCGCCAACGTGGGCGATACCATCAAGGTCCTATTCAAGAACAACACCCCGGACATGGACACGACCATCCATCCCCACGGCGTGTTCTATCGCAAGAGTAGCGAGGGTACGCATTATCATGACGACAGCGGCGAGGCGGCGAAAAAGGACGACATGGTCCGGCCGGGCGAAACCTATACCTACACTTGGGAAGTGCCCGAGCGAGCGGGGCCCGGACCTAAAGACCCCAGTTCCATCATCTGGCTCTACCATTCCCACGGCAATGAGACTATGGACACCAACAGTGGTCTGATCGGCCCCATCATCATCTCGCGCAAGGGCGAGCTACAAAAAAACGGCAAACTTAAAGGCATCGACCGGGAATTCGTCGTGCTGTTCACGATCTTCGACGAAAACAAGAGTTTTTACCTGGACAAGAATATCGCCGCTTTCGCTCCCGCAGCCAAGGATAAAAAGGATGACGAAGAGTTCGAGGAAAGCAATCTTATGCACAGCATGAACGGCTACGTTTACGACAATATTCCTGGACTCAAAATGACGACGGGCGAAAACGTGCGCTGGTATCAACTGGCCCTGGGCACGGAAGTGGATCTCCACACGCCGCATTGGCATGGCAACACCCTGCTTTCGGGCGGTCAGCGCGTCGATGTCGTGAACCTCTTACCCGGCACCCACGTCACCGCCGATATGAAGGCGGACAATCCCGGCGTTTGGATGTACCACTGCCATGTCAACGACCATATCGAGGCCGGCATGATGGGCCGTTATGTCGTGGAACCTTCCGCTAAGTAGCACGCTCGGACGGATACCTCCTTGCACTTGCGCCAATTGGCATGAATTGGCGCCTCAGGCATAATTCCTCATCGCTCTTGGGACCGGATCGGCAGGCGCCGACGCGAAGTCATCGTCGCTGCGGCAACGGCGACCAAGGCGATGATTTAGTCCCAGTTCATCCTGAGGAGGAGAGCAACAATGCACAATTTCGAACAAGTAAAAGACGTGCTCGATCACGGGAGAAAGCTTCACGCCGAATTGCGGAAATTCTACGATTCGTTAAACGGTCAAAATCAGCAGGATCGGGTCAGAATGGTTCTCGATTACCTCAGTCGCCACGAGCAAAATCGCGAGGAAGCGCTCGAACGATTTGAGCACGACGCTAGAAAAGGCATCCTCGAGACCTGGATGCAATATGCCCCCAGCAGCACTGTTGAGCAGAAATTGAAGGCCACTTGCATCGCGCCGAATATGTCCGTCGATGAAGTGCTCAAGCTCGCGATGGAGTTCGATAACGCGCTGGTCGAACTCTACAAGGAAGCTGCCCGCGAGGCAGAAGAAGACCACGTCAAAGCGGTCTTTCAGGATTTGGTAAAAATGGAGAATGGTGAAAAAGAGCGCCTTGCGCGCGATACAATGAGCATGCTCCGGGAAATCTGACCTGCCTTACGCTCGAGAAGCCCCAAGACACCAAAAAGCAAACATTCTGGCTTTTCACCAAAGAGGCGGCGGCCAACGGCTATCCCGCCTCCCTCCAAATCGACAAAGTTCCCGTGCCGAAACGCCTTGCCTGAAACTTTCAGCTCGCTATACTGTCTCTTCTTACAACCAAGGGGGCGACATGGCTTCGACGTGGATCGCGAAACCCAAGGTGCATGCCGAGGAGCAGGCTACCTCGTAAATCCATCTGCAACCAATATAGTTGCCAACGACGACAACTACGCTCTAGCCGCTTAACCCGGCTAGCCTTCGGTCGGCAGCCCGCTTATAGGCGGCTGGCTCGGGGGTAACCCAATTGTAAGCTCGCGCTGACGCTCGTCCGGGGCCGATGCGCTAAAACTCACCGGAATCGCCGCACGTCTTCCCTGCCGCTCGGGCAGCGTCCGGTTAAATCAATAGAGTCGGATACGCATGTAGAGCCGAAGGCAGAGGATTTGCGGACGCGGGTTCAATCCCCGCCGCCTCCACCAATACCCAAAGCGCAGAAACTCTCTGCGCTTTTTTATTGCCCGCCGCAACGCCGGGAATGGCGCGGGTATCAGAGAATGACCGCGGACGTCGTCAGCGGAAAAAATGATCTTGCCACAATGTAGTGGACACCTTGGCAACCTGGCTCCTGCCGTGTTTACGCAGAATTATCATAAACAACAGCAAGCTGTTTGAAACACGAGTGTCCACTATCGTCAGGACAACCCAGGCCTCTCTCGGATCCAGGACCGAAGCGACAATCAGACCAATACGAAGTCAAAAGACACGCCACCGAACCTATGTAGAGTCCATCGCCGAACTGTGATCATTGGAGCAGCGGATGATCCTTCGGTAATTGACGCGCCACCCATAACGCCAATCTATGCTTCATGTTCGGTCCATTCTCCTGATCGGCCGGCAACGGGACGATAAGTTTGTCTTTCACCAACAACCGATAAAGACACTCCACTTTGTCTTTCGCCGAGTCCGTCGCTCGAAACTCAGCGTATCCCCGAAGCTTCGCATAGGTTTCTGCCACCTCGAGGGCCTTTTTTACCAACTGCGGTTCATTTTTTACTTTCGTCATATGTCTTTGGAGTCACTCGCTCACCATCGCTTGGTGCGTTAAGAAATACCGATTGTCATGAAAGTAACATGAGGTGTGAAGCGAAAAAAGCTTGGGCGAGAAGCACGCATAAAAAAGCCGCGTGCTGTGTTATTGTAGCTTGGCAGTTCTTGTGCGAAGCGGGCGCTCCGACCGGGGCGCATCCGAAAAACGAATCCACTTTTTTCAACACCAATTTAGTCCATTAGAATCAATTGGATAAATTCTTGATCTAGAGGAAATCCCTTATGGGTATGAAGTTATATGTCGGCAACTTGGGCTACGGTATCAGCGACAGCGACCTGGAAAAGCTTTTCTCGGCCTACGGTAGCGTACGATCGGCGCAGGTGATCAAAGATCGCTACAGTGGGCAATCCAAGGGGTTCGGCTTCGTGGAGATGGGCAGCAACCAGGAAGCACAAGCAGCCATTGCCGCGCTGAACGGCAAGGAGTTAGAGGGACGAACCCTCACGGTCAACGAGGCGCGCCCCAGGGAAGAGGGGGGTGGAGGCAGGGGCGGCTTTGGCGGTCGGGATCGCGGAGGGCCCGGCGGCGGGCGCCGGTACTAGCCTACGCCCGATGGACCGAGGGGGTTTCCGATGGCGGTTGGCTTATTTGGCGGTTTCGGTGGCGTCCCCTCTTCGTTCAGCCTTGAGGTACACCACTGAAACGAAGAGGCCTATCCATGATGATGGCCCGGGACCCTAATCCTTGCAATTCCAAGCCGCTGCGCCTGCCGCCGTCACCCCCACGCGCTGTGGCGACCGCAGGTCCCGCCTCCGTTAGCGGCTCCACGAGACGCGCAGGAGAACATCCTCGTCTGTGTACCGTGAATCCAGCTCGCCCTGATAGGCATGGCGTAACGCCTCCCC
>DATIXD010000062.1:0-5770 GCA_035518875.1 Methylococcaceae bacterium | reverse complement strand
ACCGCAAGATCATGACTGATGAACAAATAGCTGAGCTGCTGGCTTTCCCGCAGTTCCTTGAGCAGGCCGAGGATTTGTTTTTGCACGGAGACGTCCAGTGCGCTGGTGGGTTCGTCGCAAACGATGAGTTGGGGATTGACCGCCATCGCCCGGGCGATGCAGATCCGCTGCCGCTGGCCGCCCGAGAACTCGTGGGGATAACGCAGCCGCGCTGCCTTCGGCAAACCGACGGATTTCAAAAGACTCTCCGCTCGCTCACGCCGCTCATCCGCCGACAATTTGGGTAGCAAGGCCCGCATTCCCTCCTCGACGATGTCCCCGACCAGCATCCTCGGATTCATGGACGAATAAGGATCCTGGAAGATGATCTGCATCTTGGCGCAGCGCTCGCGCCGGGCCTTGCCTTGAAGTCCCGTAACATCGACGCCGTCGAAGATCACCTGGCCCCCGGAATTTTCGATTAGGTTGAGCATGGCCTTGCCCAAGGTGGTCTTGCCGCAGCCGGATTCCCCCACCAATGCAAGCGTCTGGCCCTTCGGCAGGGTAAAAGACACGCCGTCCACCGCCCGCACGTGACCGACGGTGCGCTGAAAAATGCCTTGCTTGATCGGGTAATAGACCCGGAAATCGCGGACTTCCAGCAATGGCGACGTCGACTCGGTCTTGGGCCGACCCAGGCAGCTTTCGAAAACCGGCATGGCGTCGAACAACTGCCAACTGTAGGGATGCTGGGGCGTCTCGAAAAACGGTACGCTCTCGGCCATCTCCACGATTTCCCCGCCGCGCATGACAGCAACCCGGTCAGCCACTTCGGCGACGATGCCCAGGTTATGCGTGATCAGCCAAAGCGCCATGCCGGTTTCGCGCTGCAAACGCTTCAGCAGTTCCAGAATTTGCGCCTGAATGGTTACGTCAAGCGCAGTGGTCGGCTCATCGGCGATCAGCAGATCCGGCTCGCCGGCCAGGGCGATGGCGATCATCGCCCGCTGCCGCATGCCGCCGGACAGTTGATGAGGAAATTCGCGGTAATGGTGCTCGGGCTGCGGCAGCCCGACCTGCTCCAACAGCTCAATTGCGCGGTTCCTCAGGGCCTCGCCTCGCAGGCCCCGGTGCAGTCTCAGCACTTCGCCGACCTGCTGGCCGATGGTCAGGACCGGATTCAGCGAACTCATCGGGTCCTGAAAGATGATGCCGACGCGCCGGCCGCGGATGCCGCACAGGGAAGACTCCGGCAGCTTGAACAAGTCTGTGCCGTTGAGCTGAACGGAGCCGCTCACGATACGGGCATTGTGTGGCAATAAGCGCAGCACGGACAGAGCCGTCACCGACTTCCCAGAACCCGACTCGCCCACCAAAGCGAAGGTCTCACCGCGCCGTATTTCGAAACTGATGCCGTTGACGGCGGTCACGAGATCCGCACCCTGGCGGAAACCCACCCGGAGGTCTTGTACCGATAGGAGAGAAACGCTCACGGAGTGTTCATTAGCCAAATTGACCATGAAGTTACCGACAATGAAACCACTGTCTCCCTACGCTGTGATTTTTCGACATTCGAGGTAAAAACGTTTCTCGTCTGCCTCACCCATGGAAAAGGTTTTTCGTGGCAAAGCCCCGTCCTTGGCGATGGTCTTAAACAGCTGATATTTTGATAAGGCCGGCAGAAAAAAGCCCATGGTATGGGGTTTAGAACCCAGCTCCGAAACCGCGCCCTCACCATGGATGTAATCGATTTCGGCCGACGGGTTGTTCTTCAGGAAATCATCCAGAAAAACCTGCAAGGATGCGACTTCCAAACCGAAACGAGGACGTTCGATGAAAGACACGCCATACTGGCCTTCGGCCATAAATGGAATCGCGTGAGTGCGTTCTCTGTTTTGCTTGCCGGCGATGTCTTTCGCCTCGGCCAGCGTATCGCAGTACTGATATGTATACCCCATTCCCCCTGAATGGAAAAACCGCTCCATCCCTCGCAGAACGGTTTCTGGGGCCGCGTTGAAAATAACCCGGTGGATCGCTTCAAACTCCAGCCCCTCATCGTAGAGGTTGACCAACTCGACCAAGGCGTAACGCGCGGGGTGATTCATGATCGTGTTGCTGTCAGCGGCGCCGGCCTTGAGTTTGTCCCAAATCACCTTGGCGGTTGCGAAAGAATGGTTTCCGTCACCTAGAGCGTAGAGGAGAACATCTCGCTCAGAAGCAATAGGCTGGTCTACTGACACATCCAGTCCGGCTAAGCGCCCGATAGCCCGCCCTATCGAGGCGATTTGCTTGCCGTCGTCGACCCTGTAACCCCTCACCCGGCCGCCATTCATCATTAAGGCGACGTCGTAAATCTGCTCTAAGGGCCTATCGAACAACGGTTCTATAACCGTTTTCCCGGGATCATCGATCAGCACCATGATGTGCGGGAGCTCGATCTCGGCACTTTCCCTCACTCTTATCCTCGGAGGCAATCGCTCCACGATGGTCCCCTCGGTTGCCCTGATGAGGGTTTTCGCGCCCTCGCGATAATGGTATTTTTCCAGGTCGAGAGCGACGACAAGACCCTTTCTGGATTGTGCCCGGCAGGTTTGTCGATCGACCAGGATGAAACCCGGTCTTTGAGGCACGAGTGTCCCATCCTCAAGAAACTGCCGCATCGTTTCGCGGATCTTCCGGATACGCTCTTCTTTGCCTTCTGACTCGAGATAGATTTCCGGGAAAATCAGATCCAAAGTCGATGGACGGCCGCCCACCAGTTCCTTAACACTCTCCCAATAATTGGACTGCGAGGTGTACTGATCGCAGGCAATGACCGCCCATCGGTTGAGGTCGATTCCCTGTCTTGGCAGCAGAATGGTGGGAACATGCAAGCCAATCTCATCAAAGTTCATTTCAATCTTTTTCCTCAAATCGTTAATGAGTGCATATCAATCCGCGCGCCGCGGGTCAAACGCATCCCGGACCGCGTCGGCGAACAGGTTGGCGGCCAGCACCAAAGCGAACATGAACAGGAAGGCCGCCGCCAGCGACCACCAGACTATGGGCTCGCGGGCCATTTCCAGGCGCGCGCTATTGATCATGTTGCCCCAGCTCTCGGTGGTGGGGTCGACGCCGATGTTGACATAGGACAGCACGGCTTCTGCCAACACCAGGGAACTGAAATCCAGCGCCACCGAAATCAATACCAGATGAAACACATTGGGCAGAATGTGCCGCAGGAGAATCACACTCTGCCGCACGCCCAGGGCAGATGCCGCCTGCACGTATTCCATCTCGCGCAGTTTCAGGGTTTCGGCGCGCAGCAATCGGCACAGCCCCGTCCAACTGGTGATACCAAGGATCAGGCAGAGAAACAACAGGCGGAAGTCCGCCCGCAGGGCCAGACTGGCGAAATCGTCTTCGTGCTTGGCCATGTAAACCTGCATCACCAGAATCGCGGCGGCGATCAGCAAAACGCCGGGAATTGAATTCAGCGTTGTGTAGGTATATTGAATCACGTCATCCACCCAGCCGCGGAAATAACCCGCGAGAATCCCCAACACCAAGGACAGTGGCAGGGTGACAAAGGTGGTCAGCGTGCCGATCATGAGACCGGTTCGTACGCTTTTGAGGCTTTGGTAAAACACGTCCTCGCCCACCTTGTCGGTGCCCAGGACATGATATTGCAGGCTCAGCTCGCCAATACAGAAACCGGCCAGGCAAAGTAGAAAAACCGTAACGAGCACGGCGCGCCAGGGCAGTTCGGTCTGCCCCCTCAGCATTTGCTTCAGGGTTTCTCTAATGACATCAAGCCTTCTTGATCGCGCCCTCGCCGCCGCAAAACCCGAGGCGAGAAGCATCCAAACCAGCAATCCCTCGACCAGGCCCTTCCCGCCGATCCAAAGAACATCACCGAGCTTTTCCCGCTCGGGATCAGCAAGATGCGCCCCTCCGAACTTAAGGCGCGGATAATCCCAATGGGTGCTACCGTCCGCAGCGCGGATGTTCTCCCTAGCATAGGCATAGGCCGCAAACGGAGCGGAATAGGTTTTCTCGACGCGGGTGCGAATGGGCGTGGCCCACCAGTCCAGAAGGCTCAGCGCCTCGGTTTTGAACTGCACGTCACCATTGTTGTTTTGTCCCTGCGATGGAAGAAAATGGATGGAATCGAGCACGCCGATGAAGAGATAAAACACCAGGATCACCAGCGACACCATGGCGCTTCTACTGCGCGCCACCTTGCGCCAGGGCCGGCGCAGATGCTCGCGGCCGCGCATCCGCACGATCATTGCGGCGAGCATGAGCAGTAGAATGAAGAACAGGCCGTCGGTCCAGAACAGGGTCGGCATGGCTCAGCTCAGGCGAACGCGCGGATCGACCAGGGTGTAGGAAATGTCGGTCAGAAGCAGCCCTAAGATGTACAGCACCGATCCCAGGAATACCATCGCCCGGACGATGGCGAAATCCTGGAGGTTGATGGCGTCGATGGTGTAGCTACCCAGACCCGGAATGCTGAAAAACGACTCCATGATGAGGCTGCCGATGAACAGCAGCGGCAGGATCACCACGACACCGGTCAGGATGGGAATCATGGCGTTCTTCAACACATGGGTAAACAGCACAAAGGTTTCGCTCAGTCCCTTGGCTCGAGCGGTACGCACGTAATCCTTCTCCACCTCCTCCAGGAATAGCGTGCGGTACCAGCGCACCCCCGAACCGACACCTGCGATCACGCTGATCGCCACCGGCAGAATCAGGAACTTGATGGCATTGAGGCCGGAATCATAGCCGGAAATGGGCGTCAGCTGGAGCAGCTTGCCGATCAGGTACTGGCCGCCGATGATGTAGAACAGCGATGAGATCGACATCAGTCCCACGCACAGGGCGACGCCCCAGAACTCCAGATAAGTCATTCGGAAAAACACCAGCATTAGCGCCAGACTGATGTCGACCAGCAATCCCACGACCAGCGAAGGCGCAGCGATGGTCAGCGATGGCCACATTCTCTGGCGAATGTCCGCGCCGATGTCGCGCCCACTATCGGAACGGCCGAAGCGGAAAAGGAACAGCCCCACCGATTTCTGGTAGAAGATCGTATTGGTCAGCTTGCCCATCCCTTCGGTTTTCTCGTTCCACAGCAGCGGCAGATCATAGCCGCGTTCGTGCTTCCACTTCTCGATGGCTTCCTGGGTGACGTGCTTCTGCCCCAAGTTCATGCGCGCCATGTCGTCGGGTGAGTTGACCACGAAAAACAGCACGAAGGTCAGAATGTTCACCCCGATCAGTAGCGGGATGGCGTAAAGAATGCGGCGGATGAGGTAGGCGATCATATAGCTTAATTACACCATTGACTTTCACACGGAATACCATCGTGATCGCCATCCATTTCAGTGCCTGGACAATTATTCAGGTAATATCTTGCTTCCTCACAAGAGGTCATTTCTGGACACCTTGTTTTACCTTCGCAGTGATACTGAGGCGTATCTTTTACTTCCTCTACTTCAGACACCGGTTCCGTAATGCTATTAACCAACTCTGTCTTTCTTGGTACCTTATCATAGATAAATAACCCAACAACGATAACGAGCAGATAAACCAATGTTAAGCCAGCACGACTCCGACTCCTGTTGGGCTTTGCAATTCGGTAGGAACTCACCCTGCCAGATGGTTTCAATTTGTCATTTTTAACAGATTGTTTAGGGCTCAAAACCAGAGCTTGGTCTGGATTGAAAACACTCGACACACCCTCGATGCTGGCGTTGATTGCCCTGGCCTTGCCACTATCGTCGATCTCGACATCAAAATGAAT
>DATIXD010000061.1:0-4977 GCA_035518875.1 Methylococcaceae bacterium | reverse complement strand
GTGTTCATGTTCTCTCGGCCGGTGACTAGCACCACTACTGGTGCCATCGGTGACAACGGCCTACTCGACGTCTCTTTTTTAGTATGGTAGGAAGAAAAGATTTGAATACGGGGAACAAGCTTTAGGTAAGCTTTAGGATGTCCACGATCATTTCTCACACCGCCATACCCATCGCGCTGAGCGCTGTCTTCCCCTCGGGCAAGATTTCCTTGGGATTACTCCTGCTCGGTGCGATTTGCTCAATGGCGCCTGATCTGGATGTCATCGGATTCAGTTTCGGGATACGCTATGGCGACATGCTGGGCCATCGCGGATTCTCCCATTCCATCTACTTCGCTACGTTCCTTAGTGCATTACTGGCGGCGCTGTGGCCGCATGGAGAGAGCGGCCAATTGCTGATCTTCCTGTTTCTGTTTCTCTCGACCCTGTCCCATCCGTTCCTGGATGCATTTACCAATGGCGGCCTCGGAATCGCATGGTTTGCGCCTTTCAGCAATAAGCGTTATTTCTTCCCTTGGCGGCCTATCGCCGTGCCGCCGATTGGCATCCGCCCATTCTTCTCGGCCTGGGGCTGGCGGGTGATCAAAAGCGAAATCGTGTGGATTTGGCTGCCGTCTGCGAGCTTGTTCGCTGCGGGACAGTTGGCAAAGCGGCTTTGGTGATATGAACGGTGACATCGATTTCGAAGGTATTGATATCGAATATTCCGGCAACAAAATGCCAGCGCTTTTCGTTGAGCGCGGCAACTCAATGAACGCCATCGAGGACACCGAATGTAGTCAGGTGTCAATCTGCCTCCAACAATTGCCCGTTGTCAGCGTCTATATTTTCCAGGCATTCACCTTGCCGTATTTCAAATATCACTGTTTCAGGTTCGCTGACCTGCTACCGATGTGCTGAAAGTGGCAAATCGTTGATGCTGATTTACCCTTGAGTCTCCGGAACAAGTAGGGGCCACAATAACACCCTGATCCCCTGTTGCTACTAACCGTCTTTCGTCAAGCCTTGGGAAAACAGTATTTGGCGGACGCGCGTTAACGCCGGTGCCGGACGTTCGAGAAAATGCGGCCTGGAAGAACCCACAGACTCGACTAAGCTTTGAACCGTCGTGCCCCAGCACGATGAGACATGTTAAGGAGGTCGGCGACGGAATGCGAACCCCAGCCCGGTTAGGTCATCCTGGCCGGGCCCTTTCCCGGTTCAATGGTGCACCGTCCCCACTGCCGCTGGTTCAGCGCCGGCGGTTCGCGTCCTCCCTCGAAAAACGGCTGGCGACGGACGGCAATGACGAGCCGTCGCCTCCCCATTGACCTTTCCGGAGAAGAATTCGTATGGCCACCATGCAGTTGCGCCTAGCCCTGCAGCTCCTTTCCAACGATCGCGTTGAGTCGCCCGATCGCAACATCGCCGAGGCCGCCTATTACCGGGCGGAGCAGCGGGGGTTCGTGCCCGGCTACGAACTGGACGACTGGCTCGCGGCTGAGCGGGAAATCTTAGCCCTCTACGATGAAAGCGCAAACCCGAGCGCGCAGTCACCCCAAAGTGAATTGAAGTCGGTCGGTTACAGCGTGAGCCCGGCGTACTTCAAACAACCGTCTCTGACTTCAACGGGATGACGGTATCTTCTTGGCGATAGCCGACCGCACGGGCTACCCCGAGCAACCTAAGCGGGCGTTCGGGGCTTGGCGCGTAGCCCCGAGTCCCGTTCGCCCCGCGGCATCAACTTCAGAAACAACCATTTGCCGGTACCGTGGCCACTGACTTCAGCTCGGCATTGGTGTTGGTCAGGTTAAGCGAAATTCGCGGGGCCCTGCCGTCGATTGAAGCCTCCAGTGTCACGCCGCAAGACAGGGCTGTGGCGACGCCGTCGCGGACGTCGGGCTCCAAGGCGCCGACTGCCGGTGGCGTGTCGGGCAGTAGCTCGGTTGGATAGTGCACCCCACTGGCGCCTTCAACGGAATTTTCCGTCCCAGCGAAGTGACGCGACATGCCCATTACGGACAAACCGCTATCCTCAAAGCCGCAGCGACCGGCTTTAGCATTGCTCTATCGCATGTTGATGACAGTGCTGCATCTTCACGCGATGAAGATTTCTCCCGGGGCAGGCTTCAGGGTTGTTCTCTTTCGAGAAAGGGCTTGCTGCTCATCGGTGTAGATAAGGTAAATGAAAACGCCCATGATCCCCATCAAGATCCAATGTTTGATCCAGAACAGAGTGTGCATGAGATGAACCAGATGGGGATGCTGCAAGAGCAGCGCGTTCAAAGATTCCAGCAGATTTTCGATCATGTTTCGCATCTCCCGGCCAGAACATTGCAGGGTTGAGCCATGATCGTTCTAACGCAAGAGAAAGAATCGGTCAACCACAGCACTTCAGAGGGCTAAAATGACACTTATCGCTCTTATTCTCAGCCTGCTCGTTGTCGCCTTCGGTGCGCTTGGAATCGTTTCACCTCTGGGGTTGCTCAACATCGTCCGGAGGTTTGAAAGCTTGGGCGGGCTATATACTGCGGCCGCTTTCCGCATTGTGCTTGGCGTTGCGCTGTTCTACGCGGCGCCGACATCGCACGCACCTGAGATTCTCCGCATACTGGGTATGGTTATCCTGGTGGCGGGTCTCATCACGCCCTTTATCGGGCTTAAGCGCTTCCGCAAGCTCGTGCACTGGTGGTCTTCGCAAGGACTGACCTTCATTCGCATGTGGGCAGTCGTTGCCTTCGTCTTCGGCCTATTCTTGGCTTATGCCGTAGTGACCTAAAGCACAAGCGGCACAAGAACTCCTCGCTCTCTTTCGCAACGCTATCGGAATTATGACGGATGCGGTTTCTTGGAAGGCTTATCTATCGGACTGTTCGAATCGTCTGTTTGATTTTCTTAGCACTGCTGGTCTATGGCATTGCGATTATCGTTTTTCGCCAGGCATACGGAATCGAACTGCCAAATATCGTCCGCTGGGTGATCCAGCATTGGCCATATTGGTCGAGCTTCCACTTCTAAAGCCCATCCTGCATCACGCGTACTGCTGTTCTCTTAACTAGGTTCATAGCCGCACCTGTTGAAAATGGCCGCTTGGTATAAAATCGGTATGCTCTTCACATCACATATGAACCGAACAATTTCAAGGACCTGAGTGTGACCAAATCCGAACTAATTGATCTTCTATCGGCTAAGAATCCGAATCTAAGCTCTCATGACGTAGAAACGGCGGTGAAATCCATTATTGATCACTTGACTCTGGCGCTTTCAACCGGTGAACGAATAGAAATCCGTGGCTTCGGCAGTTTTTCGCTGCACTGCCGCGCGCCTAGAATAGGACGTAACCCAAAGACCGGAGATTCCGTAGATCTGCCGGAGCGATACAGACCGCACTTCAAACCCGGAAAAGAACTCCGGGATCGAGTAGATGCCTCACGAAATGCCAACACATGAGATTTCTAAACTCCAGTATGAGTCTGAACGTAGGTTCCGGACATTGGACGCTGCACCCATTCGTGCTGGTTATCATCGAAAACCGAACAATACGCCACGACCGGGATCAGTCGAAAAAAGTATCCTGTTTCTTGCCGTATTGTGGATAGTTACTGTTTTGCCAATGTCAAATACATCGAATTAAGAAAGTGGTCTTGCAAGAAGGCCGCTTATCTTAAATCGCCTGAATCAAACTTTCTGTCATCTGACACAAATTAGGTAAATTCATCGTATGAATAAGCAGTTGAATGAACTCTCCGAAACTGAACTAGCCGAACTGCTGGAGAATGCCCAGAAGGCGCTACGCGAAAAGCAGGTGAGCAAGCGCAAGGACGTTATTTCACAGATCAGGCAATTGGCTGCTTCCATCGGCGTTTCCGTAGAAATTAGCGAAGGCACCTCGCCCAAGGCTTCAGTACAAAAGGGAGGCAAGGTGCCCGTCAAATACCGGAACCCCGAAAACCGCGCAGAAAAGTGGACGGGGCGAGGCATGAAGCCGAAGTGGCTGCGCGAACTGCTGGAACAAGGACGTCGACTGGAAGATTTCGCAGTTTAACGATCGGTATTAATAACCTAAGGCCCCGGCAGCGATTAACGGGGCCATCCGATCTCTTGAGAACTGGCTCGACAGTATACCCGTAGCCATGCTGAGTTTTGAGTGACGCCCAGCTGCCGGCAGAATTTCATATGACTTGATAGGGCCGTAAGTGTCGATCAAGTTATTCGGACCAACCGAGCGCTACAGGATGGTAAAAAACTCCCAGACCCTGACCTGATGCGGGCTTGGAGAGCCGAGACGGGATAAAATAGGCCATCTATTTTTTGGGAGTCGGCGCTGCGCGGCGAAGATGTGACCCAGGGGGCGATGTTCAGTTACGTCAGTTTGGAGGAGCGGGTGCCGTCGAATCATCCGCTGCGGCGGATGCGGCTGTTGGTCGATGACATTCTCCGCTCGCTGTCGCACGAGTTTACAGCCCGCTAACTAGAGAGACATTTGATACCTCGATACGATGTATCTAATCGAAAACCTAGCATTTCCGGGCCCTACAAAGGAACCCGCCAAGGCAAAAGCCAAGGCGGGTTTTCCGTTTTACCCGTCCGGCATCGACTGCATCGTCCGGGTCGGATTAATTGCCGAAATTAGGCAAGCAAAAAGGCCGACCCGGTTTCCCGAGTCGACCGCCGTTTCGTGCAACGCAAATAGCGATGGCGTTCTATTGTGCAGCTTTCAGGTGAGTAATGGCCTCTTCGGCGGCTTTCTTCGCCGCGTCAGTCATGCCCATCTTGCCGTGCTCGACCGCAGCATCCAGGCTTTTGATGCCAGCATCCAGGTGCTCATCAGCAGTTTTCGCATGCGTCCTCGCTGCGTCCGCATGTTCGGCGACAGCTTTGCCGTCAGCGGCCTTGGACGCGGCTTCAGCGTGTTTGAGTGCTTCTGCAATGTGGCTTTCCGCCGAATATGCGCAGAAGGAAGCCAAGGTCAGCGCGATGCCAGCCAATAGACCAGCC
>DATIXD010000060.1:0-12453 GCA_035518875.1 Methylococcaceae bacterium | reverse complement strand
CGATTGACGTTGAAGCTTGGGGTTTTCTCGGTATGAAAGGGACAGCAGGCCTTGTAATTGGCGCCTGCCTTCTTGAGGGGTACGCGCACGTCGATCAGATCGACCAAGTCGATGCGCGCGATCAGATCATCGATGAACTCGCGGGGGATCCTGCCAGGCATATCTCAACCGAAAGGCCAACGCCTTGACGGCTTCCCGGCAAAGGCTTTGGCTCTTAGCTCGAACTTAACAGGCTCTTAATTCGCGCACTCACCGCCGACAAGTCGGCGCGTCCTTGCATCTTGGGCTTAACCACGGCCATGACCTTCCCCATGTCGGCGATGTTTGCAGCGCCAGTCTCGGCAATCGCGGCCTTGATGAGGCCCTCGATTTCCGATTCGCTCAGGGCCTTGGGCAAGTATTCCCGGATGACTTGAATCTCGGCGTTCTCGACGTTGACAAGGTCTTCGCGGCCGGCGGCCTGGTATTGGACGATGGATTCGCGCCGTTGTTTCATCATCTTGTCGAGCACGGCGATCACTTGGGCATCATCGAGCTGAATGCGCTCATCCACTTCCCGCTGCTTGATGGCGGCCATCATCAGACGGATTACGCCCAGCCGGTCCCTTTCGCCCGACTTCATGGCAACCTTCATGTCGTCTTGAATCCGCTGTTTCAGCGATGTCATGGTCATGAACTCAGCCTCACCGGCGTCGAATCAAACCTGAGGACGGCCTTTGCGCAGATTCTGCAACGCAAAGCGCTCACGGGACAGCTTTTTCAGGTGCCGTTTGATCGCCGATGCCGCCTTGCGCTTACGCTCCTCGGTCGGCTTTTCGTAAAATTCGCGGCGACGCACTTCGGACAGGACCCCGGCTTTTTCGCAGGCGCGCTTGAAGCGGCGAATGGCAATTTCAAAGGGTTCGTTCTCTCTGATTTTGATGGACGGCATGTAACTTCCTGATTTATAAAAAAATAAGCTTTAAGGCCCTACGATAGAGGGCTACCCTGAAAATTAACTGTGGAATTATACTCGTCGACCTGTCCAAATCAAAAGTCTAAATCAATCCATGAACGTACTCGGTATCGAAACCTCCTGCGATGAAACCGGCGTGGCCGTTTACCACTCCGAACGCGGCTTGGTGGCGCATGCGCTCTACAGCCAGGTCAAAATCCACGCCGAATACGGGGGTGTCGTGCCGGAACTAGCTTCTCGCGACCATGTCAGGAAACTGATTCCGCTGATTCGGCAGGTGCTCCGCGACGCCGCAACAGAATCCGACCCGATCGGCGGCATTGCTTACACGGCCGGACCCGGGCTGATCGGGGCGCTGCTGGTGGGCGCCTCAATCGCGCGCAGCCTCGCCTGGGCTTGGAATATCCCCTCCGTGGCCGTCCACCACATGGAAGGACATTTGCTCGCCCCGCTTTTGGAACCCGACCCACCCGAGTTTCCCTTCGTCGCGCTACTGGTTTCCGGCGGCCACACCCAACTCGTCCGCGTCGCAGGTATCGGACGCTACGAGGTGTTGGGGGAATCCTTGGATGACGCCGCCGGAGAAGCTTTCGACAAGACCGCGAAGATGCTTGACCTCGGTTATCCGGGCGGACCTACCCTGGCGCGATTGGCGGAGGAAGGCGTTGCCGGGCGATTCGAATTTCCGCGTCCCATGACCGACCGCCCCGGATTTGATTTCAGCTTCAGCGGACTCAAGACGCATACCCTCACCACGCTTGCCAGCACGCAGGAGAGCCGGCAGGATCGCGCCGACGTAGCGCACGCGTTTCAAGAGGCCGTGGCGGACACCCTGACGATCAAATGTCGGCGAGCTCTTAGGGAATGCGGGTTCAGGCGCCTGGTCGTGGCCGGCGGCGTCAGCGCCAATCGGCGCATACGCCAAAAGTTGGATAGAATGGCGCGAGAAGAAGGCTGCCGGGTTTTTTTCCCGAGACTCGAATTCTGCACTGACAATGGTGCGATGATCGCCTTTGCCGGGTGCCAAAGACTTCTACACGGCCACATGGAACCGCCGGTGATCCATGCGCGCCCGCGCTGGCCACTCGAGGAACTGACGCCGCCTTGACAGCTGTGCAGCCCCTTGTCGCGCTCACTTCAACCGTGCAAACACCATTTCCATCGGCAATCCCGTCGCGTCGAACTCCGGGCGCTCAGGCACACGCGCCAACTCGCCGCCGCTCAGCCAAGCCGTCACCGCCAAGGCCAAGGCATCGACAATGTCGTCGCTTGCCACCGCGTTGCGGGGATGCGCAGCCAAGGCCGCTGTCAGGAGAACGTCCGTTCCCTTGAAATAGGCCCGCAGCAGGACGAGGCGTTCGTCGCGACCTGCCAGAGTCTTTTTTCCGTTGCCCACGAGTCTTTCGCCCGCCAATGCCCAAAAGGCCAGCTCAGGATGGCATTCCCGCCAACGCGCGCTCCCGTCTTGCCGCAGCCACTCGTCCACCTCTCGGATTTTTGGCAGGATATTCCAGGTCTGTTTGGATAGCTTCGCGCCGAGTGTTTGCGCATTGATGGCGCAAGCGTCCCGATAGTCGGCGGCGGCCAGCGCCGCTCGACAGGGTACCGGAAAAATGCTCGACGCCTGTGGTCGGCCGAGCAAACGGCGTGCCTCTACGTCGCACCTGCGTCGGGTGATCGATGGCAGGCCGATGGGAATATCGATCAGAAACAGTTCCGACCAGCGATAGACGCAGGCCATCTCAGCAATCGTCCGATACAGCCCAAAACGCCAGTGGGCTTCCGATGCGATCGCCACGGCGAACCAGCCCGCCCGGCAGCCGTCCACACCGATGTAAGGAACGCCGTTTTGGTTCAGGCCGCCTCCTTGTAAATGTCTTTGTAACCGGCGTACACCGAACCCACCAAAGTGGGCCCAAAGACTAGGAGTCCCAAGCCGGCGGGGACCATCGCGAGGAAGCCAAGGAGCAAGGCACCCAGACCGTAAATCAGGAAAGCCGCAAGGTTGTGCAGACAGCCGGTGAAACTTAACTTCATGGCAGCGAGAGCTGGCAGATCGTGGAATAGAATCAGGGCGGGCGCGAACCAGGTTGCCATTATGATGGGGGTGGCCAATAGCGTGGCGAACAGGCCGGCTGCTAGGAGGCCGATGAGGGCGCCGCCGAAGACCAGCCCCGACTGATTCTCCAGACCGCCCCAATAGCCCAGCCCGACACCGGCGCCAACCGCCAGCGCGACCAACAGGCCGATCAAGAAGTAACCCAAAGCGCCATAAAGCCCGACCAGTGCCAGTTGCTTGGTGTGATGGTGGAAACCGTCGAACAGGTGTTCTATCCGCAAATCCTCGCCATCATCCAAAGCCCGGCAGCCCAACAGCATTCCGCCGACAAGGACCGGCTGCAACAGGAGCGAGGCGATGGAACCGACAAAGGGAATCAGGGACAAAAGGGTAATCACGGCGAGGAAAATGATCAGCAAGACGATCCAGATGAGCGGGTTGCGGCGAAACAATCCAAAGCCCTCGCCTATCCAATCGAATCCACGGCTTGCGGAAACCGTACGAATGTCCATCGCATCGCCCTCCTCAGGCGGGATTGTGGTAAGCGTGATGTTAGCACGATGAGTCGTGACGGCTGAATCCGGCCGCGGTTTCGATGTATGATGTTAGATAAGGAATCAATGGTTTATATGAAAAACTACACCTTATCGGCGGGCGTCGTCATCATGCGGGCATTTGCAGACGAGCCGCGCTATCTGGTACTGCGCGCCTTCAATTACTGGGATTTTCCCAAGGGCGTCGTGGAGGACGGCGAGGACCCAATGGAGGCGGCGATACGCGAAGTCCGCGAGGAAACCGGCCTGACCCGGCTGGATTTCCGCTGGAGCAAGGGCTATCAGGAAACGCCGCCTTACGGGACCGGCAAAATAGCCCGCTACTATTTGGCCGAATCGCGGGAAGGGGAAGTTTTCCTGCCGGTCAATCCGGCACTCGGCAAGCCGGAGCACGAGGAATTCCGCTGGGTGAGTTATGACGAAGCGCAGGCGCTCCTCGCCCCGCGCCTCAAAAGCATCCTCAATTGGGCGGACTGGTTGGTGCAGCGAGAGATGGAGGAAGACGACTAAACGGCCGGTTCGAGATGAGCATCGAACTCCGCCACCACTGGCGCGTGGTCGGATGGCCGTTCGAGTTTGCGCGGCTCCACGTCGATACGACAGCTCAGGCATAGGGCTCGGAGCGCCGGACTGACAAGGACATGATCGATGCGCAGCCCCTGGTTGCGGCGGAAGCCGGCGGCACGGTAATCCCACCAGCTGTAGCTGGCCTCTGGCTGATCGAACAGGCGAAAGGTATCCGCCAGTCCCAACCCGAGCAACCCCTGAAACGCTTCACGCTCCGGCGTGCTGCACAGAATCTTCTCGCGCCAGGCATCAGGGTCGTAGACATCGCGGTCTTCTGGGGCGATGTTGAAATCGCCCAGAACCACCAGATTCTGATGCCGCGCCAGCTCATCCCCGATGAATGCTCTGACCTTACCCAGCCAATCCAGCTTGTAGGCGTATTTGTCCGAACCGACCTCGGCGCCATTGGGCACGTAAAGATTGATGACACGCACGCCACCGCAAGTCGTGGCTAGAATGCGGCGCTGAGGATCTTCCAGATTGGACGGATCGGTCAGGCAATCCTCGACCCGTGCCTTGCTGATGATAGCGACGCCGTTGTATGTCTTCTGGCCGCTGAAAACGACCCGATATCCTGCCTCCTCGAAGCTGGCAGCGGGGAAGTCCGGGTCGGTCATTTTGGTCTCTTGCAATCCCAAGATGTCCGGCCGATGCTGTGCCAGCCAATCCATCACCTGGGGCAGGCGCACGCGCAATGAATTGACGTTCCAGCTGACCACTTTAATCATGCCATGAAAGCCTTGTGCGGTATGAGTTGGTTGTTTTCGTTTGGTTCTTGACTACGCGTGGGGCTATTGGGACAAGGCGCGTCGCGCCTCATTATGGCATGCCACAAAAACCTCCGCATGTCGGCAGGGTCATCACCCCGTTGAAATCCTTATGGTGCCTTTACTCATGCGCCCCAAAATATTCCGCTTCTTGCGCGCATAAAACGTATATGGTCGGGTTCCGTCGCTCTCTTTTCCCGCAAGCCAATCCTTCGCTCCCACTCCACGTCCTCGCTTGACATCGGCTCGAGGCGAGTGCATCGTTTGATCGGAAAGCACGCAAGAGGCTGCAGGATGGATAAACCGGCTGAGCAATCCATCGCGTCGGATGGGTTACGGCTATCGCCTCCATCCGCTTTACGGTCCTGAAATCGTGATGCTTTCCCCTCTAACCGCACTCAAACCGACTAACGCATCTTGTGGGCTCAAGCGCCCGGTATAAGGAGCATGTCATGTCACTGAAGTCTTTGATCGCCACCGGTACCAAACTCTGGCTCGATTCGATCGATCCCGAACTCGTTGAAAGGGACCGCGCGCTCGGCGCCACAGGCGCGACCTCCAATCCCATTATCATCGCCGACATCATCAACACGGGCCGCTTCGACGACCACATTCGCGCACTGCTCGATGAAGGCATGGACGACTCAGCCATCGCCTGGGAAATGACCGATTACCTGGTTCGACGCGCGCAGGAGGTTTTCCTGCCCGTTTGGGAACAGACCAAGGGCAACGACGGCTTCGTCAGCTTCGAGCTGGATCCGCTCCTCGAAGACCGTGAGCTCGGCCCGCCCCACGATCAGCGCGTCAAGGAGTACATCGAACTCGGCAAGCACTGGGGCCACTGCCACCCCAATCGCCTGATCAAAGTCCCCGCGACGGCCGCCGGGCTGGATTCTCTCGAAGAACTAGCCGCTGCTGGGATTAACCTCAACGTCACCCTCATCTTCTCCGAGCGTCAGTACAAGATCGCCCGCGAGAACGTTTGGCGCGGCGCGCAGCGGCGCAAGAGCCTTGACCACTTCAAGAGCGTGTACAGCATCTTCGTCTCGCGCGTGGACGTGTACACGGAAAAACAAGTCCCGGAGCTCATTCCAGAAGCCCAAGGTCAGGTCGGCATCGTCAACGTCAAACGTCTGTGGCAACTGAATCAAACGTTCTGGAAAGACAAGAATCTGCCCCTTCAACAGGAAATCGTCTTTGCCAGCACCGGCACCAAAAAAGCCAGCGATCCGGCTGACAAGTACGTCGAGGCCCTCGCCGGCAGCGACATTCAGACCAACCCCCCTGCCACCAACGACGCCGTCGACAAACTCAACAAACAATACACGCGCAAGGTCGATCAACTCCCCGCCCAAGCGGTCCTCGACGATATCGACGCCAAGGTGGACGTCGCTAAGTTGGAAGAAGTCCTCATGGATGAAGGCACGGCCAAGTTTGCCGACCCGTTCAAAGCGCTGCTGAAACTCATCCGCGAAAAGGACAAGGCCCTCGGAGCGGCGAAATCCGCGTAGATGAACAGGATGGGTGAGGGGGTTAGTCGAAACCCATCTGAGGACCTTCTCGGGTGTGAGCGTGGGCCGGGATTCGGCGGAATACCCTTTCAGGGGTTTCCGCCGCTTTCCGCCACACTCCCTTGAAGAACGGCGAGCCCTCACAGCGCTCGGCCCGCGGTACTTCGCCGGCAAGGGGTGTACCGACCGTATCACAATGAATTGCTGTGCAATGGCCGATTTGAGTCGTGAGAAGGCGGTCCGCAGGGGCGGATGAGGACAAGGGAGTCGCGGTGTTCGCTATGCTTTTCAGCCGGCTCCTAAAGTTCGAGCGCGTTGAGCAGGGAGCCAGCGTTGGCATCGCGCTCGCTCAGGGGAGCCAGGTCGAAGCGTGTTTCGATGAGCTTCAGGATGGAGGTGGTGTCGTAGGTCGTATGATCCACGTAACCCCGCTTGGCGAACGGCGACACGATTAGCGCCGGAATGCGGCTGCCGGGGCCCCAGCGGTCGCCGGCCGGAGGCGGTACGTGGTCCCAGAAACCGCCGTATTCGTCATAGGTGACGATGATCACCGTATCCTTCCACAAGGCGCTGCGCTCGATTTTCCCGATGATTTCGGCGATATGCTTCTCGCCCGACAGCAGGTCGGCATAGCCCGGATGTTCGTTCAATTCGCCGGCGGGCTTGTAGAAGGACACCGGCGGCAGTTCGCCTTTGTTTATGCCGGACAGAAAATCCCTCTCGTCCTTGAGGTGCTTGCGGCGTTGTTCGCTGCCCTCGGCGTAGCGCTGGTAATAGACGAACGGCTGGTGGTGGAACTGGAAATTCGGGTCGGGATGGCCGGCGACGGCGTCGTTCCAGCCGCCGGCGTACCAGGCCCAATCGATGTCTTTCTCCGTCAGCTTATCGCCGATGGTCGGCCGGGTTTGCGGCGGCAAGCGTTTTTTCGAATCGCCGTTCGATGGGCCATGGGGGCCTTGCGCCGAAAGCAGGGTGTTGACGGCAAACCCGTCAGGCGTCAGCGCGCCGTCTTTGAGCAGCTCGCCCCGATCGTTCAGCGTCGCCTTCAGCTCGGGCGGCGGATTGTCGTAGCGGGGCGTGCAGGCGCAGATCAGCATTTGATGGTTGAGGAACGAGCCTCCGAAAGCCGCCTGAAAGAACCGGTCGGCCAGGGTATAGCGCGTGGCGTATCGCCACAGCGGTAGTTTCCGTCCGTCGTAATACCCCATCACCAGTCCGCCGGCCTCGGAAATCGCCGCGAAGCGGTCCAGCCTGCCGCCGTTGATCTGGGCCTGGTGCTGATAGAAGCGATGTGTCAGATCGCCGACTTTTTGATTCGGCGGGACATAACGGCCGATCTCGAACGGCCGGTTCGGCAGCTTGGCCGGGAAGCGCGCATCCACGGCGGGTGGTTTCCGACCCATGTCCATCACCGGCGTGAGATGGCCTAAAAGCCGGCCGTTCATGTCCACCTGCAGGGTGTTTTCCGGTTGGGCGTTGGAGATGCCGTCGGCGCCGGGGAACAGCGCGTACAGATTGTCGAAACTGTGGTTCTCCAGATAAATCACTATGATATGCCCGATCTTTTTGATCCCTTCGGGCGAGTCCGCGACGGCGGCGAAAACCAGTTCCGGCGCGCCGGAAAGTGCGAGGAAAAGGATGAGCGGCAGCAAGCGGCGCCCGGATTGCATGGTCTGACTCCTTATCTACTTCCGGTTATGAAAAATGCCCTGCGCCTCTCGAGGATCAGGAAACAGTATTTGAAGGCGGCCTCGGGGTCGTCCGTCACCTCCTCCCGCACGGTCTCGACCCAGTCGTCCCTATCGAAGGCGGGGAAAAAGGTATCGCCCGAAAACGCCTCGTCGATCAGGGTGAGATAGATCCGATCCGCTTCCGGCAGAAAGCGCTCGTAAAGCGAAGAGCCGCCGATGATCATCAGCTCTCCGCCGCCTTCCGCCGCAGCCATGGCCTCCTCCGGAGAATGCACGACCACGCAGTCCGCAGCACGATAGTTCGGATCGCTCGTAAGGATGATGTTCTTGCGGCCCGGCAGGGGGCGGCCGATGGATTCATGGGTCTTTCGGCCCATCAAGATGGGCTTGCCCATAGTGATGGCCTTGAAGCGCCTGAGATCGGCAGACAAATGCCAGGGCAGGCGGTTGTCCGAACCGATCACCCGGTTCTTGGACATAGCGACGACGAGGGCAATTTTCATGGACTTCCGAGTGCGGTTTGTCGCAGACCTGCGCCTGTCCCTAAACCGCCACTGCCGCCTTGATGTGTGGGTGCGCGAGGTAATGCTCCACCGCGAAATCCTCGAAACGATAGGCGAACAGGGATTCGGGCCGGCGCTTGACGGTGAGCGTCGGCAAGGGGTAAGGCTCGCGCGTGAGTTGGAGTTTGACCTGCTCCAGATGATTCAGATATAGATGGGTGTCGCCGCCGCTCCAGATCAGCTCGCCGACCTCCAGATCGCACTGCTGGGCGATCATATGGGTAAGAAGGGCATAGCTAGCAATATTGAACGGCAAGCCCAGAAAGACGTCGATTGAGCGCATGTTAAACAGACAGGAGAGCCGCCCTGGGCCTTTAGTCGGCCCGCTCGCTTCGCTTCGCTCGCGCGCCACATGGAACTGGAAGGCGTAATGGCAGGGCGGCAGGGCCATCCGGTCCAGTTCCGCCGGGTTCCAGGCACTGACCAGGAGCCGGCGGGAATCCGGGTTGGTCTTGATCTGCTCGATGACGCCGGCAAGCTGATCCACCGTGCGCCCATCGGCGCCGCGCCAAGCGCGCCATTGCCTGCCGTATACGTCCCCGAGCTCGCCGTCGGCATCGGCCCATTCGTCCCAAATGGTGACCCCGTGCTCATGCAGATAGCGGATGTTGGTGTCGCCGGAGACGAACCAAAGGAGCTCATGAAAGATCGATGGGATATGCAGTTTCTTGGTCGTGAGCAGGGGAAAGCCGGCGGACAGATCGAAACGCAGTTGCCGGCCGAACACGCTCAGCGTGCCGATACCGGTGCGATCGCTTTTTCCCACGCCGTTTTCGAGGATATCGCGCAAAAGATCGAGATATTGTTTCATGCGGGCGCCTCCAGGCGCCGATAAGCCATAACCAGTAGCCCTATTCCGAACAGAATCATCGGCAGGGTCAAGACCTGTCCCATCGTCAGCCAGCCGAACGCCAGATAACCGATTTGGGCGTCGGGCAGGCGCACGAATTCCACGGCGAAACGGAAGATTCCGTAAAGCAGCAGGAACAGGCCCGAAGTCGCCATGCGCGGGCGCGGTTTCTCGATGAACCATTGCAGCAAGACGAACAGGACCAGGCCTTCCAGCAAGGCCTCATAAAGCATGGACGGATGGCGGGGTTCGATGCCGGCACCCGGAAACACCATCGCCCAGGGCACATCGCTCATCTTGCCCCATAATTCGCCGTTGATGAAATTGCCGATACGCCCGGCGCCCAGGCCGATCGGAACCAGGGGCGCGATGAAATCCGACAGGGTGAAGAAGCCGATATTCTCCCGGCGCCCGAACCACCACATGGCGAAGAACACACCCAGCATCCCGCCGTGGAACGACATTCCGCCTTCCCAGATGCGGAGGATCATCCAGGGATTGTCCAGGAATCCCGAGAAATTGTAGAAAAAGGTATAGCCCAGCCGACCACCTAAGATGACCCCCAGTGCAGCGTAAAAAATCAGGTCATCGACCTGCGCCGCCGTCAAACCCACTTCGCCCCGCCGCGCACGCCTGCGCGCCAGCCACCAGGCCGCGCCGATACCCACCACGTACATCAACCCGTACCAGTGAATCTTCAAAGGCCCGAGGCTGACGGCGACCGGATCGATATTGGGATATGGCAGCATGAGATTCTCGTTCGGGGTATGGGGATGGCGATTTGTTTGTCCTGCAGGACGGCGCCACATTTTATGGATAAATCACCGCGATCTCGACCCCTTTTTCTCCCCTTTTTCTCGACCGGCTAGATGTTCTGGCGAATCTCGGCCGCTCAGGCGAAGCGGTCACCTGCCGTCAAATTGGAGGGGCGATCAAAATACCACTAGACTTCACTAGGCGATCTTGATTCCAAAGTCCGGCGGTTGCTCCGCCGATTCACCACGCCGAACAGACAGGAAGCCATGCCCGAGCCATTCCCCCCACCCAAACCGTCGAGGCGAAAATTTATAACACCGGCCGGCACGGACGATTATCTGAGAAGCACCTTAAGTGCGAGCGGGGCATTCACGTTTGACGGAATCCCTACGGGTGCTTGGCACAACCGGAGCGGTGAGTTGATCCGGTCGCAGATAGCCTAATATGGAAACCGAATTCAATTTTCACGAACTGAAAACCAGTGACCGATTGCCAAGCCCTTCGGGAACCGCGTTGGCCATCATGCGATTGGCGCAGCGCGAGGAAGCGACGGTACAGGAATTGGCGCATCTGGTCCAGAGCGATCCGGCACTCACCGGACGGATACTGCGCCTTGCCAATTCCCCGGCCATCGGGGTGCGACGCCCCATAGCCAGCGTGGTGGAGGGCGTGTCCCTGCTGGGCATGAAGGCCGTCCGCCAATTTGCCCTCAGTCTTTCGCTGGTTGGCAAGCATCAGCAGGGACACTGCGAAGCCTTCGATTATCCGGCGTACTGGTCTTCCTCCCTAGCCAATGCAGTGGCCATTCAGTCGGTTACCGCTCGGGAGCGCACCGTGGCGCCCGAAGAAGCCTTCACCCTGGGCCTACTCGCCGAGATCGGGAGTCTGGCCTTGGCGACGGCTTGGCCAGAGGAGTACGGCGAAGTGCTTCGGCAGGCGAAGGGCGAGGCGCCTTTCGCCCTGGAACGCGAACGTTTCGCCATCGACCGCAACGCGCTGAGCGTGATGCTGTTGGCCGATTGGGGATTTCCCACGGTCTTCCTGGACGCGCTGAAACAAAGCCTGGAAACGGATAGCCAGGAGGAATCACGAGCCGCCCGCTTCGGGCGCCAACTGGTTTTCGCGCGAAACATTGCCCGCTATTGCCTGGCCGACACCGCCTACCGCTCGAGCCTGCTGCCGGACTTGCAGACGCAGGCCGCACGCCACGTGCTCGACGAAAGCGCCCTAAACGGTTTGCTGGAACATGTGGAAGACCAGTGGCGCGAATGGGGCAAACTGATCCGGGTCGGTACCGACCTCCGTCAATCACAGCCCGAAGCGTTACCGGTGGAAGAACCCGCGGCCGGCGGACTGGCGGTGTTGCTGGTGGATGACGATCCCATAATGCTCGCCAGGCTTTCGAAACAGCTCGCCGCTGCGGGGCACCGAGTCGCCACCTGCCGCGACGGCGAGTCGGCGCTGGCCCATGTGCTCGAACACGGACCGCAACTGGTGATCACCGACTGGCACATGCGACCGACGGACGGTTTACGACTCTGCAGGACGCTACGAGCTTCGGTATACGGCAAAAGCCTGTACCTCATCATGCTCACCGCCACCGAAGACGAAGATGCGCTGGTGGAGGCCTTCGACGCCGGTATCGACGACTACATTATCAAGCCGCCCAATCTGAAGGTGCTCAATGCCCGTATCCGCGGTGGGCAGCGCATCATCAACCTGCAACAGGATCTAATCCGCGAGCGCAAGGAAATCGAGCGCTATTCGGCGGAACTCGCCTTGGCCAACCGCCGCCTCGAACTGATGGCCAACACCGATCTGCTCACGGGGTTACCCAACCGGCGCTATGCCTTGAGCCGACTTGAACAGGAGTGGGCGGCGGCGCTCCGTCACCGCCGGCCTTTGAGCGTTATGATTCTGGACCTGGATCATTTCAAGACCGTCAACGACACTCTGGGGCACGAAGCCGGCGATCGCGTGCTGGCGCACGCCGCCAAGGTCATGCGCGAGGCCGTGCGCGCCAGCGACATCGTCTGCCGCTTGGGTGGGGAAGAGTTTCTGGTCATCGCCGTAAACACCGACGGCGCCGCCGCAGTCAGTTTGGGTGAGCGTGTCCGTAGCGCTATCGAACAGCATCAACCCGAAGGTCTGACCTTGGCCCGCCCGGTCACCGTGAGCAT
>DATIXD010000059.1:0-4321 GCA_035518875.1 Methylococcaceae bacterium | reverse complement strand
ACCGAGCAATTTTTCCCGCGGGAGATGAAGGCCAAGCCGTTTGCCTTTCCGCGCGATCACGGCCCCCATCCCGATGCGCCGTTGGAGGCATGGGAATTTTCGGGAACCTTGGCGACGCCTGAAGGCAGGCAGTTCGGTTTTCAGTGGTCGTTGTTTCGCCTTGGCCTCAGGCCGGATGAACCGCAGCGGAAGTCGGCCTGGGCGACCCGTGAGGTTTATCGTGGGCTTTTCACGGTGAGCGATGAGGCGGACCGCCGGTTCCATTCTTTCGAACGCTTCAGCCGGGCGGCGCTTGGGCTCGCGGGTTCTGAAGCCCTGCCGCAACGGATCTGGCTGGAGAACTGGACGATGGCGGTTTCGCAAGCGCCAGGCGGGACTGCCGTTTTTGACCTCAGCGCGGCATCGGAGGACATCACTCTCCGGCTCAGGCTGGCAAGCATCAAGACTCCGGTAGTGCCGGGAGACGGCGGATTTTTAGGGCCGGGCGGTAATCGTTTGCGCGTCTATTTCCTCAGCCGTCTGCAAGCCAAAGGCAGTGTGGAAATCAACCGGGTGAGTCATGCCGTGACGGGGCAGGCCTGGCTCACCCGGACGTGGGGAAGCGCTTTGCCGCCGGGCGGCCAGACGGCCTTGAACCGCTATCAGATTCAGCTCGGTGACGGCAGGGAAATAGTCGCCCTTCAGTTGCACCGGCGCGACGACAGCGCCGAGCCCATCAACAGCGGATTTTGGATCGAAAAGGACGGCCACACCAAGCTGATGGAACGGGACGATCTGAAAATCGAGGCGACCGGGCATTGGACCAGCGTCGAGACCGATGCACGCTACCCCGTACGCTGGAAAATTCTTCTGCCCCGAGAACGTCTGGAACTCGATCTGCTACCCCTGCTCGAAGGTCAGGAGGTCAAGGCTTCGCAGCGTACCTGGTCGGGGAGCGTGCGGGTGACGGGGAAAATCGATGGTTCGGATTCGGTTTCCGGCAGCGGAATCGTCGATCTGAGCGGTTATTGAATGGCCAATTCCGGATGCCGGGAGTACCCTGCACCCTGTCCAAACAAGACGGGAGATCAGCCATGTTCTTTCGCAAATCGCTAGCTCTGGGAATTCTGCTGAGTGCAGTCTGCTTGCTCGCGGCTTGCAGTCAAAAGGAAGAGGCCGATCAGGTGTCTTATTCCCTGCTGGGCGTTGTGCCCGCCACGCCGCAGCGTCCGGGCGATCCGCAAAAAGGCTACCAGGCCCTGGTCAACAAGCCCTATATCAGTTGCGGAGTTCCCTATTCCGCCTACGCCAGAAATGTAAGTCCCTCTGCGCCCGATCACTTGCTGCCGGGGCGCAAGGGGCGCAACGCCGAACTGCCCTACAACCTCAGTTCGTACGTCGGCCGAGACGGCGTCGAGCTGGTGGTCTCCAATTGCCTCTCCTGCCATGCGGGTTTTTTTAACGGCAAGCTGGTCATTGGCTTGGGGAACGAACACCTGGATTTTACCGGCGATCCGGCGGTCAACGCCGAGAGCGTGGGCGCCTATGTCGAAGGGGAAAAAGAAGCGGCGCAGTGGCGGCGCTGGGCGGATATCACCCGAGTCATCGGCCCTTACATGATCACCGATACCGTAGGGGTCAATCCGGCCATCACCATCACCCTCGCCTTGACGGCGCACCGCGACCCTAAGACTCTGGCTTGGTCGAAGGAAGCGCTCATCGAGCCGCCGCCGAAGACGCCGGCCCCGGTGAGCGTGCCGCCTTGGTGGCGGATGAGCAAGAAACACGCCCTGTTCTACAACACCGAAGGGCGGGGAGATCATGCCCGCATCATGATGCTGGGCGCCATTTTGTGTGCCGATGACCTGAAAACTGTAGAGGAAATCGACACTTATGCGCCGGATATCCGCGCCTATCTTGCCTCCCTCAGACCGCCGGTTTTTCCTTTCGACATCGATCGTAAGCTTGTCGTCATGGGCCAGCCGGTTTTCGAAAAAAACTGCTCGGGTTGCCACGGAACTTACGGCGAAAACTGGACTTATCCCAACCTTGTGATCGGCACGGATCAGGTCGGCACCGATCCGATCCTGGCGCAATTTTCTACCGACGGCCGGTCGGATCGCTTCATCCGCTGGTTCAACCGTTCCTTCTATGGAGAAATGGCGCGAGCCGCACCCGCACCGGGCTATATCGCACCGCCCCTGGACGGGGTGTGGGCGACCGCCCCGTATCTGCATAACGGTTCAGTCCCGACGCTGGCAGCGTTGCTCGACAGCGGCAAACGGCCCAAATACTGGACGCGGTCATTCTCCGCCGACGATTACAACCCGCAGACTCTGGGCTGGAACTACACCGAGCTTTCCTATGGCAAGGGCGGCGTGAGCGATCCGAAACAGCGGGTGCGGATTTACGATACCACCTTGCCGGGTTATTCCAACATCGGGCACAGCTTCGGGGACAGCCTGACGGACGATGAGCGGAAGGGGCTGCTGGAATATCTCAAAACCCTTTGAATGCCGGCAATTACCCTCTGCGGGACGCGGCTGCGCTCATTCCTCCCGCAAAGCCTCCGCTGGCGGAATCCTGGCGGCGCGCCAGGCCGGGTAAATGCCCGCGAGTAGGGCGGCGACGACGGCGAGCAGCACCGCTTCGACGAAGGCGCCGGCCGGCAGCGCCAGATCCATGCTCCAGCCGAAGGAGCGCAGATTGATCACCCGCACCAGCGCCAGTCCCACCAGAAAGCCGAGCGGCAAAGCCAACATACCGGCGCATAGGCCGAGAAGACCCGTCTGCAGGAGCACCAAGATTTTCAGCTGACCCGGCGTGAGGCCGATCGCCCGCAGGATCGCCAGCTCCCGGGTGCGCTCGGTTTGCAGTGCGAGCAGCGCGCTCAGGATGCCGATGAACGCCACGCCCAGCGCTTGTAGCCGAAGCACCTGGGTCACGGTGAAGGTGCGGTCGAATAGCTCAAGCGAGGCGGCGCGGATTTCCCGGTTTGAGCGAACGACCAGTTGCCGCTCGCTCGAGAGCTTCTGATAGACCTCGTCCTTCACCGCGTTCACGTCCGCACCCGGGGTAAGATACAGCCCCAGCGAGGAAATACCAGAGTCGCGCCACAGCCGGTCATACAGGCGCCGATGCATGAGGACGATGCCTTGATCTGAGCGGTAATCGAAGAAGATGCCGCGCACCGGCAGGCTTGCGGTCCCCTGCCCGGTGTAGAGGATCAGATGGTCGCCGACCTTCAAGCGGTGCCGCGAAGCGTAAGGTTCTGAAATCAGCACCGCATCCTCGGTCTGGAAATCCCGCCAGATCCGGGCGCCATCCTCGTATTTGAAGCGGAATGCGGGGCGGTCGGTATACGCCGGTTCGAGGACTAGGAGTTCGCTGGCGCCCAGTGAGGTTTCCACGAAAACCCGGCGGCCGCTGCTGACCCTTGTGACGCCGGCCAGCTTCCGAGCCTGGTCAAGGACGCCAGGCGGTAAAGTTTCGCTCGCCCGCCCCGGTATGCTCGGTAGGGCGATGTAAAGGTCGGCCTGGAGGATTTGCTCCAGCCATTGCGCAACCGCCATACGGAAGCTGTGAATCATCACGCCGGTGCCGACGCTCGCCGCGACGCTCAGCGTCAACGCGGCCACGGCTATCCCGGTTCGGCTCAATGTGCCCGCGATGCCGCGCAGGGCGAGGCGTGGGAGCACCATTCGCCCAACCCCGTACAAACCGGCTGCGCCATTGACCAGTAAGGCAATCATCGCTGGCGTCAACAAGCCGTAGGCCAGCAGCAGGCAAAACACCCCGATGGTGGCAAGCTGCAGGCTGGATTCGGGGCGATTCAGCAATCCAAACGAGAGCGCCAACAGCCCGATGCCCGCCAGCGCCACCCAGGGCAACAGGCGCCGGGTCCGTGTCTCGAGCAGGGAGCGTCGCTGAGCCGCGATCGGCCTCGACCAGGCCGCTTCCAGTGCGGGCGGCAGGGAAGCAAGCAGGGCGGCAGCTACTCCGATCAGAATCCCTTTCGCAAGTGTCGCCGGCGCGATAAACAAATGCGTGACGGTGAGCACGAAATAGACATCGTTGATCGTGCGTGTCACCAAATGCAATAGACCGTGTGCCGCGAGCAGGGCAAGGACAACGCCGATCAGCGCGCCGATCAGTCCGAGGACGCCGGCTTCGAAGAGGATTTCCGCGAGAATCTGTCCCCGCGTGACGCCCAGCACGCGCAGGGTCGCCAGCAGCGGCCGGCGCCGCAGCAGGTTGAAGGTCATCGCGTTGTAGATGATGAACATCCCCACCAGAAGGGCCAGGGTGCTCAGCGCCTTGAGGTTGGTCGAAAACGCCTCGG
>DATIXD010000058.1:0-10163 GCA_035518875.1 Methylococcaceae bacterium | reverse complement strand
CTTCAAGATGACACCACTTTCCACATACTGAATGCTGGGTGATGAAACTGCACCAGTAGTGGTGATAATACCCCCACCCGACGAGGTGGGCACCTTATCGCCGACGTTAATATTGGCTTCCTGATTGTTCAGGACCATCAGTGAGGGCGAGGAGACGACATTGACCTTGTTATCGTTGGCCAAGGCGGTGAGGAGCACCTTGATATCCTTGCCGGCAAAGGCGTAGGCAAACCCTCCGGGGCCGGATCCGGTAATCGCTATGTTTTTGATTTTCTCTAACAAATTACTGCCACCCGCCGCCAAAGCCTCTGAATTACTGCCCTGGGTAAGCAACCATTTGATTCCATACTCTAATTTCCCGGTCAACGTGACTTCCGCGATGGTCGCATCGATCAAAACCTGCAGGGGCAGCACGTCCAGTTCCTTGATGACGGCTTCGATGTCCTTGTAGTCCTGGGCCTTGGCGAAAATGATCAGGGCATTGTTGGCCGGGTCCGCGACGATGCGCCTGTCGTTGCCGAGTTCGGCCACTACCGACCCGCGGGGGCCTGCACGGCCCGAAGTTGTCCCACCACCCAGTGTTCCGCCAGCCATACCGCCACCGAGGCCGCCTGTGGAAGATGCTCCCGTCCCGATCTGGCCGCCGCCCGTGGTGCCCGTGCCAGTCGTCGTGCCACCGATACCCTGGTCCTCAACCTGGTAAGCGCCCATCCCTCCACCGAACCCGCCGGTTCCGGTCCCGCCAAACGTACCGCCCGTCCCGCCAAACGCACCGCCCGTCCCACCAAACGCACCGCCTGTCCCCCCAAACGCACTGGCGGTCCCGCCAAACGCGCCGCCGCTGATCGCCGCGCCGGTCAACCCGGGCGCGAGCTGTGCCGCGGGCGTTCCGCGGGCTGCGGCGCCGCCGCCAAAGATTTGCGAGAGGGTTTGCGCCAGTTGCACGGCGTCGACGTTCTGCACGCGATAGACGTGCATGTTGCCGGTGGCCTTTCCCGTGTCGTAACGGTCCAGGCGTTCGATCCAGCTTTCCACCTCGTCGAGGTAACGCGGCTGGGGTGAGACTACCAGAATCGCGTTGAGACGCTGGATGGGCAGAAGGCGCAGCATGCCGGCCAGGGGCCCCTTGACAATGTCGCCCAGCAGTTTGTCCAGTTCCTGGACGATGGTGGCAGCATCGACGTTTTTCAGTGGGTAAATCCCCACCGTCATGCCGCGCATGAAGTCCACGTCGAACAGACGGATGGTTTCGATCGCACTCTCCATTTCTTCCGAACTGCCCGCCAGCATCAGCAAGTTCCTGATTTCGTCGACGCGGACAACGGACTTGGGCGGCATCAAGGGTTCGATCACTTTCTGCATGTCTTTGACGCTCACGTAGCGCAGCGGCACCACCCGCAGTTGGTAGCCGGGCGGCAGACCCTGCCCGGCCAGTCCCAGCCGCGCGCCCGGAGTGGCCATGACGGCACCACCTTCGGGTTCGATCCGGTAGATCGGGCCATCCTTGATCAGCGCCGCGCCGTTGGTCTGGAGCAGCATCTCCAGGGTGGGGATCAGCTCATCGTCGGTAAGGGGGCGAGTGGTCTGCAGGCTGACCTTGCCCGTCACCTTCGGGCTGAGAACATAATTGACCTTAAGGGTGTCGCCCAGGATGACCTTGGTCACTTCGGCCAGGTCGGCATCGTCGAAGTTGAGGGTATATTTGCCTTCCCGCGCAGGCGGCACCGCGGGCGTGCCGGCGGATGGGCCGACCAGGCTCCCGGACGGTGGATAGTATTCCTTCTCGGTGACACCCCTTTTTACGGCCATTGCTTCTTCCGGCTTGGTTTCGGGCTCGGCCGGTTTCTTCTCCCGCATAATCAGAGAGGGCGGGACGGGCGCTTTTTTGGCCACGATGGAGTCCATGTGCTGGCAGCCGGCCAGGCCCAGCGCGATTGTCACGGCTGCCGCGATCAGGCTATGGGTACCCTTGCGAATGGGGGCGTTATTGTTGTTCATCGGTTGGGAGATTCTCGTCTGCGCTATATTCGGATTGGTCCGTGCTCTCGGATTCGTCGGGCGCGACCTCATCGGGAGGAGCGGCTTCGTCGGGAGGGGCCTCATCGCCGGTGGATTCTTCGGGAGCGGATTCTTCAGGAACGGCTTCATCGCCATTGAATAGGTCCGGAGCGGACTCTTCGGGTGCGCCGCTTTCATCCCCATTCCCTTCGTTCGGTTTTTTCGCGGCCGCTTGACCGGTCTTCGCCGGCGTCGCGGTTTTCGGCTTGGGCTTGAGCAATTTGAGTTCCTGTTGTTCCTCTCCCTGCGCCAGAGTGACCTTGTCCTGCTCGATCTCCACCAACTTCCAGCCGTCGACAACGGTGTTCTTGCGGGCGCGCTTGTATTTCCCCTTGGCGTCGACCAGCAAAGCCGTCTTGTCCTTGGGCGTGAAGACGACGCCCATGAGTTTCAGCGTCAGCGGCGTCTGTAACATCTTTTCTTGCGTCGATGCTTCACCGACTTCGGGCGGGCGCCTTGCTTCGACAAACAGGGGCCGGTTGATCATCTCCGAATATTCTTCGAGATCGGGCAAGCCGGAGGTCTCTTCCTCCTCTCGCTGGGGCGCCTCCAGATTGACCTCCACCTTGGTCGCCAATCGGCGTTCGAGGTCCGCCTCCTCGCCCCTAAAATGCGCCCATTCCAGCAGCAGTACCACGGCCAGCAAGCCGCTGGCGGCGAGGAGAAACAACGAAAAGCCGTATTCCCGATACAGTTTGGACATGAATTACCCCGCACGCATGTAGCCGACCACATCGAAATCGACACTCAGGTTATCGGGTACGCTTGCAGCCTTTGCGCCGGGCCGTCGCATCTGCCCGATCCGAATCGGCCGCAGATTGAGGTTTTCGATAAACAGGATGGGGTTGCCTGTCTCCAAAGCATACAACACATCGCGCAGCACGACGGTGGAGCCGGTCATTCTCACCTTGACGGCGATGCGGGTGAACTGTTGTTCCTTGCGCTCGGGAATCACCTGCGTGCTGATGAGCTCGCCACCGGCGTCGGTCACTGTTTTCTTGATCATGGTCTGCAGGTCCGCGGAGGCGAGCGCCGCAGTATTCCCGGATACGAATTCCTCCTTGTCCTTGCCGCGCTGCTTGATCTCCTCCAGTCGGGCGAGCCAATGATCCTTTTCGGCCGCAACCTTGCGGAAGCGCTGCAGCCGAAACTCCAGATCCTGGATGCTGTCCGCGTACCCGCCGCCGATTTCCAGCAGCGGCATCAGCACCACCAGATAGAGGAAGGCAAGCACCCCAAACAGCAAAGCCAGGGCCAAGAGCCGCGACTTATTGAACTGGATTTTCAGAAGACCTCCCGTTGACCGCCTCGCTGGCGATCTGAAAACGTTCCTGTCCGCTCGCAATGTCCTTGATCACGGGCGAAACGAAGCTGGTGTTCTTGAAGTACGGCGAAGCCTCGATGAGTTCGATCAGGCTGGAAGCGGCGGGGGAGCGCCCCTGGATGACGAGTTTGCGATCCCGGTACTGCAACCCGTACAGGCTGGTTTGGTCGGGAATCACCCGAGTCAGCTCGTTCAGCATATCCACCATCACCGGCTCGGTACGCTTCTTTGCCGCGAGAAAGCCGGTTTCGCTCTCCAACTTTTGGACATCCTCCCGCAGCGATTCCACCTTCTTGGCAATGTTGCCTGCGGTTTTAACATCCTGTTGCAATTCCAGCATCAATGCGCGGTTCATCAGGACCGGAAGCAACAAAAGGGCGAGCACCAGGAGAACGAACGTCGCCGCTGAAACGGCATTCAGTATCTGAGGGAGCTTGCTCTTGCGTACGCGGAACTTCTCCGGCAACAGGTCCTGCCCGCCTCCCGCCGCTTCCGGGCCGACAATCACGCGCTCGGGCCGCCATCCGCAGGTCACCAGCTCATCCAGCACGGGATCCAGCTTCTGCCGCGGCGTCAGCGCCAACTCGACCTTGATCTGGCGGGTCTCGGGCAGTTTCTCGAGGACCCGGACGCCGAAGTAAACCTGATCCGCCTTGAACGGCGTCAAACGGTCCATCTCGAACGCCATGACCTGTGTGAGGTTCTCTTCGGCGGCGGCCGGCAGCTTGACGATTTTTTGCAGGGACTGCTCGGGCAGCAGCCGCAACAGCAGTTCCGCATCGCTCAAGGTCGGCGTTTCGGCGAACAGGCGCTCGCGCTGGCCGCTGCCGGCCTCGTCCAGGGTAAAACGGCCCAGGTCGTGTTCGCCCTCGGCGTCGACGTAAACGACCTCGAGCCTTTCGTCCGCCTTACTCAATATCAGGCGGGGGCGCTTGCTGCCCAACAGCTGGCGCAACCGTTCAGGGACGAGAAATGCGAGCTCGCCGCCCCACCAGCTTAGAAAGCGTGCGATGTCCAGATTGATCCGGGTATCCAGTTTGAGCATGAGATCGGTCAGTTAAGGATTGGCGATGGTCTGGTCGTCGGACAGCCCGGTCGCGCCCGGAATCTGCTGTTTCCAGCTCGCAATGACGAATGGCGCGCCGCTTCGCGCCCGTTGGCGCTTGATCACGGCCTTGATGCCTGCGACCTGGCCTTCCGGCAGGCGGGCCTCGACGACGACCGTATAGGCTCGGTCGCCGCCGGTGACAAGTTGGACACTTCCCGGCGGAACAACCAGCGGCGGGGGACTGTTGGCCGGACTTTGCCTGCGCAGCGCTATATAGTCGGAGACGGTTTTTTCGTCCAGGCCGGGCAGAGCTAGCAATGCCTCCCGGCCTGCCTTGACCGGATTGATGCCGTCCTGTTGGGAGTAAATCGTCAGTAAAGGCTCCAGTTTTTTGTACAGCGCAGGCGTCATGCCCAGCACCATTTGCAATTCCTCCAGCGCTTGAAAATTCCTATTTTGCGGCCCATAGCCCTTGCCCCGGTAATCGTCGGCCTCGGCGCCATGCAGACGCTTCAGATCGTCGCCGTCGCGCCAGTCGAGAATGGCGTCGCTGACTGCCGCCGCCTTGTCGGGATTGCCGACCAAGTTGGTCAAAATGCCGACCAAGCTGGCTTCCTGCACCGCATTGATGTCGATTTTGCCGGCCTCGTCGAGAATCCTCACGCGCACCGGCCCTCCCGGCAGTAATGTCTCGTAGGGCGTCCCGTCGCTGCGCCAGCGTTTGCGCTGATCGGGCAGACTCAGCATCAGCATGGAATAGTGTACGCCAGCATCGGCCAAAGCCAAGCCCCGGGCGCGATCTTGCGCGTTTCTCACCAGGCCGGAATCCCGCTGCATGGTCAGAGAAAAACTGGCGGCCATGATGGTCAGCAGGGTCACCGCCCACAGTACGGCGACCAATGCCAGTCCCCGCTGACGGGAACGATGATACAAACCGGCCGGATTGCTTACCGCATCCATGCCGTTCGGGCTCTGCCCCGCGCTTCGCGCACCCGAATCCACTCCATGCGGATTGGTGCCGGTTTGCACGCGAAGCGCCCGAAGGGTGCGGCATAGGGATATGCCGCATGGCTCTCGCCGGGAAATCATTGCCGTGCCTCGACCCTTGGTGCGATTACCAGCGGCGGCCAGGGTGGTTCGTCCGCCATCGTGATGTCCACTCGAATCAACTCCGGCATAAATTGCTGGCGCCATTCCTCCAGCCACTGCGATTCGCGCGGAGCGAAATTCCCCTCGTCCTCGACATTCGCCTTCCCGAAATAGGCGATCCGCAGCGACGCCAAACCTTCCAGGAGGACCACATCCTCGATCGGTTCGGCCTCTTCGTCAGCTTCGGCCGACGAAAAGGGCCGGATCGCCAGTTTCAGGTCCTTGCGGTCTCCCTCCTCGTCCACGTACAACTCGAATCGGTATAAACCGCCGCGCACCTGCGGCGGCAGCGTCGCCGCATATTCCAGCCTGTCCGCGCCGCCCCGGAATAATAACTTCGGACGCATCGGGCGGGTCCCTGCCGCGGCGCTTCTCCTGACGCTCTCGAGCAAAGGCAGGGCATCACCCAAGTAGGTGCGGAAGAAGTTTTGCGTGACGAGCAGGCGGCTGGCCTGCGCCGCCCGCCGTTCGCCCTGCTCCCAACTGCCCGCGCCGATGCGCAGGCCACCCATCAGCAAGGTCATCATGATCGCCAGCAGCACCGTGGCGATCAGCACTTCGAGCAGGGTGAAACCGGCCTGGGCCCGCCCCGAGATCGCGCTCACTTTCACCGTCCGAGCCCGAACCGACGGTTTTCGGCCAGAAGCCGCAGAGTGCCCAGGGTGAAGGTGCGAAGTTCATTAGCGTCGCCCCATTCCACGCTCAGCTCGACCCAATAAGGTTTGAACGGAAGCTGCTCGGGCAAGGGCTCGCCCGCCGGGACATAGGGGTTGACGCGCAAGACCCAGCGAAATCGATCGTCGATCTCACCGCCGCTTTCGCCCGGTTGCAAGGGCGTTTCCACGCCAGCGCCGGCCAGTAGCGACTCGGCGAGCACTATGGCGCGCGCATGCTGGTCTGCGAGTTCTGCCAGTCGCCCGCCGCCACCGAAGATTCTGAACAGGACCCCCAGGCACAAGGCCAGAATCGAGAATGCGACCAGGGTTTCCAGCAGCGAAAAGCCGCGTTGCCGAGACCGGTCAGGGATTTTCTTCACGAATGACGACCGCTCCGGTGAGCCAATTCACATCCACCAGCCTTCTTTTCCCCGCGGCTTCCAGGGAAACCCGTCCGCCGGTCGAGGAACCGTCCGGATAAAATCGGATGCTCCCCAGCCCCTCTCCGGAAAGCTCGGCCTCGGCGGTGAAAAGGCCCAGTCGGACGGATTCGGGCAAGGCGTAGTTCTTCCGGCGTCCGCTGACTTGGTAGGTGTGATGATTCACGTCCAGAGAAAACACGGCTTCGCGCCCCCGGCTGAGTGCCTGCCCCCGGACATGGCGCAGGGCCGAGGCAACATCGCGCGTCGCCGCCCGCAACTGCATGTTGGCGAGCGCCGGCTGGAAGTTGGGCACGGCCACCGCAGCCACCGTGGCGGCGATGACCAGCACCAGAATCATTTCCAGCAGGGTGAAGCCGCGTTCCACGGTATAGGAGCGAATGTTGAGCGCCTTGGCGACGCGCATCAGTACGGAATCGAAGAGCGTCGAAATGGAAAAGCCGATCTATTCCCAACTCGCCACGTCCTGATCCTCGCCCTCGCCGCCTTCGCTGTTGTCGGCGCCCAGGGTGAATAGGTCGAATTTGCCGTGCTCGCCGGGAGAGACATAGTGATAGGGATTGTTCCAGGGGTCGGCGGGTACCTTTTTCTTGCGCAGATAAGGACCGTTCCAGTTTCTGCCGGTGCTAGGCGCTTCGATGAGTGCGGTCAGTCCCTCGTCGCTGCTGGGGTAGCGGCCCACGTCCAGACGGTACATGTCCAGTGCCGAGGCCAGCTCCTCGATTTGCAGGCGCGCAGCCTTGCTCTTGGATTCGCCCAGATGCTTGATCACCTGTGGCCCCACCAGTCCCGCCAAAAGGCCGATGATAGCAAGCACCACCAGGAGTTCGATGAGGGTGAAACCCTGGGAAAAAGGGGAAAAACGCGTGCTGTTTCGCATAGGTTTGCCGATGAGTCAGTGAAAGAATGGTTGAGCTAGAATGCCAGGTCGTTGACGCTGAGTATGGCCATCAGGATCGAGATGATGATGCCGGCGATCATGATGCCGAGGCCGACGATCAGCACCGGTTCCAAAAGCGCCAGCAGGCGCTGGATGGAGATCTTGATTTCCTTGTCGTAAGTGACAGCCACCCGCTCCAGCATTTCGTCGAGGTGCCCGGACTCCTCGCCCAACTTGACCATCTGCACGGCCAGGGTGGGGAAAAGGCCCGATTCCACCAGCGGCGCGGACAGGCCGCCGCCCTGCTTCAGGCTCTCCACCGCCAAGTCGATTTTATCCGCGACCACACGGTTTCCCAGGGTTTCCTTGACGATCGTCAAAGCGGTTAGCAAGGATACGCCATTGCCGAGCAGCGTCGCCAGGGTGCGGCTGAAATTCGCTACCTCGATCTTCTTGATCAGCTCGCCCACCAATGGAAGGCGCAACAAGCGTCGGTCCCAGGCATAACGGCGGTCGGGATCGGCCATCTGGTAGCGGACATAGCTTACCAATCCGATCGCGAACAACGGCAGCGCCCACCAGTAATCCCTAAGGCCCCCGGCTATGCCCACCACGATCTGGGTGGGCAGGGGCAGCTCCTTGCCGGCACTCTCGAACATTTCAGTGAACTGCGGAACCACAAACGTGAGGAGCAACAACAGCGACAAGGCCGCCATGGTGACCAGGATGGCCGGATAGATCAGCGCAGAACCGACCGTTTCGCGCAGTTCCTTGGAACGCTCCAGATAATCCGACAGGCGCACCAGCACCTGCTCCAACGCGCCGCCCGCCTCGCCTGCGCGAATCAGGTTGAGATAGAAGCGCGAAAACACGCCGGTCTGCGCTTCCAGCGCATCGGACAGCTGCGCGCCGCCTTTCACCGATTCCAAAACGCGGCCGATCAAAGCATTGAGACCGGCCTGCTGCTCGGTCAGTTCCAGCAGCAGGGTCAATGCGCGATCCAGCGGCAGGCCGGCCTGTAGCAAGGTCAGCAACTCGTGCGTAAACAGGGCGATCTCCTTCTGCGACAGCCGCGACTTGTCCCGCCCCAATCTCAGCCAGGCGAACGGACGCGAGGAGGCCGGGGCGATACGGATCGGGATGAATCCCTCGTTTTGCAGGGTCTCGATCAACGCGCCCTCGGTCGCCGCTTCGCGCTGGGCTTCCACCGCCTCGCCGTCTCGGCTGACGGCTTTGTAGAAGTAAAGGGGCATCAGTTAGTAATGTTGTTTGTCAGTTCGGGCAACAGATTCATGGGCTCCATTTGCTTTCTAGGCTGTTTGTTCTTTACCCATATGACTTGATTGTCACGTTTGATTTCGAAGATTGAGATTGCTTCAATAAGTTCACTCAACTTTCTGTAGCCGTAGTTTCTGGGGTCAAACGAAGCCTGATTGGCAATTTGTTGTCCAACTTTTCCAAGATGAGACCAACCATCATCCGCGCAAACCGCTTCAACCGCATTGCATAACAAATGAACCAGTTTCCTGTCCTTCTTGAGAATCTTCGTTGACTTTTCCTCAGTTGCGCCATTCGTTTCGTTTGACTTTCCGATGGCTTCGCTCAGCGCTTCCAGATAAATGAACTTTGAGCATGCATTGACAAAGGGTGGCGGGGTCTTTTTTTCCCCAAAACCGTAGACCTTGTGGCCACTGGTCAGAATTCTCATGACCAGAGGCGTGAAATCGCTGTCGCTGGAGACGATGCAGAAGGCATCGAGCCGTTGCGTATAGAGCAAATCCATTGCATCTATGACCAGTGCCACATCGGTCGCATTCTTTCCCTTGGTGTAGTCAAACTGTTGTACCGGACGTATCGCATATTCATGGAGCTGATCTTCCCAAGGTTTCAGCGATGGATTTGTCCAATTGCCATAAGCCCGCCGAACATTGGCGACACCGTATTTTGCCAATTCGGAAAGAATGACGTCGATTTTTGAAGCCGGAGAATTATCCGCGTCGATGAGTAAAGCTATTTTTGCATCCAATTCCTGCACGAAAAATCCTTCAATTCGGTGTGCGCTATGTTTTGAAAACTGCCATCAGGTATCCGAAGTCACCCGCAGCACTTCTTCGATGGTGGTCAAGCCCATGACTGCCTTGCGCAGGCCGTCCTCGTACATGGTGTGCATGCCTTCCTTTAACGCCTGTTCCTCGATCTGCCGAGCCTGGGCGTGGCTCATCACCAAGCGGCGCAGGTCGTCGCTCATGACCAGGAATTCCAGGATCGCGAGGCGACCCTTGTAGCCTGCCTCACCGCACGCTTCGCAGCCGCGCGGGCGATAAAGCCGCACTTCGCCCTCGGGCGTGAAGCGTCTCAGCCGCAATTCCTCGACCATTTCCGGCAAGGCCGGATAGGCCTCGCGGCAATGGGGGCAGAGCCTTCGCACCAGGCGCTGGCCGAGGATGCCGTTGACGGTAGAAGTGATGAGATAGTCTTCCAGCCCCATGTCCATCAGGCGCGTCACGCCCCCGGCGGCATCGTTGGTGTGCAGGGTCGACAAGACCAAGTGGCCAGTCAGCGCCGACTGCACGGCGATGCGGGCGGTTTCCAGATCGCGCATTTCGCC
>DATIXD010000057.1:0-5822 GCA_035518875.1 Methylococcaceae bacterium | reverse complement strand
GTGCGCTTCGCCGAAACAGCTGTGGCGCTGGGCGGCGACGGCGACGGTGTGGTGCACTATTACCTAGCCGTCAACCTCGGCCTGGCGGTGCGCGACCACATCACGCTGGCGGTGGAGAATCTCGCCCGGCTCGAGAATGAGTTGAGACGGGCCGTGGTGTTGAGTCCCGACGTCGACGGCGGTGGCCCGCTGCGCGTGCTCGGGATGCTCTACCTCAGGGCGCCGCCCTGGCCGACGGGGATCGGCGATGGGGACAAGGCACTCCGGTTTCTCAAGCAGACGGTCGAAAAGCACCCCAGCCATCCCCTCAACCATCTGTTCTATGCCCAGGCCATTTGGGAGTTGGAAGAGGAGGACGCCAGCGACCGGGTGAAGACGGAACTGGCCACTGGCATGAAGCTGCTGATGGAGGGCAGTTGGGGCTACAACAAGGAGCCCTGGAAGAGGGAGTTCGCGGTTTTGCAGAAGCAGATCGACGAGGCAAGCCAATAGTCCTCGTCTGTCGTCCGTTTTAGCGGCTGTGTGATCGTTCACCGTCGAGCGTGGTGATTGCTGCGCGCCAAAAGTATGATAAACACTAAGCCGCGTACTGATCTGGTGTGACTGTGGGTCAATTGCAATTGAATCACCGAAGAATTTTCCCTGTTTTGACCGCCGTGCTGCTCCTAGCGTGCGTCGCGGATAGGTCGCGAGCAGTGGATTTTAGTCCAGCGTTCCCTTTGGCGGAGCAAGACCGGCTGGTGATCGAAAAGAGTTTGGGCAAAGGAATGGTCGGCGAAGCCATCGCGGCGCCGAAAATCGAGAATCCAGCCACTTATGTCGAGCTGACTACGGTTAACCGAACCTACCGCTTCCTCGCGGGGCCCAATCGGGGAAAAGATGAGATCTTTCGTTTTTTTCCCATGAAGCAGGGTCGAAGCAGCGCAACTTGGCATTATGATCTGGGCGGCGGGGAGGTCGGCTTTGTTGACGTCAAGGCTGACGGAAACGTCGTCATCGCAGGGATCCAGGATTCCAAAGAGGGTGTGGTGACCCAATACTCGCCGCCCGAACCTATCCTGCTTAAAGGGCTGGGCGCGGGTGACGAGAAAAAGCTCAGAATGCTGGTTCGCGTCTGTGACTTAAAGCACCCCGACGATTTGACGCATGAGGGTTGGCTCGATGTCGTCTACCGCTACCTGGGTGCATATCGGCTGAAAGTGCCGGCGGGAACGTATGATACGGTGTTGATCAAGTCTACGTTCAACGGAGAGATCGGCCCTGCCACGGTCGATGATACCCAGTACCGCTTTTTCGCCCGCGGCACCGGCATGGTGGCAACGGTTGAGCAACGCGATGTATCAGCCTTTCTCGTTTACCGTCCCCACACGGAAGTCGCCAAGGTGCTCGTCACTAAGCCCAATTAGCGCATCCGCCGAATCTTCGGAGCCCCATCGTCACAGGGAGTTCCCAAGCGACTGTGCGGTGGTTTGACCCGAGACCGGCGTGATCATCGCTGTGAACGCTGCCGCTGCCGTCAGTCCAGCGACGCAGAGTCTTGCTGCGACAGGCAGCGACAAGCCGTTGTGGATGAATTTGGGATTCATGGTTCGGTAGCTCCTTTCAGTTGATCGCGCAGGAGAAAGACGTTGATCTTGGTTCGGGCGATCTGGGTGGCGAAGCCCCTTAGCAGGCCGTCGGCCTAAAATATGCTAAAGGAGGGTACCGACGAGCTTCGTCAGCAAGTCCTTGATCGGAATCTGGATGGAGAACAACGCGGCGATGGGAATCAGCGCCGGCAGCGCGATGGCGAGCAATGAGGACTTGCCGATCGGCACCACGCGCATTTTTCGGATCGCCTCGTAAAGTGTCAGGGTGTCGGCCACCGGCCCGATTTCCGGCGCTTGCAGGACCGGATCGTCAGCTGCCGTTTCACCCAGGATCCAGCGCCGGCGCACCAGACGCCCGTGTTTGCCGACCAATGCGCCGTATTCCAGCAAGGCGCGGCGCTTGGCGGTGGCGAGAGGAGCGGCGAACGTCAGCAGGGGGGCCAGACAAATCCCGACGAGGATGACCAGAAAAACCGTGAGCAGTCCTTTAAAGGATTGAACGTTGGCCCCGTGGTAAACGACCTCATGGGCCAGACGGGAAGACAGCACCGCCGATACGGCGAAGGCAAACAGGCTGAACGCCTTCGGCAAGCGTTCCAGGAAACCCAGGCCGCCGGCTTCGTCCGGGTGGGTGGGCACGATGGCGAGATCGAGCCGGGCGATGCGCTTCAGCAGGACGAACAACAGGACCAGGCGCCAGAGCCACCCCGCCAGCAGGGCGCTGAAGATCGGGCGACTCACGTACATGAACCACCAGCCACCGAACCCGAGATGGCCGGCGCCCCCGTCCAATGCCCAGTTGATTTCATGTCCCAGCTCAGACCCGGCGGTCGTCGGCTCCAAGACCGCTGCCGCGACGACGAGTGCAACGATTATTACCCAGGGCAGGGTCCGGTTGCGAAGGCGGGTGATGTCCCCGATGATTTTCACGAAATCCTGCCTCTGAGCAGCCTGCACCAGGCCTGAGGTCAGAAAATAGGGAATCAGCGTCGTGCTCAGCTTGTGCATCATCCCCTCGCCCAGAATGAGCAGCGGTACGGCGAGTAAAAAGCGAACATGCACACCGAAGTGCCGAAGTAGCGGTTCATCCACGGTGCCGGGCAATATCCGCTTCGTATACACGGCCCACACGACAATGGGCAGCCAGGTGAGCAGGGCGAAAAAGGCGGCTCGGCGAACTATGCCCAATCCCTGTTCGGGAATCAGCCCGACGCGGCGTTGGAGCCGAAACGGCAGGTCATCCCGGATGAGGGAGAGCTCCAGTGATTCGTCGACGGTTTGATTCATGGTTTGGCTCCTGATTGACGATAAGGGCAGACGTTGACTGGCCGGGCCGTTGTCTGAGGCTGGACCTCGTCCCGGCGTCAGCGAGCCGGTGGCTTATCTTGCTTGCTTCCCGTGGCACCAGCAACCTACCGGTAACCCCGTTGCATGCCCTGCGCATAGACCTTCCGTTCCACTCTCCTGTGCCTGGCCTACAAGTTGCCGCTGGACAGGCCGGTCGCGGTGCGGATGCCTGCCCCGTCAGCGCAGAGCCACCGCCTCGAATCGTGCGATGAGCGTGCCTGCGCCATCCAGCATTTCAAGGTGACTGCCGCTGATGCGATAGCGCTCCACCGTCTCCAATGACCGCAGGAATTGCTGCTCCTGTTCCATGCCCCTCGGGCAGGCCATCATGGTGCTGGCCATGCGGCCGAGGCGCAGCTTTTCACCGTCCAGTTCAAAGCTTCCCATCACCCGGTTGCATCCGCCGCTGCCGGAAATGCGCGGCTGGTCGGCGGCAAAGATCAGGTGCGGTTCGCGCTGCGGCTCGGCCACCTGTACCGGCGTTTCGCCCAGGCGTACGAGCTTCCAATAGGTGCCGCGCAAAGGGCTGTCGGTCAGCGGATTGCCGCAACTCTCGCGCGGGCTCACGGTGATGAAGCGCTCCACCACCAGGCTGGTTCGTGGCGGGGCGCCGGCTTCCATGGACGGGCGCGATGCGATCAGACCTTCCAGGCTCACCAGCAGTGCCTGGCCCGCTTGCTGGCGTGCCTGCAGATAGGCGGCTTCGAGCGCCTGGTAGTCAGCCTCCGTCGCCACCGGCAGCTTTCTGTCGTCGGCGCACAGGGTGATCGCCGCGGCGTCGGCCATGTAGGTAAACATTCCGGTCAGCGCCAGGCGCGGCTCGATGAGCGCGGGCTGCGGCAGGCGCTGCAGGCGGTCGTTGTGGGCGGAGGTGATGGGCTTGCCTGCACGATCCAACTTGCGCAGCACACCACCATCCGACTCCGGCATGAAGAAGACCGGCGTTTCACGCCCGCCGCGTAGCGCCAGCCGACCGGTGTCCGGTTCGGGCGACCAGCGGCCGATGTCGTCGAAGCGGTTGGGCTCGGGCTTATCCTTATAGAAGGTGCGCAACTGGTAGCGGCCTTCGGGAAGCAGGTCCAGGTGCCAGAGGATGGGGCCGCCGGCACCGGGCAGCTCGCCTTCGTAGGAGGCGGGCAGGCCGATCGTGCCCGCTTCCCCGGGGCGAGGCGGTGGCTGCTTGCCGGCACGTGCGGACACCAGCAGCATCTTAAGCGGCGCGTTGTTATCTCCAAGTACCGGGTAGGCTCGGTCGGTGGCGAACAGCAGGCGCCCCTGGTGACTGACGATGGCGCGCACCGTGTAGCGCTTGCCGAGCTGCACGGCAGCGTCGCCGTAACCGATCTCGAAGCGGAACGGTGGATGCCCCGCGGGATCGATCTTCGCGCGACCCAGCACCTCGGCCGGTGCGTCGGCGCGAGAGACCTCCGGCAGCACGGCCTCGAAAACCGCGTCGGGCGGTAGCGCGATGCGTTCGCGGTATGCAGCCGTACCTTGCAATGTGCCGGCCCACACAGGGGTGCAGACGGCTAAAGCCAAGGCGGCCAGCACACGCGTCGTCAGCCTATATCGATGGGACCGGATCGCGGCAGTTTTCAGGACTTGTCGGTGGGGGGCACTCATTGCTCCTTTCCTCGTGAGAATCGCTTGACGGCTTGATGGAGCGTCGCGGTCGGTTCCATGCGTCGTCGAGCAACTCATCCACCGGACAGCGGTAACAATCCAGTCCGGCGTTTCATTGATTTACCAATCTCCCGGGGATCATGATCAAACGCGAAAGGCCGTCAACCCCAACAAGTCGGCTTGGTGACGGTTTGGAGATCAACAATGGATCAGTTGTATTTGCTGGGTTGCTGGTTGTGGTTTTTTCCGGCCCGTCATTGGTAAGAGGGCATCGTAAAAGTGGGGAAGCATGCCGTCATGCTCTATACAAGGCTTATTGATGGCATTACCAATCAATACGATACACACGCTTCATCCCTCACCCCGACCCTATCCTAGGGGGAAAGTGAACTTTTACGACACCCTCCAGCGGTAGAGGGGTCTCACGACCCCCCATTTTTTTAAAAACACGCGACCGATTCGCTCCTCGCCTACTTGAGAACGTTTAGTTCCACCCGGCGATTCAGCGCCATTCCCTGGGCCGTGTCATTGTCGGCCACCGGTTTGCTTTCGCCGAAACCTTGTGCTTCCAGCCTCTCCGGTGCGACGCCATGGCCAACGAGATACTGGCGAACCGCCGCGGCGCGGCGCTGCGACAGATCCAGATTGTGCGCATCCGAGCCTCGGCTGTCGGTGTGCCCGTCCACTTCCACGCGAAGGCCCGGGTTTTCCTCGAACACCTTGACCACATCGTCGAGCTCGGGATAGCTGACCGGCTTGATGACCGCTTTGTCGTTGTCGAACAGCACATTGGTGAGTACCCAACAGCCCGACGCGTTGACCTTGGCGCCCTTGGGGCTGTCCGGGCATCGATCGTTGCAGTCATCGACACCGTCACCGTCGGAATCGCGGGTCGAGCAGTCCTCACCGCGTTGCAGGAACACTTTCGTGACGAAATCGGCGGCGCCGGCGCTGGAGACAACGTCACTCACTGCTGAATCGGTCCCGCAGCCGGCTGTGGTTGACAGCGATCCCAGCAGCCCCTGGCCCGGCTCGCCGGGATTGCCCACCCAAACCGTGTGTAGGCACAGCCGATCCCCCAACTGTTGTCTCAACTGACTGACTGCCTTGATGGGCTCGCCAGTGGCTTGCTTACCGTCACTCACCAAGATGACCGCAACATTGCCTTGGGTAGCCTGCAAATCGCCGGCGGCCGCGTCCAGTGCCTCCCCCATCGGCGAGCCTCCGCTCGAGCATTCCAGGCTGTCCAAGGTGCTCTGGAAA